>JAUCGD010000708.1 GCA_030377945.1 Desulfobacterales bacterium HSG17 | reverse complement strand
GAAATAACTTTTGTAGGGTGCGTTAGCGCAGCGTAACGCACCGCAACCTTATAATAACGGTGCGTTACGGCTATCGCCTAACGCACCCTACGGTGCTAATCCATTTCCGATAATGTCTATTAATAGGGAAAAGTTTGCGCATCAGATGCGTAAAATATGCGCAGATAGACCAATCCTCATTCCCATGATCTGCCTGGGAATAAGGAATAGTGCTTGTATTTAATATGGCATCTAAATTGCATTATCACTATTTAGTGATTTAAAACAATTAGGAAAAAGGAAATAAAATGAATAAGGCAATATTAATAATGATAATAATAATAGGAAGCAGTATTTCAGCGGTTCCGGCAAAGGAAATATCTTCTTCCCATAAACTGAACACTCAATTGACCGGCAAGGTTTCCATAACTGATCTTGCTGTAATTGCCTATGAGTCAAATCCTGCAATATTTGCAGCCCGTGAAGGATGGCGCGCTCAGATTGAAAAATACAATATCTCTACAAGCTATCCTGATCCCCAGTTCATGGTTACATATTTTCCTGAGCCTATTGAAACACGCCTTGGGCCCCAGGACTGGAACGCCAATATTTCCCAGATGATTCCTTTTCCCGGAAAACTGTCAAAAGCAGGAGAGGTGATTCAGGCAGATGCACGCATGGGAAAACTTAATCTTGATAAGACAATCCGGGATGTAATGGTTTCCATTTCAAAATCATATCATGAACTTCTTTATATACAGCAGGCAAAAAAGATTGCTGCTAAAAATGCCGACCTTCTGGAACAATTAAGAACAATGGGGGAAAGCGCCTATGCACAGGACAGGGCTGCTTTTCTGGATGTGGTAAAATCCCAGTCCCAGGCTGCCCAGTTACGTTATGATATAATTTTGCTGGATGAACTTGAACAAACGGAAAAAACCCGTATTAACGGTTTGTTGAACCGCGATCCAGATTCGCCTGTTGGAAATTTTAAACCGGTCAATGTTGAACCTGTCTTGTATAAACTGGATGAATTATACCGCATGGCTGAAATAAACCAGGAAGAAATACGCATGGCTGATCTGGCAATCAAAAAAGCTGAGGCACAGTCTGATCTTGCAGTTTATCAAAATCTGCCGAATTTTAAACTGGGTATTTTTTACGCAGGTATTGGAGAATCGGAAATGGATATACCTGATTCAGGAAAAGATGCTGTTGGGGTTCAGTTTGGAATGAATATTCCCATCTGGTTTGGAAAAAACACCAGCAAGCTGAATGCAGCAAAGGCCATGATCCGAAAAAGCAAAGCAGCCAGAACTGTAAGAGTAAACAATACCAGGACACAGATTCACACCCTTTTTTTCAAACTTCAAAACGCAATGCGGCTTATGACCCTTTATAAAGATGAGATGCTGCCCCAGGCCATAAATGCAATGAAAACTTCTGAAACATGGTTTCGTGAAGGGCAGGGGAGTTTTTCAGATTTTGTAGAAACCCAGGGTGCTGCCTATAATTTTCAATTATCCCTTGCCAGGGCCAGGGCAGATTACGGCAAAACTCTTGCAGGACTTGAACAGATGACCGGCCTGAGTCTAACAAAAAAAATCCTCACAAAAAAGCCCGTCACAAAAAAAATTGAAGAGGATACAGGAGGGATAAAATGATGAATAATTCAATCAAAATATATAATTCAATCAAACTT
>JAUCGD010000085.1 GCA_030377945.1 Desulfobacterales bacterium HSG17 | reverse complement strand
TTTATATATTTCCGGTTGTCTTCAAAATGTGTCTGCCAGAATCCGTAGATATATCCCTGCTGGGTTTCATGGGAGATAATTCTGTCAATAACATCCTTTGACTCAAGTTTTTCTTCTTCATGTGTTGATATGGCAATACAGTACAGATAATAAGGATGAGCACCTGCCTGGGTGCTTGCATACAATGCTATTTCAGGACTTATGGTTTTTTTTGGAGCATACATTGACAAAAGTGTCTGTAAAAGCACTGCACCGTCAGGTATTGATAAAGGTTTTAAATAGGTAAAAATAAAACGACCTCCAAGGGGACCTCCCATAACTGTCCTGAATATCAGGGTGACAGCAGAACCTGAGACCAGCATAGGGGCTTTTTTACTCTGGGACTGGCGGTCATATGTGGCAGTCAGATCAGTGCCGGGTATTTCAGGATTTTGGAATAACTCTTTTCTAATTTTTTTCAATTCTATTTCATCAATATCATGAATAAAAAACTTCATATCCTGGAATTCATCAATTATAACTGCTGCCCTGGTTCCTGAAAAAGAGGCCAGGTCTTCGGGAGTACGAATAAAGGCATCCCATTGATTTCTGGTATCATCATATTTTGTGTCATTATAGCGGTTTAAAAAACCCCGGATAAATTTTTTAGCCATAATAACAGCCTTATGCTCAGAAGTGTATTCAAGCAGTTCTGCCAGGTTTATGCTTTGATTCCGATACATGAATGGATCCTGAACGCAATAGGCTATATACTGCCGGAAAAAAGTTGTTGCATATTCAAGAAGAAATTTCCGCAAGGTTATATGCTCCCGTTTTACCTTAAAATAAAACGGTGCAACCTTATATTCTGGTTTAAAAAATACAGTGTTTACCAGTCTGTCAAGAAGAACAGTTTTCCCCATACGTCTGGGTGCAATAAGGGCTGTGCTTGGTGAGGCCATTCTTTGGATATTTTTTACCCATGAGTCAAGTTTACGCAGGATTTCTACCCGTCCGGTAAATTCTTCCCATGCTACCATTTCTTCAACCGGCTGTATTTTTTCTTCGTACATTGTTTTTCCCCTGTTTACTGTTTTCGATTTAACCGGGATTATTTATTTTCATTGCAATATTGTCAAATGATTTATGCAATAATCCAATTTTGGCAAAGGTTGAAATTAGTACACTGTTTCACAAATTTGTACACAGTTGATTATGTTTATGACTAATGTAGAGACAAGGCATGCCTTGTCTCTACGAGTGTGTAAGAATTTATGATTTGGTGTACTATAAAATCAAGGGGTGCAAAAGATGATTACGGACAAAATTGAAGTCTGGCAGAGGCAGGAATTTTGATTAGGTACTCAACTCATGGGAATTGATGCTATCTCCTCCACAGTCACAGAACCGGTTTTTTGATCGCAGCTTAAAAGACTGCCTGTTTCAAAACGGAGACGTACCATTGCATTTGCAAACTTCAGTTGAGCTGAAATTTCGTTTAATAAAACATCTGCCAGCCGGTCTTCCATTGATATGAGATCAAGCAATGTGGATATACCCAGTTTGAATTTCTTTTTTTCGTTTTCAACAGCATTATTGTAAAATTGAACTGCTTCCCTGGCTTTTGCAAGCTCCGAAGAACTGGCTTTTAAACCGTTTATCGCCACTATAACACTTGAACTTATATTCCTGCCAAGATCATTTGAAGCGATAACTTTTTGCCTGTACTCTGATTTTTTTTGCAATAAAAATCCCTGTGCTGTGTTGTTTTTAAAAGGCCATTGATAGTTAATAGATAATGCGCAGCTTAATCCGGGTATGTTATTTCCCATAGAAGTTATATATTCAGGCAGGCCATCCCCTTCATCCAGACCTGAATAGCCCAGATTAAAGTTTAAATCAATATTGGGGAGCAAATTGTTTTTTGCAGCTTCATGATATATTTTTCCAATATTCTGCTTTTCCTTAGACGCAAGATAATCAGATCGTCTGGATAAGGACAAATCTATAAGACTCTCACTTATATTCTCCAATGCACTTATCTTTTGAGGTATAATTTCCGGGTATTCATCAACAGGCTCAGGTAGAAAATTGATTTCGCTAAAAGCCAGCCCCATTGCAAGGCCAAGAGATTGTCTTGCTTGGAAAAGAACCTGGGTTCCTGCAATCCGTGATGCTGTTTTATCAGCCAGGTTAGCCATAATTTGTTCAAGATCGGCAGCAGGTCGTTTATCAGCCTTGATCAGAATTTTTGTTTCGTTTACAAGAATTTCAGCTCTTGATTCTGAATTTTTTAATTGTTCAAGCCTTTTGTAAGCGGAAAGAAAATTCCAGAAAGTCATAGCTGTATTTAATATACTTTCAGATATTGTATGCTGCATCTCAAGACTGCTGATTTTATAATCTTTTTCTGCTGCCATTTCATTTGCCGCACTTGCTTTCCTTCCCCTTCCTTTTAATAAAGGCATTGTTACAAGAAAATCTATCCTGGAAATGTTTTTCGGTTCTTGAGAATAATCTGATACATCGGTGCGGGTCGTTTTAATGCTGGGCGTAACTGACACGCCTGTACGAAATTGCTTATTAAGATTTACTTCGTAAAAGGTGGTGTCTGTTTCCGTTTCAGAGGTTCCCTGCATCATTTCTTCATATGTCGAATGCGGAGTTTCTTCATGATTGTACCCTGCTGCCAGATTCAAAACCGTATCAAACTGACCGCTGGCGCTCTGGTAAATTCCTTTCTTTATATCAACTTCATTTTTCATAAGATGGATATTGGGCTGGTTTTTCAAAGTTATTCTGACAGCTTCCATTAGTTTTGTGCCTTTATCCGCAGATTGTTGAGCATAGACATTCACAGGTGCAGGGAAGAATGAACAAACAGGTCCATAAAAAATGAAGAGTGCTGCTATGATTATTTGAAGTAAAATATAATTAAATGATTTTTCTATAATCTTTTTTCCCATTGTTTCTCCCCTTATTTATGAAGCCATTGATTCAGGTGATGAATATTTATCGTAATTTTGTTCTATTACCGGGAACTGGTATTTCCAGAGTGAGTAGTATGCGCCTTTTTTCTGAAGCAGATCTTCATGCCTGCCTTCCTCAATTTTCAGACCGTCCTTAAGTACGAGAATCTTATCTGCATGCATGATTGTACTTAAACGGTGAGCTATTACAATTACAGTTTTCCCTTTTTTCCGCAAAGCTCTGACTGCCAGTCGAATATACCCTTCGGATGCTGAATCCAGGGAGGATGTTGCCTCATCAAGTATCAATATCTCAGGAGATTTATATAAAGCGCGGGCAATTGCAATGCGTTGTTTTTCACCCCCGGAAAGATTTGCCCCGTTTTCTCCCAGATATGTTTGAAAACCGTTTGGCAGTTTGTTTATGAAATCTTTAATTCCGATTTCATTGCAGATTTTTATAATTTTTTCCTGGTCAGGCTCAAAGTCACCAACAGCAATATTTTCAATTACACTTCCGGCAAAAATATCTATCTTTTGTGGTACGACACTGATAACATGTCTGAGGCTTTCATTATTGATATACTGGATGTCATGATCTCCAATAAATATCTGCCCTTCGCGAACCGGATAGATTTTCTGGATCAAAGACAGCAGCGTTGTCTTGCCAGATCCGCTTTCACCCACAATGCCGGTGATTTTTCCCTTTGGTATTGAAAGGTTTAATTGTTCAAATACATTAACACGAGTACCATAGCGGAATGAAATATCCTTGAAACAGATATTCCCGATCATTTCCTGGTTTAAAATGATTGTGCCTTCAGACTGTTCCCGCTCCAGGTCCATTATCTCAAAAAGACGATCCGATGCTATGAGCGCATCCTGCACTGTTCTGTTAACATTGATCAGGCTGCTGACAGGTTCAGTGAAATATCCGATCAATGCATAGCACGACATTAATTCTCCGGGGGTTATAGTATTGTCTATAACAAAAACAGTCCCTATCCATAATAATAATATTGTAAACAGAGATGAAACAAAGGATGTCGAGTTACCGGCAAACAGCGCGTTAATCCCGGAATGATAAACCGTTTCCAGCAGCTTAACAAAGCGTGTTTCAGTTTTAATGTTGGCATACCACTCCAGCCCAAACCGCTTGACTGTTGACATGGAATTCAGGGATTCCACAAGCTGGGATTCAAGTTCTGCGGCATTTTCCATCATCTCCCGCTGATACTTTTTGTTGATTTTATTCACAATGTAGTAGATAAAAGCATAAATCGGGATGACAATGGCCATGATTGCGTCAATTTTCCATGAATAGATAAACATTAATGAAAAGGAGAAGATAATAACAAGAACATTGACAATCAAATCCAAAGATACATCATTGATAAAAGAACGGATTTTAACTGCGTCATTCAGCCGGGAAACAATCTCCCCGATACGCATGGTATCAAAAAAACGCTGGGGCAGTGTTAATAGATGTTTATAGTATCCGAGGATAAGCTGAACATCAATTTTCTGACCGGTCCGTAGTACAAAAACGCCTTTCATAAAACTGATGAAAACCCGTATGAGCAGAAGGCCAATCATTATAACACTCATCAGGTTCAACAGGTTCCTGTTTCCGTCCACAATTACATAGTCAACTATTTTTTGAACGTAAATCGCCATGGAAAGGCCAAGTATAGTGATAACTATTGCCCCAAGCAAAGCTTCAACCATGACGGATTTATGAGGCCGCACCAGATTCCAGAAGCGACTCAGGGCTGATGTGGTTTCATCACCGCGCTCAAATTTTTCGGACGGAACAAGAAGGATGAGAACGCCTGTCCATTCTTTTTTAAAAGCTTCATGCTTTATTTTATGGATTTCACCGTCAGCAGGGTCCATCACGATTATATATTTTTTTGTAACTTTATAAATTACAACATAGTGATGAAGAACCTCCTTTACCACGATATGGGCAATTGCAGGTTTCGGGATTTTAAAAAGGCTTTCAAACGGCCCTTTAACTCCTTTTGCTATAAAGCCGAGCCGTTCCGCAGCTTCTACCATGCCAAGAACATTTGTCCCTTTTTTGTCGGTTGATGCATACTGGCGGATACGGGAAATCGGCATTTTGTAGCCATGATGCGAAGCAATGGATGCAAGACACGCTGCACCGCAGTCGGTAATATCACGTTGTTTGAATTGTATTTTTTTGTTCTGCATCTTATCCTTCTCTATGTTCGGCGTTTAGTTTTATCCCTACAACGACACTTATGTTTTTTTAGCCCCAGAGGGGCGTATTAATACAGCCCAGGCCAGCGGCCTGGACTGAAAACATTCAATATTTTAAGCCCTGAAAGGGCGGATTATGAATAATAATATTTGTCACAGTATAATACGCTCTTTCAGAGCTTACTTTATGGGTTGTTCATATCCCAGGCCGTTGGCCTGGGCTTTACTAATACGCCCCTTTGGGGCTAAGTGACGTTGTAGGGTTATACATTTTTCTGCAAGGGATTCAGCCAGTCATCAATTTTATCATAGAGGAGTTGAAACAGGCTTCGTTTGGTAACGAGAAAACGTGTTCTGACAGTCATTCCTTTTTTAAGGTGTCCTTTATACCCGTTTTTCAGTTGTAACCAGGTTTGATCCAGCCTGCATCTTACCCGAAAAAAAGGCTGATTATCCATTGGAATGAAATCATCTGAAATTTTTATCACGCTTCCGCTGATAAGCCCCCACTGGTTATAATCAAAAGCATCAATCTGTATATTTGCTTTTGTTCCTATTTTTATCAGACCGATATCATATGGCGACACATAAACTTCCACCTGCAAGTCACTGTCAGGGGAGATAACTGCAAGCAGTTGTCCGGTCTGCACATAACTGCCTGTGGATATGCCTGAGAATTGTTCCACTGTTCCTGATATGGGTGATTTAACTGTACTGAATTCTTTTTCTTTTTGGATCTGTTCTTTTTGCGTTTTCAATTGTTTTAATTTCAATTGACTGGATAGCAACTCCTTGTTCCATTTTGCAATGTGCTGATCAATGAGCATTTCGCGCTGAATTTTTAATTTAGCCAGTTCAAGTTCTTTATTTTCCAGGTCGCTCAGTGTGGCCAGTTTATTATTTTTTAACATCTTATATCGTTTTGATTCTTTTTTGGCTTTTTCACGATTGAATTTGTTTTCTTTTAACTGATTCTTGAAAAGAAGATATTCGCTTTTATAATGTATGGTCTTGAATCGTTTGGTTTTAATGGAAAACTTTGGAGAGGCGGATGTGAGCAGGTTTAAATCGTGTGCCAATTGTTCCTGCTCTTTTCCTTCATAGGTTATCAGCTTCAGTTTTTCGTCGGAAACCGAGGTGTCAAGGGCCAGTATTGTTTGATCTTTTTCTATTGTCTGGTTTTCTTCAACAAATATCCCGGATACCGAACCTGAAACCAGCAGCTTGACTTCGTTTTTTTCAGTTAATGGCCGAATAATTCCGTTGCTTTGGACGGAAACTGTGACTTTCAGAACCGGGAGCAGTGATAAAGCAGCGATTACCGTCAGTACGAGAATGCAGTAGATGAGATGTCCTCTTGCGGAATGACGTGAGAGGACATGTTCTGCTGTATATCCAAGGATGTCGGTTGGGTATAATGAGTTTTGCATTATATTATGTCTCATACTAAATGAACAAAATTAATTACGATAAAAAAAGCACCGGGCACATTTCTTAAATTTGCCCGGTGTCCAAACTTTCTTTATCCGAGTTATAACTTATTTAAATCAAAAACAGAGTACTCCACCGCAACTCCAACCGGGTTAAGATTCATAAAACCAATGGCCATGCAATCAACTGCAAAAAAAGCTCGAAATATTTTACATTTTTTACTCCGGTATCATTCTCCATTTCTAATTCTACCAATTCAATAAGTCCCTCCTTTTTCATATCAACTTTACTTTGATTTTAAGGCTAAATGGCTGAAGTTAAAACCAAGCACCACTTTTCACTTGTTTACACCGATTTTAAATTACGCCCACGCCCTATGTTCTCCGCCCCCTCCGTCGGGAGGAAAAAAACCACCATCTATGTATGGAATATACCCGTTTACCATCCAGGAAGCATACAATAATGCACAAGATGTATTCACCACTGTTCCAACAAGCATCATTGTCAGCATAAAAAGCCCACCATTTGTTTCTCTTATTTCGTTTTCTGTCAATTCTACCAGTCTCGTCTCGTCCATATTGATTATGTTTGATTCAATACTGTTCATAATTTGCTCCTTTCAGATTATATTCAAAGTGCATAGTACAATTTTTGAATAAATTTTGCTTCAGTTCATTTTCTGATCTTACTTTTTTGCATCACCTCCTTTAAGCAAACGACAATTTCACCAAGGGTTATCATTCATTATCAATTACCATGGACCAAAAAGTTTAAACTGTCTTCTATGGGATACATCCCAAACGAGCTTTGTTAAGCCATATAGAACTACTGATCCTCCAATAATTAGAGGTATCAATGGAAAACCTCCATCAATCTCTTGATATTCATCAGCAGTGATTTCATTAACATCATACTTGTTAAGTTCAAGACTATTGCCCATAAATTTTCCCCTTAAAAGGTATTTGTTTATATGTGATTTCCTCAAAGTCCCACAAACATGTCAAATTATTCGGACTAAAGAGAAAACCAAAATCCATATGTGCGAACTGTTGTTCCATCCAGCATTTCAACTTTTCGGGTTATAAAGTGTTCTTTTGCCCATCTGAAAGCATCACCGAGCCAAGACCCGCCATGTATTTCATTCATTTGTACCGGGCTTAAATCCTCTACTTTGTAGTTGTTTTGTTTCATGTGTTCACCTCCTTCCATAGAATGGTTTAATTTTAAGCTGATAATTCATAGATAAGTTATCAGCTATATATTACCAAACAGAGAATCAGTTTTTAATAATAAGATATTTCCAGCTTAGGGTGTAAATTAGAATCAGGGTGATCACTGGAAGCAAACAGCAAACATCGGTATCGTATTTCAGTTTCCAATTTCAGCAAAAAACCGAAATTTCTAAAATTAATCATATCATTAACCATATCGGTTACATCAATTTCATAGTCCTGATTTGGATTTGTGCTTTGAGGGACAATAGCCTCGTTCAGAGATGTTGTTGATGGCTGTGTATTCCAGGTAACATCATATTCATACCATTGAGAGGTAACTCTCTTAATAACAGATTCGTTAGATCCGCTGTAAGATGAATGTTCTCCGTTCAAAAAGCCGTTGCTTGCAGTAGGATTATTAAACAGCGATAATTTAGCGCTCAATATTTGTGCACCGGGAGGGATTGAGTCAATTCCTTCAAACAGGATCACATTCCTAACGTTTGATAGACTTCTGCGGCTGGTCCATGCGGCAGCATTCAAATCCTGGTGATCCCCGTAATTCTGATCTGGATACAGACTGCTCAGGTGAGCATCTATACCATCATCAGGTTGCAGTGTAAGTGTATTCATCCATTCGTAAGCCCCAATATCAACTCTTATGCCAAGTATTCTTGGAGTATCAATAAGGTCAATTGAAAGCAGGGGCGGAATAGTGGAATTAGGATCTCCAGCATTAATACAGGGAGAGCTTGAAGAAAGAAAATAATTGGTACCACTGCCAAACAGAGGGTCAGTGCTGATATTACCTGATCCCATATAAACGGCTCCGACATTACAATAAGAAACGTTTGGATTTACGCCGGTATATGTATCTAAATCATTGCCGAAATTGTCCCATATAATGCTGTTTGATATTATCGGATCATGATTCATGGATATCCCCCCCCCATTATTATTTGGAGTAGAATTATGCGAAATAGTGCAGTTTAAAACACGGGTATCATAAGAAATCAGACGTATTCCGCCGCCCCCCATACTCCCGTGAACATCCTGCGCTTCATTATTCACAATCAGGCAGTTATTTATGACAATTCTATCGTCAGGGTTGCCATCTAATCCAAGGACGGGACCACTGCTGAAAGTAGCTATTCCGCCTCCGTCATCTTCTGCTATATTATCTCGGATAATGCATCGTGTTATGTTAGCGGAAGTTCTGTATAAAGAAATGCCTCCTCCTGTATCCGCACTGTTACCTTCAATTATACAGCGATCAATAAACAAACGAGGACACTGATAAGCGTTTATTCCTCCTCCTCTGCCACTTGTTGAACCGTTTCTGATCGTAAGCCCTATTAACATCGCCGAATCACAATTTGAAATATCTACTACTCTTCCGTTTTGTTCTCCATCAATTATGGTATTGCCAATATGGCTTGTGCCATTACCTAAACCATAATATGATGCAAGAGTGAGAGATTTACCCATGAAATTAAGATTTTCATAATATACTCCGTCCTGAACATAAATAATATCCCCGGTATTGCTGATATTAATTGTATCTTGGATATTCTGGAAAGGGCTGACATACCATATATTTGCCATTGCAGTGCTGTTGAAAAGCATAATAATTATCAAAGTTGTTAGATAAAATCTGAATTTTTTCATTTTTCCTCCATATTTGTTATTTGACATTTGTTAGATAAAACTTACAACGATTCTTCAAACCCACACATATACTTACTGAGATCCCTTATTAATCTCCCTGTATCGTATAAATCACTTATGAATACAGGTCATAAAACACACTTGTCTCTTATGATACACCTCCTTTCCAGTCCATTGAGCAGTTTAAATGTTATATTTAAAGAGAATTACTAACTTCAGGACTCCTGACATAAGGAAAGTTAACATGCTGTATTTTAAACAAATAGAAATTTTATACTAAAAAGTGCGTAATTTCGAATGCGACTTTTTATTGACATTAAATCAGTATGTTAACTGTTTTTAGCATACCCTTATGTCAGGAGTCCTGAACTTATCTATCTTGAATCAAAAATATTTTTTACCTATCAAGCAGACCATCTGAATTTTTGCCATGTGAGCATATCTTATTTCCATAGACTTTTTTAAGTGATACGGTTAAAAGACTATGAATCTTACATCTCAATAAAATCTTCTTTGTACTTGTAAATCAATTATGAGAAGCCCCTTCCAAAGTCTTTTAAAACAACTATACGGGTAGATGCGAAGAAATCTTACATCAGATAAAAAAACTTTTTGATATTTATTGTTTTTATTTTTTTGTGCAAAAAGGAATAGAAGAATTCAAGAAAATGTGGGAAGGATAAATCGTATTTTTATGAAGGCAAAAAAGGAATAAAAAAAAAGCCGCCAATGTTTTTAAAACTTGGCAGCTTTTTTATCAGTTATAGCTTGAGATGAAACTTGGAGATTTTGGGCAGAAAACCGTCTTCAGAAGATGTGAATAGCTGACATCTTAAAAGTCAACAAAAACTTATCTTGCAGAAACAACCCGGGGGGCATAGATAAGCTGTTGGTTGGCACATATGTATTCCCCATAATTTTGAATCATCCTTGGTTGATTGTACTTTCGTGATCATGGGCTTTGGGTTCTCATAAATAGCTTGGTTTATCAGTACAACGGATGCCTCATCTGGATTGTCTGGATTATAGGTGACTTTAACTAAGTATTCTCCATCCACTAAGTTATCTTTCCCTTCTGATTTAAATACGCCTACGATTATACCGTTTAAGTATTCTGTAGCTGGAATATTTTCGAAATCCTGTTTAATTGCAAATCCTATAACTTCCTTTGAATTCACGCCAATTACGATTTCTTGTTGAAGAGAAAAATCGTAATCACCAAAAACACCCTCTGCTTTAACAGTATCAAGCAATTCCTGCTGATATTCATCATAAAGTTGTTCAGCCGTACTTCTTAGTGGTAGTGTCGCAGATGCTTTCATGCTATGAACAACCAAAATTATTGATACACAGAATACGACCGATGCCACTACCAATACAAATTTAATGTTTTCCAAATCAGATGTTTTTTTCATAATTTTCCTCCTTTTGGTATTAATTGTTTATAAATTGCTTTTCTCTTTTATAACAATATACAGTTGAAAAAAACAATTTCTTACAAGGCATATAAGAAAATGAATAATTTTTTGAATTTTTCATTTACATACTCAAAACCCGACAAGCTCATGCTTGTCATTTTATAATACGAAAATATGTCTATGAAACAAGGATGCTATTTTTACCAATAATCTAAATGTATAACCAATGACATATAAATAGTAACTTCATCCACATCCTGTGAAAATTCATAATTCGGATAAACCGAATCACCAACATCCCGACCAAAGCGATATTGTGCAGCAATATCAAAAATATATCTTCCTTTGGCAAAACCGCTGCCTATACTTAAACCGTAGTAGTCGTCCGGGTTGCCTTCAGCCGGGGCAGGATCAAAAAAAAGCCCCCCTCTTAAAGGGATCACATAATTTGAGGTTTTATTGATAAAGAGGTATTCAGCACCTAACCTTGCTTGGATGGTGGGATCGACATCGGTTTCGTCAATTGGTTTAGCGGTAACTGCGGATGTTTCAGTACCGTCCTCCTCTTCGATAATAAAATCATCCCAGTGAGTGCGGTAAACATCCCCGGCCACGGTAAAATTGTCTGAAAAGCGATAGGCTATACCTAAACCATATGACATTGGCATCTCTAATTTCTTATTCATTATGATTGGTTCACAATCCGTTTGCTCTGGATCGAATTCATGCCTCAAATCTGCTGTAAACGGTGATTTAAAAACTGCCCCTATAGATAGTTTTCTATTTTGACTATGCCATAACATGCCTAAATTGAAATTATAGCCGTCAAAAATGAATTTATGATTAATGTTAAAAGAACCTTCGCCAATAGTCTCACCTTTTTCTACATAAGTAGCTGAAAAGCTGTATTTCTGTTTCCATTTGTTATCACATAGCTCATCATCCCAGATGTTAAAGGTAAAGCCAAAAGAAAGACTCTGGGGTATGATTTCAAAACTGTATGCGAGGCCAATAGCGGACAAATTGCCTGACTGTTGTTGATGAATATCCTCGTCAGCATAAAAATCAGGAATTGGTTCTCCTGTTTCATTGTTTTTAGACTGTTCTTTAAAATCAAAACTCAATTCACGCGTAAAATCATAAAGGCGTTGATAATTGAGGGAAACAATCATATTTCGGTTATAAAGTCTGAACGGATATGCAAAGCTCAGATAGTTTATATCTTGGTCAGAAATATCGTGAGAACCTTCTGCTTCAGGATGACCAGCGAAGGAATTGTCTTCATTGCGATAAAACCAGTTTCCAACGATTGATGCTTCAGGGTTTTTTAGCTGAATCAGGGCACCTGGATTCCAGGATGCGGCAGTTGCGTCGTCAGCTACTGCAATAAATGCGGAATATCCTAATGCCCGAGCGCCGGAGCCTACTGGATTGGGTGAAAATGGAATAGTGATACTGACAGATGTTGGTTCGGGACATTCATCAGCATAAGCTGTGATTGCAAAAATAATACTAATAATTAACTTTACGCTTATCAAAAATAATTTTTTCATCATAACCTCCATTGTTTATATTTTAGTTTTTCGTATATTCT
>JAUCGD010000707.1 GCA_030377945.1 Desulfobacterales bacterium HSG17 | reverse complement strand
CAGCACCCAGACAATTCTCGCGTTCCCTGGTCATGGCATGAGCAGTCATGGCAATTACAGGTATGTTTGACACATGGGATTTCAGATTTCTGATTGCTTTTGTTGCTTCATATCCGTCCATTTCCGGCATTTGTACATCCATTAAAACAAGATCAAAATATGATTTTTGAACAGCCTCAACTGCTTGATTGCCGTTTTCAGCAATTTCTGTAATTATTCCTGCTCTTTCAAGTAACTCCCTGGCAACCTGTTGATTAATACTATTATCCTCAACTACAAGAATTTTTGCCTGGCTCATATAGTCAAAAGTTCTATTTTCCCCTTGCCTGGAAGGAACATGCTTTGTAATATTATTTTTATCAAAAATTTCAATAACAGTATTAAATAATACGGTTCTGCTTATGGGTTTTACAAGAACTGCATCAACACCTTTATGTTCAGGGTGCTCTGATATTTTTTCACCATACCCGCTTGCCATTATTATCTTTGGTTTATGTTTTATCAGGGAATTTTCTTTTATAAGGCTTGCTGTTTCATATCCGTCCAATCCAGGCATTTTCCAATCAAGACAGACAAGCTCAAATGAATTTTCATCTGCATTGTTTTCCAGTATTGAAACAGCATCTTTACCTGAAAATGAAAGGGCTGTTTCAAAGGTAAAAGATGAAAACATGGCCTGTAAAATTTTAAGAGAGCTTTCATTATCATCTACTATCAAAACCTTTGTGCCTTTTAAAGATGCCGGCAATACCAGGTTTTTTTCTTCTTCACTTACCTGTCCGAACTCAGCACTAAATGAAAAAATACTGCCCTGTCCGGGGGTGCTTTCAACATTTATTTGTCCACCCATCATTTCCACAAGCCGGCTGCATATGGAAAGCCCAAGTCCTGTTCCGCCAAATTCCCTTGTTGTTGAACCGTCTGCCTGGGCAAAAGGTTCAAAAAGCAGGGATATTTTTTCAGGAGCAATACCAATTCCCGTATCACTGACAGAAAACAAAATATTAACCATTTCTGAAGACCGGTCATGCTCATCTGCCAGTTTAACACTTATAATAATCTCCCCTGATTCGGTAAACTTGATGGCGTTACCTGTAAGGTTTATAAGAATCTGGCCAAGGCGCAATGAATCGCCTATAAAAATTTGCGGTACATTCTCATCTATTGAAAAAAGAACTTCTATCTCTTTTTGTTCTGCCTGAACTTTTACTAAATGAGAAAGTGTTTCCAAAACCTCATCAAGAGTAAATTCAGCAGATTCCAGTTCCAGTTTACCGGCTTCAATTTTTGAAAAATCGAGAATATCGTTAATTACACCAAGAAGTACATGGGATGAAACCTTGATTTTATTGAGATAATCACGCTGGCGCACAGTAAGTTCTGTCTGTATGGCCAGATATGTAAGCCCGACAATCGCATTTAAAGGAGTACGTATTTCATGGCTCATTTTAGCAAGAAATTCACTTTTTGCCCTGCTGGCAATCTCTGCTGCTATTTTGGCTTCTTTTAATGCTTTTTCAGCTTCTTTACTTTCGGTAATGTCATGAACAAGACCTTCTAACGCAATTATGGTTCCATCATCAGCATATACTCCCTGGCCCTGTTCCCAGACCCATTTTTCAAGCCCGCTTTTATCATTTATGCGGTAGGTATACCTGAAAGGTTTTCGTTTTTTTAAAGCTT
>JAUCGD010000706.1 GCA_030377945.1 Desulfobacterales bacterium HSG17 | reverse complement strand
CCCATACAAATTCATTTAAAGTATCAAACTTTCAAATTAATGTTTAAACCATGAGGTGGTACGTTTGCAGAATTCTACCAGCATAAGCATGACCGGAACTTCAATTAAAACACCGACTACAGTTGCAAGCGCTGCACCGGAAGAAAGGCCGAACAGCATGACAGATGTGGCTATAGCCACTTCAAAATGATTGGATGCACCTATCATTGCAGCAGGAGCGGCATCTTCATATTTAAAATTTAAGAACCGTGCTGCACCATAACCAAGGGCAAAGATAAAAATTGTCTGAATAAAAAGAGGGATTGCGATCCACACTATTGTTAAAGGATTAGCAGTTATAACCTCCCCTTTAAAACTAAACAGTAAGACCAGAGTTAAAAGCAGGGCACTAATCGTAACAGGGGTAAGGACACCTAAAAATTTTTCCTTGAACCAGATTTCTCCTTTGGTATTGATTATCCATTTCCTTGAAAAATATCCTGCAACAAGAGGAAGAGCTACATAGATTCCAACTGAAAGCAATAAAGCCTGCCAGGGAATGGGAAGTTTACCTACACCCAGTAAAAATCCTCCCAGTACTCCGTATAAAACAAGCATAGCAAGGGAGTTAATCGCCACCATTATCAATGTCAGACCATCATTGCCCCTGGAAAGATATCCCCAGACCAGAACCATGGCCGTACAGGGAGCAATGCCCAGGAGAATACATCCAGCAAAATAGCTCCTCCACAACGGAATCTGAAGCATTTTTATTCCATCCTGCAACACCACAACACCAGCCCCGTGCTGGGTACCAACCGGGAGATCAAGGCCGAATGGCAGTTTTACCAGGTCGATTGCATCTGCTCCAATAAATGATTTGAGCAAAAAACCAAGAAAAAATATTGAAATAGCATACATTGTAAATGGTTTGATGCACCAGTTGATAAAGAGAGTCAAAAAGACCGGTTTGCCACTTTTACCCGCTTTGATGACCGAGGCAAAATCAATTTTCACCATGATTGGATACATCATGAAGAAAAGACATACGGCAATGGGAATTGAAATAACCGGTGCACCACTGACATTAATTGACATGCTATCCAGTGTTTTGGCTAAGCTGGGGGCAATCTTGCCTAACAATATACCTCCAACGATGCACAACCCAACCCAAACTGTCAGATATCTCTCAAACATACTGGTCATTTTTCGATCAGTTACGGCAATATTCTCTTGACTCATTTTTTCATATCTCCTGTTAGATTTTTAAGACAAGATGCTCCTCCCCGCTGTTTCCGGCACAGGTCTTCGCATGAGATAAGTGCAATTTGTTTTAACGCTTTCAAATCATTCTCAATTTGATTTGAACCATCAAGCTTCTGCTTCACCCATTTAGAAATAGGGTCCAGTGAGAGATTTTCTGTATTCAGACGAAAATAAATCCATCGCCCTTCTTTTCTATTTTTTAATATCCCAGCATTGACCATGATGCTTAAGTGGCGGGATGCGGTGGCTCCTGCCACTTGCAAAAGCTCTGTGATCTGGCAGGCACAAAGCTCTTCATAAGACAATAGTGCACAAAAAGTTCTAAGTCTATTTTTATCAGATAATGCCTTTAGTATTAATAGAAGAACATCCATAATTTCTATAATTAGCTAAATAACTAAATTTATATTTTGTATTTTGAAATCTGTCAATGCTTTTA
>JAUCGD010000705.1 GCA_030377945.1 Desulfobacterales bacterium HSG17 | reverse complement strand
TGTAAGTGATTCCGGCATTGGAATGAGCGAAGATCAAATAAAAAAGCTGTTTAAAACCTTTTCCCAGGCAGATGAAAGCATTACCCGGAAATTTGGGGGAACCGGACTGGGGCTGGCTATAACCCGCTTATTTTGCAGAATGATGGGAGGCGATATTATTGTTAACAGCAGCCAGGGACATGGAACCACATTTACAATAAATCTTCCCCTTAAAGTTGCAAAAAAAGAACTTGTTTTAAAACATGCTGAAAACAACTCCTCAGATCTGGCAGCAGACAGAAAAGACACAGTGCTGGTAATAGATGATGATGACAGCGCCAGGGATCTTATGCAGAGATTTCTTTTTAAAGAAGGATTTCATGTAGAAACAGCTTCAGGAGGCAGACAGGGCCTTGAAAAAGCAAGAGCCATACATCCTGATCTCATAACCCTGGATGTAATGATGCCTGAGATGGATGGATGGACTGTCCTTGGACATCTGAAATCTGATCCTGAAATCTCTGATATTCCTGTTATTATGCTGACAATGGTTGATGATAAAAATATGGGATTTGCCCTTGGAGCATCGGAATATATGGTCAAGCCTGTTGATTATAACCTCCTTGCAGCCCTGCTTGCCAAATATCAAAATAAATCAAAAGTATCTCCTGTTCTGATTGTGGAAGATGATAGTAATTTCAGAGATATACTTCGCAGAATGACTGAAAAGCTGGAATATGAAACTATTTGCGCTGAAAACGGCCAAAAAGCTTTGGAACAAATGAATAAAATTCATCCAGGATTAATAATGCTGGATTTGATGATGCCTGAAATGGACGGATTTCAATTTATTGAAGAATTACGCAAAAACGATTCATGGCATTCAATCCCGGTAATTATAATAACTGCCAAAGATATTACAGCAGAAGACCGTATCCGGCTTAACGGGTATGTAGAAAAAATTCTTCTTAAAGGTTCTAACACCAAAGATGAACTTCTTGATGAAATACGCACTTTGCTGTCTGCATCAAACTGATAAAGATAAGAGGCTGTAAAATGAGTATAAAATTTTCATACAAAATATTGTCTTTGTTTGTTATTATCATATTATTATATACGGGTTTATCAGCCTCTGAACCGGAAAAAGAATCTGCGGCCGGAGATTATCTTCAGCAACAGATAATCCTGAAAAAAGGAACAGACAAATATTCTTTGGGCACTTATCTTTTTTATCTTGAAGATAAGAAAGGTCAATGGTCTGTCCATGATGTAAAAAAATCCCCGTTGTTTGAAAAATTTACCCGATCTGATGTTGAAATACCTAATTTCGGATTTACCAATTCGGTTTACTGGCTGAAATGTACCCTCTTATTTCCTGAGCAGCCTTCTTATGAAAAAAAATGGTTTCTCGAAATGGCTTATCCTCTTATTGATAATATTGTTCTTTACATTCCCCAGGCCAAAGATAAATTTACGATAATTAAGGGAGGAGACAGAATCCCTTTTAATAACCGTCCGATAAAATATCATAATATTATCTTTCCTGTAAAAACGTTTTCAGATCGGCCCATAACCCTTTATTTCCGTGTCAAATCCCAGGGATCAGTGCAGATTCCCATTATCCTGCTGTCATCTGAGACATTTATAGAAAAAATAAATAAAGAACTTTACATTCTGGGGATTTATTACGGAATGATGCTGGTAAT
>JAUCGD010000704.1 GCA_030377945.1 Desulfobacterales bacterium HSG17 | reverse complement strand
ATGGATGCAATGGATGACATGGGTGAGATGGATGAGATGGTTGTGATGGATGACATGGATGGCGTGGATGACGTGGCTGACGTGGATGACATGGGTGACATGGATGGCATGGATGACATGGATGACATGGATGACATGGATGACATGGGTGGCATGGATGATAGGAACAAGCTGGAACGTAATGATAAGTTTGATGATCAAATGGATCAGAAACGTAGTCGATCTAGAGCCCGAAGCAACAGGGATAAGCGAGATGAAGATAATAAACCATCTTATGATTTATCCGGTGTCGAAAGCCTTGAAGACCTATCTCCCATTCCTCAAGAAGCTGAAGAAGATCTGGTCGGTGACTGGGGTGATGAAAATTAAAGCAGGTATGAAATCTAATAAGGGCTTGCCAAATGAACACATCGTCCGAGGTTAATGGCATTTTTAAACAGGAAATCGTCGGCTTCTTACCCAAGCTTAAACGGTTTGCCCTAAGTGTAACTAGAGACGATGATACTGCAAATGATCTAGTTCAGTCCACTTGTGAAAAGGCGCTTGAAAAAAAAACCCAATACAGGCGGGCGGGAAGACTGGACAGTTGGCTCTATCGCATCGCATATACGATTTGGATTGATCGTGTTAGAAGGCGTAAAACACGCTTCTCAAAACTCAAACTACTAAAGCAGGAACATGGTGTTCCACGTACTCACTGTGAGAATTCATTCAGGGTTGAAAAGAGGCTGGACCTCCAGAAGGCATTGGATTGTTTAACCGACGACCAACGCGCCGCGGTATTAATGGTAATGGTTGAGGGTTTTTCTTACACTGAAGTAGGTGAAATTTTAAATATACCACCAGGGACAGTGGCCAGCCGCGTAGCCAGAGCCAGATCCGTACTAAACAGCTATTTAATCGATAACAAACCCATCATCTCGGTGATAGGCCAAAAATATGGAGATACGAATGATGCGGCGATTTAATGAAAATAGTATGTCCGCTTATCTAGACGGCGAATTAAATATGGAAGAAATGACGAATGAGGAAGAACTAATCTGGCAATGTACGGAAGCCCAAAGTTATATTCTTCAAAATGCCATCTCAACGGCTAGGCTTCGCCGGATAATGAAGACAAGATTAGTTGAAAGTGTTCCGAACAAAATAATCCGGGATATTCAATATTCTTCGCAAGGGAGTGATCGACGAACCGGATCATTCAACAGGTGGGGTCAGCTAATTGCGGCAATGCTGCTTCTTTTGATTGGAGCAGGTCTTGGATTCCAGCTTCCATTTGTAAAAAAGACGGCTGATCCCTTGTTTCCCGCATCACTTCCCACTCACTATAGCCAAGTCATAAATCATGCCTTGGAATATGAACTGAGCGGTAAGCCATACCATCGATTTGAGGCTGAAACAAAATTAATCGTCACACCGGTGAAAACCTTTAAGCATAAAAACGGGAAATATTACCGTGAATTCCAACTCGATATTATCTCCGATACAATGCACCAACGAATCACCGGCCTGGCCTTCCGGGCCGCGCCTAAAAAATGGTCCACCACTGCATTGTTTTTCCCAAATCATCAGCGAAAGGTGACAATCTAATTCCGGGAATTGTTAATATTTTTCACTATCTCACATAAATTAGATCCTACCCAATCAGTTTTGGGACAACTATTTAATCTTTAATAATGGACCGGTG
>JAUCGD010000703.1 GCA_030377945.1 Desulfobacterales bacterium HSG17 | reverse complement strand
TATAACAGGGCTGTTCGCGTATCAAAACATTTTGTGCTTATTCCTCCTGATATTGCATTTAATCCTGATTCCAATGATGTGCTTATCCGGCTTTTTCATGGTGCATCCTTTGGAACAGGCCAGCATCCCACAACCCGGCTCTCTTTGCAGGGTATAGACATACTTTTTTCAGAAACAGCCTTTCGTAATAACTGCAATAATATGTCAAACCTGCTTGATATAGGAACAGGTTCAGGGGTTCTGGCAATTGCAGCAATGAAAATGGGAATAAAAAAGGGAATCGGTTTAGATATTGATCCCTGTGCAATAAGTGAGGCCAGGGCAAATGCAGAGATTAATAAATTTGAAAATCGCCTGCAAATAGGAAATATGGCTTTGGAAGATTTAAAAGAAAAATTTTCCCTGATTATTGCAAATCTCAGGTTTCCGACTCTTAAAATAATATATTCACAGGTTGTTTCCCTTGCAGATAGTAAAAGTGCCATAGTCATGTCAGGTATAAAAGATGACGAACTTCCAAAACTTATAAAATTATATTCAAAAAAGTATTTTTACTGCCAGTGGCACAGGACAGAAAAAAACTGGGGAGCAGCCCTGTTTATAAAAATATAGGCTGACTATAAAGAATAAAACCACGAATTGAAAATTATAATATATTCGTGTTATTTGTGTTATTCGTGGTTAAAGAAAAAAAAATGGGGTTAATAATTTCCCATATAAAAATAAACCGACTGTCCTTTGACGTTGACAAGCATTTGGGAACTTGCTAAAAATTCCCACAGGCAGGAATCTATTAATATTAATTAAAAACGGAGGTTAGATGTAAGATGAAGAACAAATCATTGGTGCTGGCAGCATTTGTAGCATGTCTTGCTGTCATTTTTGCAACAACCTGCATTTATGCAGGAACAAAAGTTGAAGATGTGATTAAGCTTGAGGATCCCTCTTACAAGCATAAAAAAGGGATTTCTGAGTTTACTCATAAAAAACATGTAACAGACTACAAAGCAACCTGTGGCGAATGTCATCATGACAAAGACGGTAAACCATTGGCTGAGCTAAAAGAAGGTGATGATGTTCAGCGTTGTATTGAGTGCCACAAAAAACCCGGAGAGATTAAGGGCAAAAAAGCAAAAGGTTTGTCAAAAGAACAAAAACGCGAGTATCATGCAAATGCACTTCATGATAACTGCAAAGGATGTCATAAAGCCTTTAACAAGAAAACCAAAAGCAAAAAAGCTCCGGTAACTTGTGGAAAATGCCATCCGAAAAAGAAGAAATAGCAAATATACAAACGCGGTACCAATCCAAAATTATTACAGGGCAGTTATTCCTAAAGAATTAACTGCCCTGTTTTTTTTATCTGTCCACCATAATATCCCGTCTGGCTGAAGATATGCTTACTGTAAAACCTGCAATTACAACCAGCAGAGACATAAAAGTCATGATAAGAAAACAGGATGTGCCTGCGTGTTTGAAAACAATGAATTCAACAAGAAAGACAATAAACACAATCAAGGATAAGGCATGATTGATTATGGTTGATACTGAAGCTTTGAGAGACTTGAGGATCTCAAAATATAAGGCATGAAGCCCCACAATAATCAGCAGGGTACTGATATCCATAACAACAACAGCACCTGAGATTAAATTAAACTCAAAAATTACAGTTTTTACCATGTTTCCCGGTTCA
>JAUCGD010000702.1 GCA_030377945.1 Desulfobacterales bacterium HSG17 | reverse complement strand
ACAAGCTGAACCAGGCTAAAGCCTGCTGTTAAAGTCATATTTTGTTATTTATTCAGCACCCTTTAGGGTGGTTTAGCTTGTAGCTGGGGGATTTATTCCCCAGCTTTATGCAGGTATTTTATTTATTCGGAATTCCCTAAACCGTATTAAAATCAACTTTTTAAGGCTGATTTTAGCTTGTTTTTTCAAATAACTTCAGATTTAGCACTACCATCATCTTATCATGATTATCATTTCCATCAAGATTATCAGCGGTTCAGATTATATATCATAATACAGAAAAAATTCATGTGGATGTGGACGAAGTTTAACCGGGTTAACTTCATTTTCTGTCTTATACTCAATCCATTTTTCAATAACATCTTTTGTAAATACATCGCCTTTGAGCAGGAATTCATTATCTTCTGCCAGTGCTGCCAGTGCTTCTTCAAGAGATCCAGGAGCAGAAGGCACTTTTGCCAGTTCTTCAGGAGGAAGGCTGTAAATATTTTTATCAAGAGGGTCGCCAGGATCAATCTTGTTTTCAATACCATCCAAAGCAGCCATAAGTATTGCAGAAAAAGCAAGGTAGCCGTTACAGGACGGATCAGGTGTTCTGAACTCAATACGTTTGGCTTTTGGTGATGATGAATACATGGGAATACGTACTGAAGCACTTCTATTGCTGCTGGAATATGCCAGGTTTACAGGAGCTTCAAAACCTGGAACCAGACGTTTGTACGAGTTGGTTGTGGGATTTGTAATTGCACACAAAGCTTTGCAGTGCTTTAAAATACCGCCGATGGCCCAGAGAGCTTCCTGTGAAACACCAGCATATTTATCGCCTGCAAACAAAGGATTATTGTCTTTCCATATACTGATGTGGGTGTGCATACCTGTTCCATTGTCCTCAAACAGAGGTTTGGGCATGAATGTTACAGTATGGCCGTTGCGGTAAGCCACGTTTTTTAAAACATATTTAAACCATACAAGCTGGTCTCCCATCTGAAGCAGGGGTTTAAAACGCATGTCAATCTCTGCCTGTCCTGCTGTTGCTACTTCATGATGCTGGCATTCAACATCAATTCCTAATTTTTCAAGGGTCAGCATCATTTCAGAGCGGAGATCCTGGAATTTATCAGTTGGGGGAACCGGGAAATAACCTTCCTTACGCCTGGGTTTATAGCCCAGGTTCCTGCCTCCTTCATCCCTGCCTGTATTCCAGGTTCCTTCTATTGAATCCACTTCGTAAAATGCACCGTTTCTTGTTGATTCAAACTGCACATTGTCAAAAATAAAAAATTCAGCTTCCGGTCCTATAAATGCAGTATCTCCTATGCCTGTGCTTTTCAGATAAGCTTCTGCTTTCTGTGCAATATTACGGGGATCGCGGGTATAAGGTTCACGGGTAATGGGGTCAACAATATTGCCTATAAGAACCAGTGTGGAATCAGCATAAAAAGGATCCATTTTAGCTGTTGCGGGATCAGGAATTACCAGCATATCACTTGCGTTAATGGGCTTCCAGCCGCGAATACTTGACCCGTCAAAACCATATCCGTCATCAAAGCTGCCTTCTTCCAGCTCACTTATGGGCACTGAAAAATGCTGCCAGATTCCAGGAAAATCCATAAAACGTATATCAACTACTTTAGCCTTGTTTTCTTTTGCCATTGCAAGAACCTGCTGAGGTGTTGCTGTCATGATAATACTCCTTTT
>JAUCGD010000084.1 GCA_030377945.1 Desulfobacterales bacterium HSG17 | reverse complement strand
ATAAGGTTGCGGTGCGTTACGCTGCGCTAACGCACCCTACAAAAATTATTTCCGATAATGTCTAATATAACTTTAACAGCAGGCTTTAGCCTGGTTTAGCTTGTAGCCTGGAGCTTTAGCTCCAGGCGGCATGGGTAGATTAATAATTAGCAAATCCCTTATTACTTGTAATAATTTCAACACTTCATTTAAATAAAACAGTTTGTTATTTTTTATGAGGTAAGAAAGGATACCTGTTTTCACAGGTATCCTTTAAACGTATTCTTGGAAAGAGTATTAACTATCCTTTTGATCCCAGACGCAGACCGCCGTGGATAAAATACACATCTCCGGCCATTGCCTCATTACGGTAGATGTCGCCCACAAGGGCGGCTACTTCTTCAGGCTCTACAAGTCTTCCAATGGGAATGTCAGATACAATTCTGTCAAGGGCCTTCTGGTTCATATTTTTTACCATATCTGTTCCCACATATCCAGGAGCCACAGCCACGCAGCGGATTTTGTCAGCCAGCCCCCGCCGGAAAAATTCCGCAGTAATAACCTTGGGCATTACAGACATGGCCGCT
Source organism: Desulfobacterales bacterium HSG17 (assembly GCA_030377945.1). The sequence continues at coordinate 12,032 of JAUCGD010000084.1, read as the reverse complement.
TTGGTGGATGAATAGCTGATCTGTCCTGCGGTACCCAGGGAACCGGTAGATGAAACCAGGCAAATCAACCCCTTGCAATTGTTGTTAATCATGCGTTCTGCACATTCCCGCACAGTCAGGAATACACCGGTCAGGTTTATGTCAATGACCATTTTAAAATCACCCAAGGCCATTTTTTTTGTCACTTTTCCGGTTTCCCTGTCCGGGGAAACCATCATTCCGTCCTTGATAACTCCGGCAAAAGGAGCTACCAGATTGATCTTTCCAAATTTTTCTATGGCTGTATCAGCAAGTTTTGCACAGTCTTCCTCTTTGGTAACATTACAGGGAACTGAAACAACTTCGCCTCCCATACCCTTAAGTTCTGCTTCTGCTTCTGCCAGCAGAGCTTCGGAAATGTCTGCAATCACAACCTTGCCGCCGTTTTTTACCCAGTATTTGGCAATTGCCAGTCCAATGCCGCCGCCCCCGCCAGTAATAATCCCAACAGAATCTTTAATTTCTAACATTTTTTCTCCTTTCATTTTTCAATTATTATGAAACAGGATTATTTTCCTGATTCATGTGCCAAAAGATCAGATGCTTCCTTAACATTCATGTTTTTATGAATCAGTCCGTAAACTGCTGACAGCAGTGCAACAGGGTGCGGACTCTGCCATACGTTACGACCCATTACAATACCTCTTGCTCCGCCCTGCAAGGCTCCGTAGATCATATTTAAGGTATCCAGATCGGTTTCGCATTTTGGGCCACCTGCAATCATTACAGGAACAGGACATCCGGCCACAACTTTATCAAAATCCGTTTCCGTGTAATAGGTTTTGATAATGTCTGCACCGTGTTCTGCGCCGACTCTTGCTCCCAGGGCTATAAACTTGGGATCTTTTTTCTTGTCTTCATTAGCCTTTCCAAGACCGATAACCCCAAGAAGAGGCAGATTCCATTTCCTGCATTCTGTTGCCATTGCTGCCATGCTTATCAAAGTTTCATGCTCATAATTTGAACCCACAAAAGCGGTGGTTGCCATTGCATCAACCCCCAGGGACAAGGCTTCTTTTGCGGTTGCTGTCTGGCCTTCGCGGGTCAGGTCAGGCCCGGCAATAGTGGCTCCGCCGCTGGCCCTGAGGATTACACCCGGATCACCGTCCGGGTTAAAAGCATGGGTATAAATCCCTTTGGTCATGAGCCAGCAGTCAATCTTATTGGTGGCATCCAGATCTTTTATGGTTTTTTCAATATCCACAATTCCGGTCATAGCACCTAAAGCCATGCCGTGATCTACTGCAATGACCAGGCTTTTCCCGGTTTTTTTGTTTAATATTTTCCTTAAACGTCTTTCCATTCCATTCATGATAATATCTTTCCTTCCAAAAAAAACTATTTATCGGCTAAAAAATAACAATTTACCGGCTAAAAAGTAACTATTCCCCGGATCATGCTCTGATTTTTTGCCTTTTCAACTGCATCAAGAAAATTATCCAGTTCAAAACGGTCTGAGATCAGGTCTTCCACTTCAATATCGCCATTTACTATCATGGTAAGGCAGGCTCTGAAATCATCTGGTGAGGCTGCAAAGGTTCCCGTAAGATTGATTTCGCAATAATGAAGCCATCTGGGGTCAACGGAAATCTTCTGGCCTGCCGGAGGACCGCCAAATATATTGAAGGTACCGCCGTTTCTGGTAAGCTGTAAGTTTTCTTCGATAACTTTTGGTATGCCAAGAGAGGCAATCACAGCATGGGCCCCCTTACCTGTGGTAACTTTTTTTACTTCTTCAATATGATTTGTTGAATCCGGGTTAATACAGATGTCAGCCCCCATTTTTTTTGCAATTTCCAGACGGGTATCCAGAAGATCAACGCAGATTACCCTGGCTCCAAAAAATTTTGCAATTTTCAGATGCATCAATCCCATGGGACCTGCGCCTAAAATCAATACATCATCTCCTGATGTTACTTTACAGGTTTTTAAAGATGCAAATGCACAGGACATTGGTTCTGTCAGTACTGCTTTTTCAAAAGACAATTCATCAGGAATCCTGACAACACCACCAATATTTACAATTTCTTTGGGAAGCCGGACATATTCGGCAAACCCCCCTTCAATGCCGTGGGCAAGACCAAACTCCTTTTCACAGAGATTATGACGGCCTTTGCTGCAATAATGACAAGTTCCGCAAACAGCAATGGGATATACTGCCACCCTGTGACCTGTCTCATGTTTTGTAACGCCTTTTCCAACTTCGGCAATCTCTCCCACAACCTCATGGCCCAGGATGGTGGGAAGATCTTTTGGCAGTCCCTGGCCCAGCAGGGTTTTAATATCGGTTGCACATATGCCTGACACCTTTGTTTTTACGATAATTTCTCCATCGCCTGCCATAGGTGTTGGATATTCTTCAATTCGAATATCATTTTTTCCGTGAACTACTGCTGCTTTCAATGGTTATCTCCTGTCTGAGGATTTTTCTTTAATAATTGACATTAATTTCTTAATCTTTAAAGGATCTTTTCTGCCTGGTTCGGCCTCTAACCCTGAACAAAGATCTATTCCATACGGGTCTATAAAATCAAGGGCTTCTCCTACATTTTCAGGATTAATACCTCCGGCCAGCCAGATGGGAAAATCAATTCCCTGCACCTCAATTTCCTGCATCAGGCTTTTGACAATCTTCCAGTCAGAAGTTATGCCTGTTCCGCCGAATTTCATTTTTCCCTGGGATACTGTTAGGGTATCAAGAAGAATTGAATCTATTCCTGCTTCAATATATACATCAATGGTCTTTTTGAACAGGGAAGGATCAAGCTCTTGTCCGGCCTGGGGCAGATGAACGGACTGCCACAATTGAACAGACGGATATGCTTTTTTAAAGTTCTTGATTAACGCAATATCCTCAGGATATAAAAATTGAACAGCAAAAGGATTCAATGTCTTAATCATGATTTCTAATGAGCCGGGGTCCATCTTGAAAACAAGGGCAACCCCCGGAATTGAAAGATCAGAAATCGGCGGGTCGGAAAACAGGGGTTTTGCCTGTTCAACAGAAAGAGACCGGGGGGAGAAATCCACTTCAACAACCACGCCAAAATAGTCTGCTCCTTGTTCTGCTGCAAGTTTTGCATCTTCAATATTTGTAGTGCCGCAAATCTTGACTTTATAGTCGTTTTTCATGGCAAAGTTATCCTTTTAACCAGTTATCATTGATAAAAGAGCGCTCCACACCGTTTTCAATAACAGTTCCGCCCATATTATCCACCTCGGTTTCAATGATCCTGGTTTCGGCAATATCCAGGGATCTGAGATAGGACATGGCCCTGTCATAAACATCCTGTTTCTGGGTCAGGGCAAAGATGGTCGGACCAACAGAGCTCATCCCGGCAATTTCAACGCCCATTTCCCTGAATGCGTTGATATAGCTGTAAATAGGTGTTCCATAGGTTCCGTGCTGTTCGCATTCAGCCCGTTTTGATCCAAGATAGGAAATATCAAAGAGTGCATCTCCCATTTTTTTGAGATCGCCTTTGACCATTGCAGGTATCATTTCAAAAAGAACAAGCTGTGCTTTTGCACCGGCCTGCATGGCATCTAAGGTTCTTGCCCTTCTGAGCAAGAGTTCGACCTCTGATTCAGCAGCAGTGTCAGTGCCTTTAAATTCATCTTCAAGGCTTTTTACTTCAGGAATAAAAACAATGACTTTTGTATTGGGCAGATCCACCCGATGAACCATAACCAGATCATCACTGGCCACCACCCAGCCCCCGTTAATCCCAACCATTGCACCAATACCGGTTTCAAAAGCAGGCAGTAAAAAACCTTCGGTCATGGGACTTTCTTCACAAGAATGAAAACCCATAATCCTGCGGAGTTCCCATCCGTTAAAGGGCCTGCCCAGGACTTCATTCATACCGATACAGATAGCGCACATGGTTCCGATAGAAGAACCCAGGCCAACATGGCGGCGTTTATGATCCTGAAGCTCAATTTCAAAACCCCCTGTATATCCCAGAAGATTTTTGAATATATGTGCAAAATGCTGAACAATCAAAGAACGCTCACCTGTTGTACGAATCTCAGGTTCTTTTATAGCTTTTACTGTGGCATGAAAATATACACCAATGCTGATGCCAACGCCTCCGCCTCCAGGACGGTTAAGATTAAAGCAGTTCATATCCAGCACAGTGGGGTGAAGCCTGGCAGGAACCTTTACCTGAACCTCTCTTTCTCCAATATCATTTCCCGCCTTTCGAGGTGCAACCCCGATTTTTTCATAGGAATGGATAAAATTTTTGTTTCCAGGTTCAAATTCCTCAAGAATGGTTGAAACCTTGTCAAAACGTCCGCCTATAATTCCAATTTCAAGTTTCTGTGCTTCCTTTGTCTGGGTATTCATCTGCAATTCCTTTATTTGTTGGTTTAAGATTATTTCTTTAGCCGCAGTTTTTACAATAAAAAAAGTTTTTGCCATATTGTTAGACGTTTAATTTCTCAAATTCTATTCCCAAAGTCGAAGCCAGCCTGACAGTTTCATCTCTTGCACTGTCAAAGTCGTAATTCTCTATATTCTGCATAATGGGGTCAGTCTGATTATGTGAAAGGTAGCGTTTCAGTTCTTCAAGTATTGGTTCAACTTTCATAGGATTATATTCTTCAAAAGATTCCAGCATCTCCCGAAAGAGTTCTTTAAGAACAGGCGTGTCCAACTCTTCTTTTGTTTCTTCCTTTATTTCCTTTTCCTGTTCAAGCAATTGGACAGAGTTGACAACGGTGTCAAGTTCAGTTCCAAGATAAGTGATAATTGGGAACAGTTCCTCAGGTCTCTTTTCGATTATTGCAGCATTGAGTTCTTCAGCAATACGGTAAACTTCTGTTACAGAAAGATTGCCTGCCACCCCTTTCAGTGCGTGGATAATCTGATATGCACCTTCTCTGTCTCCCTCACTTACAAGCTTGAAGATTTCATTTGCAGTATTTTTGTTCTTCCTGCAAAATCCAATCAAAGACTTTAAATATACCTCTTCATTCTGCCATGTTTTAATACCTTTTTCAGTATCTACACCTTTGAGCCTGTAAATCATGGAGCGACTATCAGGGATCGGAAGGAGATTCGGGGTAATGCCTGATTCCTGATTAACTTCAGATTCCTGTTTTATAAATCCCGCATCTCCAGGAATAAGTTTTTCCATGATGTCAAAGAGTTCATCAAAATTGACCGGTTTGGCAACTACTGCATCCATGCCAGCTTCCAGGCATTTATTCTTTTCTTCCTTCATAACACTTGCTGTAAGTGCAATAATGGGGATATTGTTTTGGGAACTGGTTTCCAGATCTCGAATCTGCCTTGCAGCTTCAAGACCGCCCAGTTCAGGCATATGAACATCCATGAGTATAATATCAACTGCTCCCTGTTGAAATATTTGAACAGCCTCCCGGCCATTCCAGGCTTTGGTGAAGGTGTGCCCCTGCTGTGTCAGACGGATTTCAGACAGAGTCATATTTTCCTCAAGATCTTCAGCCATCAGAATTTTGAAGCAGCGCCGATTCTTATGGACAGTGGTTTCAACCTGCTCTTCAGGTATTATATCAGTCGGTTCCATTCGTGCAGTGAAATGAAAGATACTGCCCTTCCCTTCCTGACTTTCAGCCCGGATTTTACCGCCCATGAGTTCGGTAAGCTGCCTTGAGATTGTTGTACCCAGACCTGTTCCTCCAAATCTCCGGGCGGTTGAGCCTTCAGCCTGGGTAAAGGGCTCGAAAATAGTATCCACCCTGTCAGCCGGGATTCCTATACCTGTATCTTTTACGGCAAAATGGATCATATCATTTTCGTCGCCGGGTTCCGCAGTTATACTTATTTCCCCTTTTTCTGTAAATTTAACCGCATTTCCCACAAGATTAATGATAATCTGCCTCAGTCGAACTGAATCTCCCATAAGATATTGTGAAATATCAGGATGGATGTTACAGGTCAACTCAGGGCCGCCTTTTCGGGAGTTCATTTCAAATACACGTATGGTCTCATGCAGCAAGCTCTGCAAATCAAAAGAGCAAAATTCCAGTTCCAGTTTACCGCTTTCAAGTTTGCTTAGATCCAGGATGTCGTTTATCAGGGTAAGCAGAGATTTTGCGGAATTATTAGCAGTGGAGAGATTTTTTCTATGGTATTCAGACAGAGCCGAGTCATCAAGAGTCAGTTCAAGAAAACCGAGTACGGAATTCATCGGGGTACGGATTTCATGGGACATATTGGCCAGGAAATCACTTTTTGCTCTGGTTGCCTCTTCCGCTGTTTTTCTTGCTGACTCGGCCTCTGCATATAGCCTGGCATTTTCAATAGTATTTCCTAAACTCGTGGTAATGGTACTAACCAATCTTACATCGGTGCTGGTGTAATAATGTGCTTGGGGATGCTGAACACTCAGGACGCCAATGGCTGATTTTCCTGCTAAAATCGGCACGCCTATATAACTCTCGGTTTCGCCGGTTACTGTGACAACACCCTGGTCGATCTGCTCTTGAAAAGTTTTACAGTGAAGCGGCTGTTTCGATTTGAGAACTTTTGATGTCAATCCCGCAGTTAATGCTATCGGAGGCTGCTCAATCTCACGCCCCTTGACTTTGTAATAGGGGAAGAAAATATTATTTGCCTCTTTATCATACAATGCTATATAGAGCGTATGCGCATTAAGAGCCTCACTAAGTGTTTTACTTGCCAGGACAATCATTTTGTTAAGGTCTAACTCTTCGATTAGTTCTTTCCCAACTTGATTGATGATCTCAAGTTCGGTGTTACGTTGTTTCGTTTCAGCCAATAAAGCTACGGCTTCTTCTTTTGCCTGGAAAAGTTCTTGCTCAGCTTTTTTTTGTTCAGTGATGTCCAAATGAACACCTGTCATTTGTGTTGCGGCCCCTTCATCATCCTTTCCTATTATCTGCCCCTTCGATTGTATCCATTTCCAGGATCCATCTTTTGCTTTGAATCTAAATTCCGCTTGATAAAAATCTGTTCGGCCCGAGTAATGATCACCAAGGGCTTGATTTACAATTTCTGAGTCATCCGGGTGGAGCAATAAGTTAAATACATCTTGTCCAGGTGTAAAATCATCGGGGTTGTAGCCAATTTGTTTGAACCATTGATCTCCATAATACAGGGGTTCACCTGTGTTCGGATTCATTTTCCAAATTCCTGTATTCGATGCTTCCAGAGCAATATCCAAGGTTTGTTTGGCATTTTTAAGCTCTTGAGTATTTAAAACCTTCTTTATGGCCAGAGCTGTTTGATCTGAGACTGTAACCATCAGATCAACATCTTTCTGGCTGAACTGACGGCTATTTGTATAACTCTGAATATACATCACCCCCAGCACTTCTCCCTCAGCCTTTAATGGCACTCCAAGCCAGACTTCCGGGAGCGAACCCTGGCATGGTATGTTCCCCGCAATAATATCCTGTTTGGTGGCAAATAGAATTTGACCGGTATGGATCACATAAGAGGTAAGACCGGTAATTTCACCTTTGGAAATGTTGCTCTGGGGTGTGTAATCATCAATAGTGTCATTTTCATCTACTAAAAACTTGATAACAAGTTGATCTTTTTCCAAATCAATTAATGAGATGCTGAAATTTTTGGTGTCAATCGCCTCGCTTAAAATCTTACGAATGTTGCCAAATAATTCATCTAAACCGATTGTTGTCGATACGGTATTTGAAATTCTGTGAAGCAATGATGTCATTTGCTGACTTTTTTTTAATTCCTCATCCATCTTCTTTCGCTCCGAAATGTCACGAATAGATTCGATAGCACCCATTTCTTCACCATCCGCATCTAATAATACCCTTGCAGTGGCGGAAAGATGCATTCCGCTTTTACCAAAGTGTGCAACAAATGTTTCCACCTCCAGCCGGTTGTCGTATTTTGTCAGTTTCAAGTATTGATTTTTTTTGGTCTCGTCCCAGTTCCTGACCAGGTCGATTAGTGTCGGACGGCGATCATTGTAAAACGGAAGTGCGTATTCATGATTACCTTTACCCAGCATATTTTCACGAGTAATGTCCGTTAGATCTTCCATGGCTTTGTTCCATGCAATGATAACTCCTCGTTTGTCAATGACCAGGGTCGCGTCAGGGAGGGAATCAATGATTTGGGCGAGATGCTCACGGGATCGTTGGATTTCCTGTTCTGCTTTTTTGCGCTCTAATATTTCCAGGCCCAGGCGCCTGTTCCAGTAAAAAAGGAATATCAGGGCCAGGGATATGGGTATCCCTATTTTCCACAGGATGGAATAATCCATGCTGTGTTCATACTTGATTGAGATCCAACGGTTGGAAATGGTATCTCGTTCACTCTGGGGAATGGCATCAAGTGCTTTTTGGAGGATATCGGTTAAAACCGGCCAGTCCTGTCTGACAGCCATGGACTGATCATATTTGTAAGAAGTCTCGCCGACAACCTTGATCTGGTTGAGTCGGAGTTTGCCGATGTAATAACTGGTGGTCACAATATTTCCAACAAATGCATAGACTTGCCCGGCAGCCAACATTTTGAGAGCAGCAGGAACTGATTTTACAGTCAACAATCTGATTTCAGGGTGTTGAGACTGGAGCCACTCATGGATGGCGTATCCATCGACCACAGCTACTTGTTTTCCGTATAGCGCATTTATGTTTCCAATGTAAGTTACGTCTTCTCCCGCAAAAATATTTATGGGCATTGACATGTAAGGGGTGGTAAAATGGTATCGGTTTTTTCGTTCGGGCGTACGTGCGACCGAGGAAAATATATCAAGCTCACCCTCATTCACCGCGTCAACAGCTTCCTGCCAGGAAAATCCCTTGCCCACCTCAAATTGAACATTCAGCTGCTCACTCAGTTGTGTTAAATAATCCATGGAAATTCCGTGGAATTGGCCTTTATCGTCGGCAAACTCCACCGGAGCCCAATTCGGATCCATGGCAACGCGTATTACAGGATGTTCGGCAAGAAAGGTTCGTTCGTTTTTATTCAAATCAAGAGGCTTTTTAAAACTTGATTCTATTGCTGACAAGTTGGGTATCCAACGCTGTTTTATAGCTTGATATTCTTTTTCTGTAATCGTGGCCAATGCTTTGTTGATCAGGTTTTTTAATATTTCAGAGTCTTTACGAACCATCACAGAGACAGGAGGAACATTATCAACAGTCCCGGCAAGTTCCTTCAAGAGAATCTTTCCTTTAATTTCGGCGTGTGTAATAATGGCATCAGGAAGAATAAAATAGGGTTTAGTAAACAGGAATTTCCTGCGAAATTCATCTGTCGGCAAATTAGCTCCGATAAAATCTGCCTCGCCCTTGCTAAGCGCTTCGATGGCCTGTGGCCAGTTCTCTTTTTGTATCGCTTCCAAACCAACTCCCAGGCGATCAGCCACCAGATTCATGAAATCGGCCACCATCCCCTTGTATAGTCCCTTCTCATCAAAGAATTCAATGGGTTGAAAATCAGGATCAGGAGCAATACGCAAAACTGGATGCTTTTTAAGCCATTCCGCTTCATCAGGGCTGAGATCAATTGTCACGGCCTTAGAAGTATAATAGTGATTGTCAGGGTTGGGGATCCAACGTTTTTCAATGTTAGAGAGTGTTTCCCGGCCAATGGCAGTAAATCCTTTATTAATTTGTTTCAAAAGCTCGATATTTCCCTTTTTCACACCTGCATGGATGGTGCTTGGAAATAGTAGTTCTACGCGCTCGGCAATTTCTCCTTGTAATCCCAGCCGTTCAAGATCAGCCTCCATAGTGATCTGTTCCTGTACTATCGCATTAATCTCGCCTTTTAACAGCGCGTTGACCAATTCCTGATTGGTGCTGTAACTGCGGATCGTAAGGCTCGGATAATTTTTCCTGAATTCATTATCCTGATAAGAATCGAACAACGTGCCAATTGTTTCTAAATCGTAGCCTTCTATTTTAACCGGTTGATGCTCTCCAGCTCGATGATAAATCTTAGTATACGCCTCATAGACCTGGGTGGAAAACTCGATCCATTCAGAACGTTCCTGGGAGTATGAGAGGCCTGAATGTATATCCGATTCCCCCGCGCGCAGCGATTCGAGCGTTTCTGACCAGCTACTTGCCCTAAATTGAATTTTGTATCCGGAATTATCAGCCCAGGTGCGCCACATATCGACAAACAGTCCTGAAGGCCGCCCCATTGCATTGATAAACGTCAGCGGTGCATAAGCACGGTCAATACTTATAATGATGGCTTCATTGTCACTATCACCAGACGAAATCCAACGTCGGTTAATGGCTTGCCTTTCCTCATCTGTGATGATCGTCATCCCATAATTAATTTTCTTAATCAATGCGTAGTTCCCTTCCTGGACAGCAAAGAACAGTTTGTTTTCATACAACGGCTTCCCGGAAATAAATGAAAATTCTGAGAGCAGTTTGTTCTTTTCCAGGTAGAACAATGCGGGCAGCGTATCTGCGGCAAAAACTTTCAAAGAACCTTTCGTTAACGCTTCCATCAGAGCCTGATAGTTGGCAAATGCAACCAGATTAACATCAGGCAGCTTTTCTTTCAGATAACTTTCCACATAGTCACCTGCTATGACGGCAACACGGTAAGGTACAATATCTTCAATTTCTGTTATATGAGGAATCGTCACATGCCGGAAGTAATGCGTGTCCATTTTCATAAATTCCGATCCGTAATCAAGAAATGTATCTCGTTCCTGATTGAAAAACAGACCGGCATGAACGTCAGCTGCTCCAGAACCGACCATAGTCAGTGTTTTATTCCAGTCGTAAGTCTGAAATTGGACTTTGATACCGGTTTTTTCAGACCAGAGGAGCCACAAATCAATTATGATTCCAGCAGGCTTTCCGCTATCATCTAAAAAATGAAAAGGGGCCAAATCTTTGGAACAAGCAATCCTGATTTGTTCGGGAGAAGCCAGGGCGGGTTTCATCGTCAGCAAAAACATGATAATGATCACTATAAAAGAAACTCTTTTTCTAATTGAAAAAAGACTGCAGTTTTCAATAATGCTTGCTCCGATATCTTCCGATGAATTATGTGACATATATGAATTCGCAATCTCTTGATAAAGTTTTAACGGTCTTGTAAAAAGTCGAAAATGGCAAAATCGTTATTAATATTTTAAACAGCTTAGGACTTTGGATGACTATAGCACAATATATGAAATCATTTGTAGTTTCAACCTCTATTATGATTGGCGCACTATCGGTCTTTTTTTTTCATTTCATCTATTTGGGAATAAAAAAAAGGTATATCATCCCAATGTTTATCACTTGTTAATCCACCTTCGGTCATGGAGTACGGTTCTTTTTGTTAAAACAGTTTTTTGACTTGCACAACTTTTGGCAAACTTAGGATTAACAAACCTTTAAAGTTTTGGTATTTTCTAATTATCTATGGTTTTAGCAAACCACCGGAATCCCTGTCGGTTATCAGCATATGAACATGAGGGTTAAATTTGAGATCCCCTCCGAATGTATGGACAATAGCCAGTATACCCGGAACAGCATTACTTTTATCAGCGAACTGTCCATTATACTCGGCATAACCGCATGAAGGTTTACGGTAATTTAGCATTTTCTCAACATTCTCAGTAATTGACTCCCAATGGATTCCAGAATATATAACTGATAATTCAGCAAATAAAATATACTAAAATTCATTAAATACTGATTTTATTGAGATTGAAGCCATAATATCATTTTATATACTATTATTTCATTTGATTGCAAACCCATTTTTCTACTTTCCTATACAATTTCCTATACAATAAAAAAGCCGCTGGCTTTTCTGCCTGCGGCTTTGTCAATTTTATAATTTTTAATTTTCAGTGTATCCCAGGCAGACTAAAAGTATTAAAAGAACTGCAATAATATCTGCCTGTAAAAAAAAATCACCAAATCATTTTCCTGTATGTTAGGGAATTCCTAATAAATAAAATACCTGCATAAAGCTGGGGAATAAATCCCCCAGCTACAAGCTAAACCACCCTAAAGGGTGCTGAATAAATAATAAA
>JAUCGD010000701.1 GCA_030377945.1 Desulfobacterales bacterium HSG17 | reverse complement strand
AGGTTTCAAGTACGAGAAAATATATTTAAGTTGAATTGTAGTCAACCTTGTAGAAAAGTTTGCCCCCGCAAGTGAAACATTTTTTTTTAAAGAAACTTTGAAATTATTAATAATTTTAGAATGTTCCAAGTACGAGAAAATATTTTCAAAAGGCATTGACTTTGTTAAAATTGCTTCCCTCATGTAAAACATAATTTTCAAAAAATTGTGAGCAATCGTCAATGCTTTCAGTAATTGAATTGACATGATCGATTCAACTCTATTTCAAAGATCAACAATTTTTCCAAGTTAGATGATGATAATTATCTTTAATAATTTCATATATCAATGCACAGTGAAGATTTATAACGCTAAGCTAACCGGCGCAAAAGGGTGGAGGGAGCGATAGCGACCGGAACCCTTTTGCGTCCGAGTTCAGCGCCGGGTTAGCCTTTTTTTACGTTTATTGAGGACATGTTTTTTGTTATGCTTATCAATTTTTCTAATCAAATGAGTTCTAAGATTTTGTTATTCTTCCATATCAGATTGTTTGATTCCATATTTATCCAAAATTGAAATGTAAGATGATGTATTTTTAAATTCTTTAAGACGCTTAGAGAATTCATCACAAAGCTTTTTATGTTTTTTTGCCCTTGAGAAGCCTACATAAAGCTTTTTATAGTGGATGGGAGTTTCTAAAACCTTAATTTTATTTCCTAAACCCATTTTTAGTGAATTTGATAGTATAACAGCCTGATTTTCTGCTATTATATCATTTCTTCCGCCAATAAGTTTTTTTATAAGCATTTCGGTATTTTTGGACTTATCTTTTTTTAAATAATTCGCATTGTCAAACTTGTCACCATAAGAAAAACCTGCAATTATTCCGATTGTAAATTGTTTTAACTTTTCATAATTACCATCAAAATTAATATTTTGGTCTGCTGTCGTAAAAAACATAGTTTTGGAAAGACTTATGTTTTCATCAGGGAAGTAAGTAAATTTTTCTCTTTCAAAATTTTTTATTAATGATATTAGGGCATCAGCATCGCCTTTTTTCAAAACATGTAGACATCTTTCCCAAGGATAGATCACAAATTCAACTTCTTTCTGCATACTATTCATTACTTCTTTGAATATATCAATTTCAAATCCTGATGCTTTATTATTTTCCATGTATGTGTAAGGAAACCAGTCTGTAAATACAATACGCAGTTTATCATTTTTTGCATAGCTACTTGAGCTTATGAAAAGCAAAAAAATAATTAAGCCTGAAAAGATGAGGGTCAATTTTTGAAATTTCATAGTGCCTCCTTTTAAAATAATTTTCTTAACTTCTCCAACCTGGGCTATTAATAAATTCAGAAAAACAATGATAAGCAAAAGGATACCCAATATAATTGATTTTCAAATATTATTTAAGCAAGTTTATATACCCATAAATTAGTTAATTTTTGTGGAGGTGGTGCATAGCGAATGATGAATGTATTTTAAATAATATCAGCATGTTATTTTTACAAGCATTTACTGTAATAAATCAAGTATTTGCATGGCAAATTCCGTAACATACTGATTTATCAAGAATCCTATAAAAAAGACGGTAGTGCTTAACATGTAGTGATGGCCGCCAACCGTGGGGCAATCTCGGAATTGTAGTGATGAACAAAATTCCAGATTGCGCCGATATGGTTCTCCAATTTTTTGGAAAAGGACAGTGTTTTTCTTA
>JAUCGD010000700.1 GCA_030377945.1 Desulfobacterales bacterium HSG17 | reverse complement strand
TTATCCGATGAAAAATGAATTTGACCAACAGTATTCGGCTTTATTGAAAGATATTTTAGAAAACGGAATCGAAGAAAAAAATGAACGTACCGGGCATGTGTGTAAAAGCCTGCCGGGCATGACCATGAAATTTGATATGGCGAAAGGATTTCCGATTTTAACGTTGCGAAAAATTCCTATGAAGGTTTTTATCGCGGAGCAAATTTGGTTTCTTATGGGCCATAAGAATCTCGCGTTCCTCCAACGATTTACGAAGATCTGGGACGATTTTGCCGAAGAAAATAACTGTGTGGAATCGGCGTATGGATATCGATGGCGAAAGCATTTCGGTCGAGATCAGATTGATGGGTTGATAAAATTATTACAAGATGATCCGTCGTCACGACATGGCGTGATTCTTATGTGGGATCCATCAGATGATGGATTGATTACCGGTACAAAAAAGAAAAATGTGCCATGTCCGTATACTTTTACGGTGCAGATTATGGGAGGGCGTTTGCATCTTCATCTTGTGATTCGATCAAATGATATGATGTTGGGAAATCCGCATGATACGGCTGGGTTTGCGGTTTTGGCGTATTTTTTAGCGGAAAAGTTAAAAGTACAGCCAGGCTTTCTCACGGTTTCCATTTCCAACGCACACATCTACGATATTCATTTTGATAATGCAAAAGAAATTATTTCTCGAGAAGTTACCCACGAACCGATTAAATTTGAATGTCCGAAGAATGCGCTGGATCGTGCTGAAGGGGGGGACGAAAGTTTAGTGGAAGAGATTTTTGAGCAGTTAAAGAAAAATACCAATCCACAGGAGTCGTTGGGGAAGATGAATATTGTTTTATAAATTTAATATCATAAAAAATGTCAGACCAAGAAATTACGCTTTCCATTGAAAATGCCGGCCCAAAGCTAAAAAACTTAAAGCTAAAAGGCTTTCCAACTTCCGATAATCCCACAACAGATCCAGAAAGAATAAAATCAATCTTATCTTCTGCTTCAGAGGGGAAAAGGTGGATCGGGAGTAATTGGGAATTAAGAAAGAAAAATGATCGGCAGTTTGTTTTAAAGTTAAAGAAATAAAAAATGGAACTCAAGGAATTTATTCACAAATCGCTTACTGAAATTTTTGATGGTATTAAAGATGCAAATCAAGATAAAAATGGTGCATTTGAATTAGGAAAACTTCCAGATGGAAATGTTTTGTTTGATGTGGCCATAACTGTTTCATCCGAATTAGGAAAAGATGGGGGAGCAAAATTAAATGTTATGGGAATTTCTGTAGGAGGTGAAGGAAATACTAAATCTGCTAATGAAGTTGCCTCAAGAATAAAATTTTGTGTAAATACGGATCCAGATACATCTCGAAATCAAACAACTTTTAATAATGTAACAGAAAAAAGAGTTGAAAAAGCAAAGATAGATATGAATTCTGAAATGCCAGCCCCCGAACCAAACCCTTATCGTAAATAATAAAATGAAAGTAATCCTCCTCATGGCACAAACATTAGATGGAAAGATCGCAAAAGATGCGGATCATTTTCCTGATTGGACAGGACCGGAGGATAAGAAGTTATTTGTAAAACTGACGAAGCAAGCCGGTTGTTTGATAATGGGATCAAAAACTTATGATACTATTGGGCGACCACTTCCGGGAAGGAAGAATGTGATTATGACGAAAGATAAAAAGAAGTTAGAAGTTAATAGTT
>JAUCGD010000699.1 GCA_030377945.1 Desulfobacterales bacterium HSG17 | reverse complement strand
GGTTGAAAACTTAATGCATCCATACGCTGAATCAGATAAAAAATAACGCCCCTGTGACCAAGAGAAACAAGGTGTTCAAGCTCGTCAAGATGCTTTTGTCCCCTTGTTGTAACTGCATCTGGAAACAGAGTGTCAGCACAAAACAATATGATGAAATAATTAAAAAAGCACAAAAAAAATATGGTGTTGAATTCTCTTTGATAAAAGCTGTTATCAAGGTGGAATCAGGGTTTAACCCAAAGGCTGTATCAAAAAAAGGAGCCAAGGGCTTAATGCAGATCATGCCGGATAATTATAAAAACCTTTTTGTAAAAGATCCTTTTAATCCTTCCCAGAATATCATGGGAGGGACACTCTATCTCCAGCGTTTATTAAAGCGATATGAGTACAAACTGCCTCTGGCTCTTGCAGCTTATAATGCAGGCCCACAGGCAGTTGACAAGTATAAGCGAATTCCTCCTTATAAAGAGACACAAAATTATGTCCGAAAAGTTATGAAAACTTATAGTGCTTATAAGCAGTCGTGATTATTTAAAAATCTTTTTGAATCTCTTTGATAAATTCAATAAGTTTGTCTCTCATATCAGGTCTTTCCAGGGCAAAAGCAAGGTTGGCCATCTGAAATCCTACTTTATCACCACAGTCAAAACGTTTGCCTTTAAATTTGTATCCAAAGATTGGCTGCTCTTTTAAAAGAGTTTTCATGGCATCGGTAAGTTGTATCTCACCTCCTGCCCCGGTTTGGCCTTTTTCAAGATATTCAAAAATTTTGGGGGTTAGAATATATCGGCCTATAATGGCAAGATTTGATGGAGCATCCTCGGGTTTGGGTTTTTCCACCATATCATCAATACGAACGATATCATTCTCAACTTTCTGGGCATCAAGAATACCATATTTATCTGTCTGGTCTTTATCAACTTCCATGACTGCTGCCATGGAGGCTCTTAATCTGTCAAATTTTTTCACCATTTCAGAAAGCACTGGTTTGTCTGTCTGGATAAGGTCGTCGGCAAGGAGAACTGCAAAGGGTTCATCTCCTACAATATCCCTTGCACACCAGATGGCATGGCCAAGTCCGAGGGGCTGATTCTGTCTTGTATAAATAATGGTGCCGGTTTTTGGAACAAGCTCCTGGATCTGTTTTAAAAGATCGTTTTTTCCTTTCATTTTAAGATTATGCTCAATCTCAAAAGATCTGTCAAAATGATCCTCCAAAGCTTTTTTGCCCCGGCCAGTAACAAAAACAATATGTTCTATACCTGCTGCAAAAGCTTCTTCAACTGCATATTGGATAATAGGTTTATCAACAACCGGAAGCATCTCTTTGGCCATGGCTTTGGTGGCAGGTATAAATCTTGTTCCAAGTCCTGCCACAGGGAAAACTGCTTTTCGGATTTTCATTAAAACTCCTTTAAATGATTCGGTGAATCATGATAGCTTTAAGTGTGTGTAAAAATTATATGATACTGATATTTATTTTGAAAACAGTCAGATGTCAAACTTAATTTTATGCAAAATTGGTGATATCCATCCTGTAATCAGGATTCCAGGCTTTGCAATATGTTGACATTATTGATTGTTTTTTTTATAGTCCACATGCTTTAAATGATTGTTATAATTTTAAAATAAAGAAAGTTTTAAGGAAAATTTAAATGACTGAGCAAATACAGAAAAAATCGGAAATACCACCGGAACAGCTCAGCTTAACAAGCA
>JAUCGD010000698.1 GCA_030377945.1 Desulfobacterales bacterium HSG17 | reverse complement strand
TCTGTACAGCAGAAAAAGCTCCAGGCCAGGACAAAACACAACTGGATAATACACAAACTGATTTTATTTCAATTAATTTTAATAATGTTGATATTCGGGTCTTTATCAAATTCATGAGCAATATGACCGGGAAAAATTTTATTATTGATAACAAAGTACAGGGAAATGTTACAATTATTTCCCCTAAAAAATTATCAATCAATGAGGCCTATCAAGTATTTGAATCAGTACTCGACATTCACGGATTTGCCCTGGTGCAATCAGGAAAAATTATCAAAATTATCCCGTCTGCCAAAGCACGCTCAGATAATATTAATACAAAACTTGCAACAAAATCAGATTCAGAAACTGCCCGTGATCAAATTGCAACCAGAATCATTCCCCTTGAATATGCCAGTGCAAATGAATTAAAAAATCTTTTAAAACCATTGATTCCTAAGGGAAGTGTTATTCTCTCTTACAGAGATACTAACATGCTTATTATTACAGCAACACTTTCAAGCATCAAAAGAGTGTTAAAAATCATCAACACCATTGATATACAGAGTATTGGAAAAAAAATCTCAGTAATACCAATCAAATATGCTGATGCTATAAAACTGACAAAAAGTTTAACAAGAATTTTTGCTGCAAGGATTAAAGACAAAAAGAACCAATCAAGTAAAAATATTATTGTTTCCTTTGTTGGAGATGAAAGAACCAATTCCATTATTATGCTTGCAAGTGAAATTGAAACAAAACGAGTTGAAAATCTGATAAAAATACTTGATCAGCAGGTTCCAAAGGGTGAAGAGAGAATCAGGGTATATTATCTTGAACATGCATCAGCAGAAAAACTTGCAAAAGTTCTCCAGACAATCCCTGAAAAGAAAAATACAACAGGACCAAAAAAGACTCCTCTTTTGTCTCAAAACATCAAAATAACAGCAGATCAATCTACCAACAGTCTTATCATTATGGCTGATAAAGAAGATTATCCTGTCCTTGAAGAGGTAATTGCAAAACTCGATATCCCGAGAGCAATGGTCTATCTTGAATGTTTAATTATGGAAGTCAATGTTAACAGGGGTTTAAATATTGGTACGGAATGGCGGGCATCGGAAGGATTTAATAATAACACAAGGGCAATGTTTGGAGGATTTGGAGGAACAGGCGAAACAGGATATACCAATCTTGGCTCTTTGAATTCTGCCGCAAATCTTCCCAAGGGCTTTTCCATTGGCATGCTTGGAAAAAATATCAGTATAGGTGGATTGACATTCCCTTCCATACAGGCAGTTATCCAGGCATTTCAAAGTGACAAGGATGTTCATATTCTTGCAACACCCCAGGTATTGACTACTGAAAATGATGAAGCTGTCATCACAGTTGGAAAAAATGTGCCTTTTCAAACAAGGTCAGCTGCAGAATCTGGTGTTCAAACATATAACTCTTTTGAGTATAAAGATGTTGGTATTACTTTAAAAATAACACCCCAGATTAGCAAGGAAAGACTTGTAAGGTTAAATATTTTCCAGGAACTTACAAAATTAGATGATGTAAACCAGTCAAGCGCTGACAGACCCACAACCTTGAAACGTAAAATTGAAACAAGTATTATTGTTGAAGATACCAATACTGTTGTTATTGGGGGACTTATTGATGAAAGCCTGACAAAAACACAGACAAAGGTTCCCTGTCTCGGTGATATCCCAATATTGGGCTGGGGCTTGAAAAA
>JAUCGD010000083.1 GCA_030377945.1 Desulfobacterales bacterium HSG17 | reverse complement strand
GGACTTAAAATGACTGAACTGGCAGATGACAGACGTGAAACTTTTTCCCGAAAAATGCTTGATATTCTTAATTACGGTTCACTTAATCTTGCTATGGGCATAGGTTATAATTTAGGGCTGTTTGATGTTCTGGATACATTTGATTCCCCGGAAAATATTGAAACAATAGCAAAAAAGTCCGGCCTGAATAACCGTTATATAAAAGAATGGCTCGGCATTATGGTCACAGGCCAAATTCTTGAGCTTTCAAAGGATGAAACAGGGGAAAACCTTTATTTTCTTCCAAAAGAACATGCAGACTTTCTTGCAAAACGTTCGGGAAATTCAAATATGGGAATCTATACCCAGGAAATTCCTTTGCTGACAGACTGCGCTTTTGAACCTGTTATAAATGGCTTTAAAACAGGTAAAGGAGTTCCTTATTCCTGCTACCCAAAATTTCAGGCATTTATGACAGAATTGAGCAATGCCAAACATGAACAGGTTCTTGTTGATAAATTTCTTCCTTCCATACAAAACAGCAGGCTTGTTGAGCAGTTAAAAAAAGGAATCCGGGTCTGCGATCTGGGATGCGGTCAAGGAGTTGCCATTAATCTGATGGCACAGGCTTTTCCCAAAAGCAGTTTTATTGGTATTGATTTTGATGAAAAGGCAGTAAAAACCGCTCAAAATGCAGCAAAAGAAAAAAGCTTGAAAAATGCAGCATTTATGGTTCGTGATGCTGCACTGCTGGAAAAAGATAAGGGCCTGAAGAATTTTTTCAACTTTATTACAGCTTTTGACTCCATCCATGACCAGACAAAACCTCTTGAAGCATTAAAAGGCATATATAACATGCTGTGTCCTGGCGGAATTTTTTCCATGATTGATATTGCTTCAGAAACAGACCATGCTGATAATGCAGATCATTTTATGGGCCCTTTTCTTTATACTGTCAGCCTTATGCATTGTATGCCTGTGGGACTGGCAGGCAAAGGGACTGATCCTGATCCTAATTCTGGAGCTGGGCTTGGCATGATGTGGGGAAGGGAAAAAGCCCTGGAACTGCTCAACCAGGCAGGTTTTGAAGATGTAGAAGTTTCAACCATTCCTGATGATGCATTTAATTTGAACTATCTTTGCCGTAAATGAAAGGACTCTTATGAATATAGTATATCTTTCACCTCATTTTCCCCCAAATTATTATCTTTTCAGTGTAAATCTGAAAAAAATGGGAGCCAATGTTCTTGGTATTGCAGATGTTTCATATGATGAGCTGCGTAATGAACTTAAAGATGCCATTACAGAATATTATCGTGTTGATAATATGGAAGACTATGAACAGATTCTCCGGGCCTGCGGATATTTTACCCATGCTTACGGGAAGATAGATCATATAGAATCCCATAATGAATATTGGCTGGAAACCGAGGCAAGGCTTCGGACAGATTTTAATATTCCGGGAACAAAAACTCATCAGGTAGCAAGAATTACCCGGAAATCCGAAATGAAAAACCTGTTTCAAAAAGCAGGGGTTGAGGTTGCCAGGGGTAAGGTAACAAAAAACCTTGAAAGTGCAAAATCACTGATTCAGGAAACAGGCTATCCTGTGGTGTGTAAGCCGGACAGGGGTGTTGGCGCTGCTGATACCTTTATGATTAATAATGATGAAGAATTAAATTCTTTTTTTTCTGAAAGCGGCCAGACCAAATTATATCAGACCCAATATAATAAAACCCAGTACAATAAAACCCAACATAATAAAACCAAGTATATTATGGAAGAATTTATTGCCGGGGATATATATTCTTTTGACGGGCTTACAGACCGTGACGGCAATATTGTATTTTACACATCCCATGTTTTCAGCCAGGGGATTATGGAAACTGTAAATGAAGATCGTGATATTTTTTATTATTCGCTTTGTGATATTCCAGAAGATCTTGAAAAAGCAGGATTAAACACGGTTAAGGCTTTTCATATCCGGGGTAAATTTTTTCATCTTGAATTTTTCCGCACAAAGGATAACAGGCTCGTAGGTCTGGAAATGAATGCAAGACCCCCAGGAGGTCTGACTACGGATATGTTCAATTTTGCCAATAATATTGATGTTTATGAAGAATGGGCAAACATTGTTATAAATAATAAATTTAAAGCAACCTACTCACGCCCCTATCATTGCGGATACATAGGCCGTAAAATAAACAAAAATTACATTAATTCCCATCGTGCAATCATGCAGAAATTCGGTCATATTGTTGTTTATCACGGGCCAATAGACTCTGTTTTCAGTGCTGCAATTGGAAATTATGCTTATCTTGCCAATTCTGCTGATCTGGAAGATCTTAAAAAAGCAGCAGAATTTATTCAAGATACAGCATAGTTAACTACAAAATTTGCAGGTTGTTTTTTTGTCATAATTTCAGGTATTAATTAATTTTGACATGCTAAAATTTAATCAATGAATTATATTCATCACTCGCTATGCACCACCTCCCAAAACAACAAAACTTAATGCTTGTAAAAAGCGCTTTAGCGATTTTTGAGCGCTAAAGCGATTTTTACAAACGTATATTTTATAGTTTTGTGTTAAATTCTGTACTATATTCCAGTTTTAAGAAAAACCGGAATATAGTACAGTTATTTCTTCCTTATAGCACAGTTTGCCCTTTTTAATATCATCAAATACCTGTCATTAAAGCTTCTCAAATCATGGCACATTTCATGCAGTGTTATCATGCAATGCTAAAGTATAATAAAAATCATAACCACAAAAACCATTCATAGACTAATCTATTAATTGAGGAGCAGGAAATGACAGAAAAAACTTTTCAGCCGGGAGAGCATTATAATTATCCGCTTATTATCAAAAAACTTCTTAACACACCTTTGACCTACGCACCTGACCAGGAAATTGTTTACAGGGATAAACTGCGATATACATACAGGGATTTAAATGTACGCATTCAGCGCCTTGCAAACGGCCTGGAATCTCAAGGGGTTGTACATGGAGACACAATTGCTGTTTTTGATTATGACAGCAACCGTTTTCTTGAAGCTTTTTTTGCAATACCCATGATGGGAGCAGTTCTCCAGATGGTAAACTGGCGGCTTTCAGCAGAGCAGATTATATACACAATTAATCATGCTGAAGCTAAAGTTGTTATTATTAATTCTGATTTCCTGCCAATTTTGGAAAATATTAAGGATAAACTGGAAACAGTTAAAACTGTTATAGTAATTCCCGAAGACGGCAAAGTTCCTGAAACATCTGTTTCAATAGATGCGGTTTATGATGAAATGCTTGACAATGCTTCTCCTGAATATAATTTTCCTGATCTTGATGAAAACACCAAGGCAACCACTTTTTACACAACAGGAACAACAGGAGACCCCAAAGGTGTGCATTTTACGCACCGCCAGCTTGTTTTGCATACCATGTCCAGCGCTATTGCAGTTGGTTCATATGATACCATCGGCAGATTCCGGTCTGATGATGTTTACATGCCAATTACTCCAATGTTTCATGTTCATGCCTGGGGAATTCCATATCTTGCCACTCTTTTAGGCGTTAAACAAATTTATCCGGGTAAATATGAACCGGAAATGCTGTTAAAGTTGATTGTTACTGAAAAGGTAACATTTTCCCATTGTGTTCCCACAATTCTTCAAATGCTTACGGGCAGCCCCGCAGTTAAACAATTTGATCTCAGTAAATGGAAGGTTGTCATAGGCGGAGCCAAATTATCCAAAGGACTGGCAAAAGCAGCAAAGGACATGGGTTTTACAGTTTATACAGGTTACGGGATGTCTGAAACATGTCCTATTATAAGCCTGTCTGTACCTAAAAAACATATGATGGATTATGATGAAGATAAGATGCTTGACATCGTTACAAAAACAGGGCTGCCCATTCCTCTTGTGGAATTTGAAGTTCTTGACACCTCAGGCAATCCGCTGCCCCATGACGGAGTATCAGCAGGCGAGGTTGTTTTTAGAGCGCCCTGGCTTACAAACTCATATTTCAAGGCCCCTGACAAAACTGAAGAACTCTGGAAAAACGGATGGCTGCACAGCGGTGATGTGGGACATATAAATAAGGAAGGATATTTACAGATTACCGACCGTGTTAAAGATGTTATTAAAAGCGGCGGTGAATGGATATCTTCTCTTGACCTGGAAAACCTGATGAGCCAGCATGAAGCTGTTGCTGAATCTGCTGCCATTGGAATTCCTGATGAAAAATGGGGTGAACGTCCCATGATAATTGTGGTTCTTAAACCTGAGTTTAAAGATAAGGTTACAGGTGAGGATTTTAAAAAATATATGAAAGCAGCAGCAGATCAGGGAAAACTGCCAACATACGGAGTGCCTGACAGATATGAATTTGCTGATGAGATTCCCAAAACCAGTGTTGGCAAACTGGATAAAAAGGTAATGCGGAAAATGTATCATTAAAAATGATACACGGAGAACTCACATGGAATGGCTTGAAATCATAAAAGTACAGGGAGCTGCAACAGGTTATAATGGCGCAGATACCGAGCTTTTAAAACAGATCGCACAGGGTATGAAAGCTAAAGGTCTTAAAAATGTCCGGGTTTATGCTCATGCTTCGGTTTCCAATGATTTGATGATTACTCTTACATGGAATCAGGACTGTTCTCAATCTATGGGAAGTGATCTGGCTCATAATCTGGCAAGGGAACTGAAGCAGCATGGTCTTGTGGATCATTCTGTGTGGACCGAGAGACTGCCTGATATTGATTTGGAACCATGATTAAATGATTTTTATGATTAACTATGAATTATCAACACTAAATATATAACTCATTCCCAGGCTTGTATGTTGAAAGCAACTTGTTTACAGTAAGCGCTTTAGCGCTTAAAAATGAGCGCTAAAGCGCTCACTACAAACTAAAAGGCTCTGCCTGGGAATGCAGTCTTGCAGGCTCTGCCTGCATTAAATAAAAAAACAGGAGATTTAAATATGGCACAGGTTATTGCAGACCGCAGGGATGTTGATTTTGTTCTTCATGAACAACTGGAAGTGGAAAAACTCAGCAAACATGATAAATTTGCGGATTTTAATAAAAAAACAGTGGATATGGTTATTAATGAAGCCAGGACCCTGGCTGTTAAAGAAATGCTGCCCACCTTAAAAGACGGTGATGAGCAGGGATGCAGGTTTGAAAAAGGTGAGGTCAAGGTTCCTGACTCATTTCACAAGGTTTATGAATTGTTTAAACAAGGCGAATGGACTGCCATGTCCGATGACCCTGAGTGGGGTGGTCAGGGAATGCCTGAAGCATTGTCTTTAGCTGTTAAAAACTACTTTCACGGTGCAAACTTTCCATTTACACTTCACACACTTCTGGCACACGGAGCTGGAAAACTGGTTGAGGTATTTGGAACTGATAAGCAGAAAGAACTTTTTCTTAAAAAAATGTATGGAGGCGACTGGGGCGGAACCATGCTGCTCACAGAACCTGAGGCAGGATCAGATGTAGGCGCATTGACATCCACAGCAGTTAAAAATGACGACGGAACCTATTCCATCACAGGCAACAAGATATTTATATCCAGCGGCGAACATAATTTTACAGACAACATCATTCATCCTGTACTTGCAAGAATTGAAGGCGCACCTGCCGGAACTTCAGGCATATCTTTGTTTCTGGTTCCCAAAATATGGGTTAACGATGACGGCAGCCTTGGAGAGCCTAATGATATAGTATGCACAGGTATAGAGGAAAAAATGGGGATTCACGGAAGCCCCACCTGCTCCATGACTATGGGAAGCAAAGGCAAGTGCATTGGAACCCTTCTGGGTGAGGAAAACAAGGGAATGCGGGCCATGTTTGTTATGATGAACGAAGCACGTCTGGATGTGGGTATGCAGGCCCTTGGATGTGCATCATCCTCATTTATGAATGCTCTTAACTATGCCAGGGAAAGAGTGCAGGGAAGAAGCCTTGATGCTCCAGGCAAGGATGCTCCTGCTGTGCCGATTATTCAGCATCCTGATGTTCGCAGAATGCTCTTGAAAATGAAAGCAGCAACAGAAGGAATGCGGAGTATTTTATATTATACAGGTTTTTGCGAGGATATGAAGCATGTAACTGACAGCCCAGAAGAAAAAGCAAGATACCAGGGCATCATTGACGTACTTATCCCCATTGCAAAGGGCTATGTGTCTGACAGGGCTTTTGAGGTTTGCAATGACGGGGTGCAGATTTACGGCGGATACGGCTATACAAAAGAATATCCCCAGGAACAGCTTCTCAGGGACTGCAAGATTACCCATATTTACGAAGGAACAAACAGTATCCAGGCAATGGATCTCCTGGGAAGAAAGCTCGGTCTTAACAAAGGCCAGGCTTTTAAAGACCTTATAAATGAAATTAATAAGACTAGTGAACAGGCTGAAAAAACAGCAGGTCTTGAAGATCTTGCAGCAGATACGAAAAATCTTATTGCAAAACTTGAAGAAACTGCCCTGCACATGGGAAAAACAGCAAGATCTGAAAAAATGATGACAGCTTTTGCCCATGCCTATTCTTTTATGGATATTACAGGTGATGCGATTATGGCCTGGATGCTTTTGTGGCGTGCAAATACAGCATCTCAAAAACTTGAAAAAGGGGCAAAGAAAAAGGATAAGGCTTTTTATGAAGGTCAGTTAAAAAGCGCCCGTTTTTTTATCAAATCCGTACTGCCTTTAAGCCTTGGAAGAGCAGAGGTTATATTAGACAGCGATAATACGGTTCTGGAAATTTCCGAAGATTCTTTTGGAGGTAAATAATAATGAAAGATGTTGTAATTGTTTCAGCCTGCCGCACAGCTATCGGCGCATTTGGCGGAAGTTTAAAAGATTTAAACGGTGCTGTAATTGCCAGTGCTGCCATGAAAGAGGCAGTAAAAAGAGCAGGCATTGATCCTGCCATTATTGATGATGTGCGTTTCGGAACCTGTCTTGAACATCATGACACACTTAATACAACCCGCATAGCTGCACTTCTGGCAGGAATCCCGGACACTGTTCCGGCTGTCACCATCAACCGTGTATGTATCTCAGGCATGGAAGCAGTAATCTCCGGTATGGCAATGATCCAGGCAGGTATGGCAGATGTTATCCTTGCCGGTGGTGTTGAACACATGTCAGGTGTCCCCTATACAGTTCCCAATGCAAGATGGGGTTGCAGGCTTCAGGATCAAGTTTTTGTTGATGCCATGATCCATGCTCTTCACTGCGGTTCCCATGTTATGCCTCTTGCTGAGGACAGTCCGGTAAACACCCAGGAAGCTCCTGCAAGCATGTTTCTTGGAAAACCCTATATCATGGGACATACAGCAGAATTTATTGCACAGCATTTGAATATTTCAAGAGAAGAAATGGATGAAGTGGCACTCAGAAGCCATAATAATGCTGAAAGAGCAACTGCTGACGGCACCTTTAAAGACGAGATCGTGCCAATTGAAATACCCCAGCGGAAAAAAGACCCTGTTATATTTGACAAGGACGAACATTTCCGGCCCGGCATAACAATGGAGAAGCTTCAAAGTCTTCCTCCGGGCTTTATCCCGAAAACCGGTAAAGTTACAGCAGGAAATTCAAGCGGAATCAATGACGGGGCTGCTGCCATGATTATAATGTCAGCAGAAAAAGCAAAAGAGCTTAACCTCACACCCATAGCCAGGATAAAAGCAGCCTCAAGAGGGGCCTGTCATCCTTCTGTTATGGGTATATCCCCTGTTCCTGCTGTTAAAAATCTCCTTAACAACAGCGGTCTTGCTCTTAATGACTTTCAGCTTATTGAATTAAACGAAGCTTTTGCAGCCCAGTATATAGGCTGTGAAAAAGAGCTTGGCTTAAACAGGGAAATAACCAATGTCAACGGCTCAGGAATCGGCCTTGGTCATCCCGTAGGCGCAACAGGATGCAGAATCATGGTATCACTTTTACATGCCATGAAAAAAAGGGAAAAGAATCTGGGACTGGCAACCCTGTGCGGCGGCGGCGGTGTTGCTATGGCCTGTGCTTTGGAAATGGTTTAATTTTGCTTTTTGACAGGCTCAGGGAACGGGAAGACCGGTTGCTGAGCTTGTCAAAGCGAGCTATCTCTTACAGGATGTCAAACATCCTGCTGAAAATAACGGATATATTCTGCTGTTCCTATTCTCTTTTCTTTGCAGAATTGCTTTGCACCTTTGGTAAATCCCCCTAATGATAAAAATACCGGCATTATCTTTTTTTCAGAAAAACATGCTGAATATGCCCTGGCTTTTTCCTGGAAGTTTCTTACAATTATCAGCTTTCAATTTTTCAAGCTCTTCATTAAAATCTTTTTTCAAATCAGGTATAAAATTTTTGATTTCCTCTTCAAAACGGTGACGGAGAATAAGATTTAGAGTTCCGTCCTTGAGTCCCCTGTAACGGATGTCAGAGGCTCCTTTTTCAATTACATCTGCTTTAATCATGATTTCAAGCTTTTCACGGATTTCATTTTCCGATATTTCAAGACCCAGCTCATCTTTAAGTTCCTTATGTGTCCAATCTTTTTCATGATATTTACTTAAATGGAGCAGCATGGCCTTGGCATACCGGTCATTTACCTTTTTCAAAGTCAGCTCAAGATACTCTCCCCAGGTCATTGACATTTCAGAGGATTTGTCTGTTATCTCATAATTAACAGTGTTTACCACACCTTCCTGTGTTGTAAGATTTTTATTCTCATATTCACTCTGAATAACGCATGAGATAAAAAACGGATCAGACAGACACAGCCGGTTTATCTGTTCGGCAGTCTCATTGGTAACAGGCTCATCACAGAATTGAGCATACCTGTAAACAGCCTGCAATCCTTCTCCGGGTGTCAGATATGGATTCATAAACTGCCTTTTAAGGCGGCCTGCTTCCAGATATTTATCAATTACAGAAATAAGCCAGCCAACATATGAGCCTGTTACCAGCATGGGTGCAGTCTTGGATTCAACAACATCATGAAAACTACCTGCAAGAGTTTTATTCGGTTCTGTCCTGCATTCTTTATCATGATAAATATACTGGGTGATATTCTGAAACTCATCAAGAATAACCAGGACCCGAATATCATACCATGAAGCAAATCGTTGAGGTGCTGTGTAAGCGGTTTTCCACATCAGACCGTAGTTACCTTTTTCACTGTCTCCTTTCAGCAGATTATAATCATGTTCCAGGATTTCAACTGAATTTGCCCTGCCGTATTCCCGGATCTGTTCCAGGGAATAAGGGGTATCCACCGGTTTTTCATCTCTTTCAAGAAAGGAAATATATTGTGAAGCAAATGTTCGATAGTAATCTGCTGCCAGTTCAGGAAGCCATTTTTTTGTTTCCGGAAAACTGAAGTAAAACGGGATAATTTTTCCGTTTTCGCTCCATAAACGATTGAATATCCGCTGCACAACAGCAGTTTTACCGCTCTTTCTCCGGGCAAGAATAACTCTTGATTTGCTCAATCTTCTAGGTATTTTGGAAATCCATTTATCAAGAAGTGCAAATTCTTTTTCACGTCCAACCAGAATGTCGGGATTTCCGATTTTTTCAGATAAAGGGTATTTCATGGGATTGTCCTCATCTGTTCAGGTTTAGGTCAATATTTCCATTGGGTGATATACCATGCTCTGCATTCTGCAAGGTAATGTCAAAAATAAAATCCTGGTAAGCTCTTTTAAAGTCCTGGTCATCCACAAATTTTTTATAAATGCCTGTGTGGGTAAACATTAATGCCTGCATCAAGGCCAGGATTTTGGTGTCTGAGGTTATTTTTCCATTATCTTTGTCTGAATTTATTATTGACTGCAAGGTTTCATAATCTTCTTTTATTTTGTCAGGCAGTTGTACGGTCAATATCTGCTCTGCCTCCTTTGGGTCAACTCCGGGTCCCCAGTCTATATTGCCGAATCTTTTATTAAATTCGCTTATGATCTTTTCAAGGGTATCATATTCGTTTTCCGGTTCTGCAACACCTGGAACCGGTATAGGCTCTATTATATTGTCTTTTCCTTCCAGGTATATGTCAGAAATGCCTTTTCTGTTTATCCGGTAGCTGTCCATGTCCACAGCTTCCAGGATGTTCTCGTCAGTATCATCTGCCTGAATATTGAGTTTTGGAATAAGATATTTTAAAAAAAGCCATAGCTTTTCCCATTCAGGAGCACCGGATTCCATGAGTTTGGAAAGATAGTCATAGGTGCGGACAAAGGTTTTTGCATTTGATTTAAATTTTATCTGTTCTTTTTGTTCCAGACCATTTTCAAATTCATGTGCAGCCCTGTTTATAATAGGTTCGGATACTTTTCTTTCTGCATTTGAATAGTAATACCTGAAATAATTTTCCACATCCTCGTTATTGTAAATCTGGGTGCTGTCAAGGTCGTCTTTTAAGTCGTTCAACTTGTTTATATCTGTTTCCCTGCTGAGTATCGTAGTTGTGTAAAAAGGCTCAAATGCTTTTTGTATATCATCAGTATCATTGCAGAAATCCAGTACAAAGGTGTCTCTTTTATGGGGTTTGAAAGCTCTGTTTAATCTGGAAAGGGCTTGAACTGCCTGAACATCTGACAATTCTTTATCCACATACATGGTATGCAGCAGGGGCTGGTCAAATCCGGTCTGGTATTTGTTTGCCACGATTAAAAACCGGTAGGGGTTCGCTTTAAACTGTTTTGGAATGTCGTTATTGCCGTCAGGAAAGTTGTTCATATTGCTTTCGTTCATTTCTTCCCCTGTTTTATAATGTGCTTTTTTTCCTGAAAATGCTACAATGGCTTTGTATGGAGAGCGGATTTCTGCAAGATAATCGTCAAACGCATCTTTATATTTCATGGCAATTTCAATTGATCTTGTAATAACCATAGCCCTGGCATTGCCTTCAATTTCGCGGCATACGTTTTTATTAAAATGATTTATCATTATGCGGGTTTTTTCTTCTATTGCCAGTTTATGGGCTTCAACATAGGATTTGAGTTTTTTATATGCTTTTTTGCTTTCATATTCTTTTTTATCTGATTCTGTTTCATTTGGTACTCTGCCCTGTTTACGGATTTTGTAGTAAGATTTATAGGTTGTGTAGTTTTTCAGCACATCAAGTATAAATTCTTCTTCAATAGCCTGTTTCATGGAATAGGTGTGAAAAGCTTTGTATGTGCCGTCTTCCTGCTCAGTTCCAAAGGTTTCAAGGGTTTTGTTTTTTGGTGTTGCTGTAAATGCAAAGTATGAGGCGTTTTTCAGCATTTTGCGGGATTCCATGAGATGGTTTACCAGATCCTCTGTGTTTATGTTGCCTTCTTCGTCTTTTGGAAGCTGTGCCAGGGCTGTGTCTGAAAATACAGCGTTCATGCTTGCAGCTCCTTTTCCGCTCTGGCTGCTGTGGGCCTCGTCAATTATAAATCCTATGTTTTTTGTCTGGGTTTCCTGTATTGCGTCAAGCACAAAGGGAAAGGTCTG
The DNA here is from genome assembly GCA_030377945.1 of Desulfobacterales bacterium HSG17. The sequence goes on along the minus strand of JAUCGD010000083.1, from coordinate 1,283 downwards.
GACTGTGCAAATGACAATCCTTTTGTTGTTTTCCAGTGCAAGGCGCATGTGGGTTGTTTTTGAAACAGAGGTTTCTGCCGGGTCAAGTGCTTTTATATCCGAGGCATTGCCTGTTATGGCTTCAACTACTTTTTTTACCTGGGCAAAGGCTTTTATGTTTTCTCTTATCTGTTCGTCAAGAATCTTGCGGTCTGTAACAACTACAACAGTGTCAAGAAGCGGGTGGATATTGGTTTTATCATGCAGCCCTGTCAACTGATGTGCAAGCCATGTTATGGAGTTTGATTTTCCCGATCCTGCGGAATGCTGGATAAGATAGCGTTTTCCAACCCCGTTTTCTTTGGCGTGTGCAAGCAGTTTTCGCACTGATGTAATCTGGTGATACCTGGGAAAAATGAGTTTCTTTCTTGTTTTGCCTGTGTCCTGGTCTTTTTCTTTGAATATTTGTGCGTATTTTTCAATTATATTGGCAAGGCTTTGTTTTGTAAATATGTTTTCCCAGATGTATGAGGTTTTCAGTCCGTCTGGGTTAAGCGGGTTTCCGGCTCCAAAGGGTTCGTATGGCGTACCGTTGTTTAAGCCTTTGTTAAAGGGCATGAAGATTGTGTCTTTACCGTTGAGATGGGTTGTCATGAATGCAAGGTCTGTATCCAGGGCAAAATGGACAATGCAGCGGGCGAAGTTGAATATTTTGTCTTTTGGGTCACGGTCATTTTTATACTGGCGGATGCTGTCTTTAACTGCCTGGTTTGTGTATGCGTTTTTCAGTTCAAGGGTTATTATGGGGAGTCCGTTTAGGAATATGACCAGATCAATGCGGTTTTTGTTATTTTCTGTGTAATATTGTTCCTGGGTTATGGAGAATATGTTGGCATCGTATCGTTTCCGGTCTTTTGTGTTATGCAGGGAATTTGGCATGGGGAAAAAGGTGGAGACGGTTTTGTCAAAGTGCTTTACTCCTTTTCGCAGTACATGGATAATGCCCTGTTTTTTTATCTGGGTGTCAAGGCGGGTGAAAAAGGGGCGTTCTCCTTTTTTCAGGATAAAGTTGTAAATGTCAGGCTGTGCGGCTTTGATGAAGTTTAGAAACTGTGTTTTGTTTATGCAGAGTTCTCTGTCAAATTCATTGGATTTTGTTTCAATATATCCCTGTTTTTCAACAAGTTCCCGGACTATGAGATTTTGAAAGCCTTTTTCGGTGTTATCAGTTGTTTTCATGTTCCTCCAATAACATTTTTAATTCTTGTTCAAGTAACTCTTTTTTTGGAAGATATATTTGGTAT
>JAUCGD010000697.1 GCA_030377945.1 Desulfobacterales bacterium HSG17 | reverse complement strand
ATTATCAAGTAATTATACTGAATCCTAGTAACGAAAAGGGCACCAGAAATGTTGATCGGCAGTGACAATGAATATATAAAACTAAAAGAACTGGAACGGATACCCGCAACCACCTCAGGTGCCGGAGATATTAATCTGGAAGTACACATTGTCCTTCAGGATTTTAGCGGCTCCTATTCTGGCATCTGGCTGGAAACCCCTGCCATAGATAAGTTTCTTAGGGATCTTATAATGTTAGAGGAATCAGGAAATGGAAAAGCTGTTGTCTCGAGTATGAGCCCGGAGGAATTCGTTTTGGAAATTCGTTCTACTGAAAACCCGAATTATATGGAAATAGAGGTGCAATTACATCGATATCAATACAGTGTGCACGGCGGTATTAAGTATTGGCCTGTCTATCTAAAAGGTGGATTTGAGGTGCCTCCTGAAACTGTGATCCAGTTAATTTCATGCTTCAAAAGTTATATTACTTAAAAATAATTTACGAACAGTTATTTTTTTTGCTATAAAAAGGTGTCTAATATGTCTATAATCTGTCGCTCATGAGATCTGACTTTTTGCCCATGCTTTGATCTTCCAGTAGTCGCTTTTTATGCAAATTAAAAAGTTGTCAATACTTGCATCAGTCTTAATTTCTCGATTGTTCAATAATTCAAAAGGTATCATTGAGATTGTTCAGAGTGGACTATTCGTAATCAGAAAGTATCAAAATGCAGTTTTTCAGGGACCAGACTATTATTAAAAGTTCAAGGGTTTAAATATAATGGAGATACACAACATCTTGTGTTTTTTGAATTTTCATCCATCACTCAAATAATCAGCTTTTTTATATGGCATTTACTTCTGGCAATATTAGTGGGAAATTGCAAAAAATAAAATTGAGGGTTTGTATTCAAAGCTTTACCTTATTTGCTAATAAAGAGATGTGCAAAATATGGTATTTCAAAGTAAATCGGGGATCGACTTTTACCAATCCCCCTAAAATTCTATCTGTAAAGATTATCAATCCAATGAATTGCTTCAGTATCACTTACTTTTCCAAGGTACTTTTGTGTGGTTGCTAAGTTAGCATGTCTGAGAATTATTTTTGAAATAATCTCAATAGGAACCCCTGATCTACTTGCATAAGTAGCAGCATGTCGTCTAAGATCATGGGGTTTCAAATCCACACTTATTATTTTTCCTGCATTTTGAACAATTTCACGAGCTCTGGTATATCCCAAAGGAAACACGTTGTTGTCATCTTCGATATTTATCGAGGTGATATATTCCCGTAAACGATCAGCTACTTTTTTAGGGATAAAAACAATCTCAGTCTGATTTCCGCTTTTTGGATCTAATAAAACCAGTTTCCGACCATGTACATTCTTGACTTTTAATTTCAGTACCTCTCCAATCCTCATGCCACCTCTTGCCATCAATTCAAGCATTAATCGGTTTCTGAGATTATTTGATTTGAAGATAATTTCATCGACAACATCTCTGCCATGAATTGTCCATGCCAGTCCTTTGGGGGTTTTAAATGTTTTTCTTAAGATTGGTGTATCACAGGGATTTATTAATGTTGAATCAACTGAATCTTTAATAAAATTAAAAAAAGATCTGAGTAATGAATATTTGAGTTTTTTCGTTGATTGCTTTTGACCATTAGTGACTTTTATCAAAAACTTCATAATATCTTCAGACGTAATTTTCGATATTTCTAAATTGCCATATGATT
>JAUCGD010000696.1 GCA_030377945.1 Desulfobacterales bacterium HSG17 | reverse complement strand
ATCTGAATATCTGGACACCACAGAATTATTTTTTGAGTATGAGTAGGATGATTCATGGAGAATAACTGGAAAGCGGTGATACCGCTAATTTCTTATATATTTAAATGGTGCACGATCCAAAATCAAAGTAAGCGGTGGATTAACCCCACGCATCATTTTTGAGCATTCATCAGGCCACGATCAATATACTGCGGCAACAGGCGGCGATAGTCTTCTTCAGAATTTGCAGTAATAATTTCTTCAAAAAGACATCTAAAATAAGCATAGGGTTCCAGCCCATTGGCTTTAGCGGTTTCAATAAGACTGAAAAAAGTCGCCGCAGCCATTGCACCATTGGGATGTCCGGCAAAGAGCCAATTTTTTCGTCCGATTACGAAGGGGCGGATGGCATTCTCGGCAGCATTGTTATCCGGCTTTAAGCGACCATCCTCAAGATAGGTGATTAACTTGCCCCAATTATCCAAAGAATAATGAATTGCCTTGCCCAAAAGCCCTTTGGGTGGGGTTAAACCTTTTTTTGCATCCAGCCAGGTTTTGAATGATTCAAGCAAAGGGCGGGATTCGCTTTGGCGCATCTGATAAATTTCATCAAAACTAAGCTCATTAATCCGTGCATCTTTTTCAAGTTTGTAAAGCGCGCCAATATAATCCAGTGCCTCATCTGCCAGGCCTTTTGGATTGCCGGCGGATCGATTTTTCTTTTTGGCACTGACAACTTTTACGAATGCTCTTCTGGCATGCGCCCAGCACCCGACTCGTTTTATCTCTTTTTCCTTTGAAAGCTTTTCATATCCAGAGAAGGCATCGCTTTGAACATAGCCCTTATACCCCTTCAAAAAGGATAACGCTACATCACCGTTTCGGGTGGGATGATAATGGTATATAAGTGCGGGGCTGTCCATTTGGCCGCCTCGAAAGACCCACATATAACTTTTTGTGGTATTTTTTCGCCCAGGTTCTTTTAAAACCTGAACCGGGGTTTCGTCGGCATTTATCAATGGGCCGCTACGGACCTCTTTTGCCAATAAATCAATTAATGGTTGGCATTTTTGGGCAACTTGAACCAACCAACCGGACATGGTTGACCGGGATAAATCAATATTCAGCCGTTTAAAAATCTTCTCCTGGCGATAAAGCGGTAAGGCATCCACAAACTTGGCGACAACAAGATGGGCCAATAGCCCTTCTGATGCGTAACTTTTAGGGATGAGTTGAAGCGGTGGCGGTGCGATCTTTACGGTTGGACCATCATCCTCGACGCCTTCACAAGATCGGCAGGCATACTTGGGTCGGATGTGACGGATGACACGAAGCTTTGCCGGGATATAGTCCAGCTTTTCACTGGTATCTTGACCGATTACGGTCAATTCCGAACCACACGCGCAGACCTTATCCTCTTCAGCAATATCGTGGACGACTTCTATCCGGGGAAGGTCTTTGGATAAAGGTTTACGTCCCTTTTTGTCACGGGTGTGTTCTGGAACAATAATTTTTTTAGTGACGTCAACCGGTTCATTGGCTTCTTCTTCAAAAAGTGAAATTTGAAATTGATCCGCCGGTTGGCTCTTTTCACTTTTTCTACCAAATATTTCATTTTTTAAGAGCCGTACCATTTCCTCTAAATAATCAATTTGCTGCCCTTGTTTGGCTATAACCTGTAGGGCCTCAGGAAGACTTATAGGGCTTATGACTGGCTCTTGATTCATAAGATTTGTATATCAT
>JAUCGD010000695.1 GCA_030377945.1 Desulfobacterales bacterium HSG17 | reverse complement strand
GGATGAAGACCGCAGGAAAATAAGAATCCAGCATACTAAAGACTGTTTGAAAGTGGCAGATTTCTTAGGATGCAAAAATATTTCAATCCCGCCTGGCGGCCCTCTTGAAAATATGGAAAGAAATAAAGCCGCAGCCCTTTTTTACAATGGTTTGGAACATGTAATTCCAATGGCAGAGGAACTGGGAATCAATATCCTGATAGAACCTGAACCTGATCTTTTTATAGAAAATACCAATGAATTCAAATCTTTTATCAAAGATATTCAATCTCCAACCCTTGGTCTGAATTTTGACATAGGGCATTTTTATTGTGTAGGCGAAGATCCGGCTGCTGCTTTTGAAGAACTTTTTCAATGGATCGGGCATGTTCATCTTGAAGATATTGCATCATCCCGTGTTCATGAACATCTTATTCCCGGACGCGGTGCAATTGCATTTAAAGATGTTTTTCAAGCCGTAAAAAAGATGAATTACACAGGAGACATCTGTCTGGAACTTTATCCTTATACAGATACACCTGAACAGGCAGGCAGGGAAAGCCTGGAATTTCTCAATCCCATATTTGAGAATGCAGGGCTGGATATTATAAAACCGGATATTATAAAACCAGATATTAAGAAATAAGAAATAGGTCAGATGTTAATGGAGGCATACAGACAAATATGAACAGCCAAAAGAAATATTGGAATATTGAGTACAATCAATCATTTTCAGTTTCATTTGAATATCCTGTCCATTTTACCCGAAATCTTTTTTCCCAGGATAACTCTCTTTTGCTTGATGTTCTTAACAGGCTTGATGAAAATCGCTGTCATCGTGCAGCCGTATATATAGATTCAGGTGTTAATTATGCACATAAATTTCTTTTGCCTCAAATCAAAGCTTATTTTAAAACACATGCAGGAAAAGCAGAGCTGACTTCTGAGCCAAAAATTATCCCAGGAGGAGAGACAGCCAAAGACGGATGGGACCTGGTAAAAAATTTGATAACGGAAATCAGCAGCATGCATCTTGACCGGCAAAGCTATATTATTGCAATAGGCGGGGGAGCTGTTCTTGACATGATCGGTTTTGCAGCAGCCATTGTCCATCGCGGCCTGCGCCTTATTCGTATTCCAACCACCACCCTTGCACAAAATGACGCAGGCATAGGAGTAAAAAACAGCATAAATGACCAGGCACAAAAAAATTTCATAGGAACCTTTGCCCCCCCTTTTGCAGTGATTAATGATTCGGGTTTTCTGAAAACATTGAGCCATGAACAATGGATAGGTGGAATTTCCGAGGCTTTCAAGGTTTCCATAATTAAAGACAGGGGATTTTTCAATTTCCTTATAGACAATGCTTTGGAATTTAAAAATCGGAATATACTGGCTATGGAAGAGGCTGTGTATCGCTGTGCTTATCTTCATTTAGAGCATATCCGTAAAAACGGAGATCCCTTTGAATTTGGTTCGGCCAGACCACTGGACTTTGGTCACTGGGCAGCTCACAAACTTGAAAATATGTCAAATTACAAAATAGGGCATGGTCAGGCAGTTGCCATTGGCATTGCACTTGATTCATATGTGGCACAGGATCAGGGGCTTATAAGCAAAGATGAACTGGAGCAGATTATTCAAGGTTTTATTTCATGCGGATTTCCCATCTGGAATGAGCTTCTTAAACAGAAAAACAAAGACGGTTCCCTGGAAATAATCAAAGGGCTTGAAGAATTCAGGGAACATCTTGGAGGACAGTTG
>JAUCGD010000694.1 GCA_030377945.1 Desulfobacterales bacterium HSG17 | reverse complement strand
TTATCTCCCATAATAATAACAATTCCCCTAACGCCCTGAATCCCCTGCCCAAATTCAATGGCTTTTTGAATATCCGTTTTTGCTTTTACCTGGTTTCCAATGGAGGTTGCAGATGCATCTGCAAGGGCGCAAATGTCTGATATTACACAAATAGCATCTGCTTTACCCAGGCTCAGGGAATGGCCTATTGTTCCTGATGATGTGCATATGGAAACAGGTTTTAGTGTTGAATCAAGCTTAAGGCCGATTTTTAAGCTTAAGGGGGAGTTTCCTGCATAGATTGCTGTTGTTACAGGAAAATTGGTTTTAAGGAATATATCCCCCCCGTTTTCAACTATGACTTCTTTACTGTGCTCCAAAAGTCCCTGGCCTACATATTCAGACATCACGCCTGCTACTGCTGCCATAGGGCCGACACTGGCTTTTATGCCGGCATCAGACATATCCCGGATGATTTTATGTGCAGGCCCTGGCAATTGCCACGGGGTCAGGGTTGTTGCAAATGCTGGATACTGGCGGATATAAGATTCAATATAGCCCCGGTATTTTAAGATCATATTCTTTGCTGTTTCTTGAAGCTCAGATTCAGCATGAATATAAAGGTCGGTTTCTTTTACCGTTACCTTGAAAAACTTCCGCCTGCCTTTGTCTATTAATTTTCTGTAAGTCCGTTCTTCATACATCAGAGATTCACGATTACATTTAAGATTACATTTATTGCCTTTGAGACAAGTTCCGTATCTGCCTGGGTTCCCATATGCCCCAGCCGGAAAACTTTGCCGTCAAGGGGGCCATAGCTTCCTGCAACTACAAGCCCTTTTTCTCTTAATGCTGCATCCAGGTCTTTCCAGGTAATTTTTTCAGGTACATAAACAGCAGTTACAGTTGGTGATTGAATTGCAGATAAAGCAGGAAAAAGTGTCAGTCCCATTGCAAACAAGGCACTGCGGCATAAATCTGCGGCTTTTTCATGGCGTTTATAAGAATTTGCAAGGCCCTCATTGAGCAGGATTTCTGCACCTGTATTTAATGCAGCCATGCCGTGCCAGTAAGGTGTGTATGGGAAAAATTTGTTTTTTTGTGCATTTTGGAAAGGTTTCAAAGCATCATAACCTGAATAATTTACTTCATTTATAATATCCCAGGCTGTATCACTTACTGAAAGAAAGGACATGCACGAAGGAACAGAAAGGCATTTTTGAGAGCCTCCAAGTGCAAGGTCAATATTCCATTCATCAGCCAGAACAGGAGTTCCTCCTGCACTTGCAACCACATCAGCGTAAAGCAGGGGAACATTGTATTTTTCCTTAAGTTTTCCAAGGCCGTCAATGGGATTAAGGGTTCCTGAAGGGGTTTCACAATGAACAACAGTTATCATTTTAGGCTTAAATTCCTGAATTGCCTTTTCAACAGAATCCAGGTCATTTAAGGTTTCATTGTATTCAAAACCAATGGTTTTCACATCTGCACCGATAGATTTTGCCATTTCACCAATGCCGTAACCAAAAACACCTGTGGCAACAGACAGAACACGGTCGCCCGGAATTAAACAGCTTTTCAAAGCTGTCCACAGGGCAAGCATTCCTTCTCCTGTCTGGATAACTACCGAATTCTTTGTTCCCAGGATGGTTTTAAGATTGGATTCTGTTTTATTGTATAATTCTAGAAATTCAGGTTCAATATCAGAAGAACCGTAATTAATTTCATATGCTTTTAATACCTGTTCATGTACTTTGACTGGGCCG
>JAUCGD010000693.1 GCA_030377945.1 Desulfobacterales bacterium HSG17 | reverse complement strand
AAAACCTCACTGTACTTGATTGTTACCAAAGTAATTGAAAACTCGCAAAATCTCTTGAAAACAATAGTTGTACTTGCGGGTGATTCTTTACAATGCACTTTGAGATTATGCAACGTGAAAAAACTCCCTGTACTTGATTGCTGCCAACAAAAAAGAAAACTCGCTAAATCTCTTGAAAACAATAGTTGTGCTTGCGGGTGATTCTTTACAATGCACTTTGAGATTATGCAACGTGAAAAAAACCTCACTGTACTTGATCTTTTCTAACAAATTGAAAGCTCGCAAAATCTCTTGAAAACAATAGTTGTACTTGTGGGTGGTTCTTTTCACTGTACTTTGAAATTATGCAGCGTGTAAAAAACTCACTGTACGTGATCTTTTCCTACAAAATTGGAGGCTTAGTAAATTTCTTGAAAACAATCGTTGCGCTTGTGGGTGATTCCTTGCTACATACTTCATACCACAAAAAACGAAAAAAAAATATAACCCGGCGCTGAACTCGGACGCAAAAGGGTTCCGGTCGCTAGCGCTCCCTCCACCCTTTTGCGCCGGTTAGCTTAGCGTTATATGCTTGTAATTATGATATATAATTAATAGTTCGTCTATATTTATCTTTTATGGAGAAAAAATGGATAGTATAAATATTACAGATAACGATGCTTTTGATCCAGACAAACCGATAAAAATTGCTGATCGCATATGGTGGGTTGGTCATTATCTTAATGATGATCCTTTTCAATGTCACATATATCTAATTGAAAATAAAAAAAATTCAGTACTTATTGATCCTGGTTCAAAATTGACTTTCAAATATGCACTGAGGAAAATTGAACAAATAATCCCTTTCAATTATATCCGCTACTTTGTTTGTCACCATCAGGACCCTGATATTACAGGTTCTTTGCCTTTAATCAGCCAATTGGTAACAAGAGATGATGCTGTTATTGTAAGCCACTGGAGAGCAATTGCTCTGTTAAAACACTATGGCATTGATATTCCCTTTCTATGTGTTGAAAAAAACAATTGGCATCTAAATATTAATGACCGCCTGCTAAAATTTATCTTCACACCTTATCTGCATTTCCCAGGGGCTTACTGTACCTTTGATGTTGAAAGCGGAATCCTTTTTTCAAGCGATCTGTTTGGCGGATTTACTGATAATTGGACTCTTATCGCACAGGATGAAAGTTATTTTGAATCAATCCGGCCTTTTCATGAGCATTATATGCCTTCAAGGGAAATTCTTTATAATGCTCTTGTAAAATTGGAAAGATATCCCATAAATCTTGTTGCCCCACAGCACGGTTCGATTATTCCAAAACATCTTATCAAATTTATGTTTAACCGTCTGAAAGACCTTGACTGCGGTCTCTATCTTATGACACAAACCAATACAGATATAATCCGTTTATCAAATCTAAACAGACTTCTTCAAAATTTTATAAAAACCGTAATTATTCACAGAGAATTTGGAGAAGTTGCCAATGCTTTATCCATGCACGCAAATGAAATATTACCTGTACAAAATCTTCTTTTTTATGCAATGAGAAAAGACGGGAAAATTATTCAATTTGACGAGGAATCCATGTACAGAGGAATAATATCAGATCTTCCCGAGGAATGTGAGGACATAATAGGAATGAATCAAAACCAATGGAATGCACATTATAGCAATGATTATTTAAAAATTATATCCGATTCCTCAAATGAAAATCATGAGTACACAGAACAATCACATAAAATTAT
>JAUCGD010000692.1 GCA_030377945.1 Desulfobacterales bacterium HSG17 | reverse complement strand
TATTCGCTATCTCTGCAGTTTCTGTTCGGCGAGGATCAACCACAATCACTTTGGCTTTGTTTTTTCTTATGGCAGCTTTGATTCTACGAAATATCACTGGAGTTGTAACAGCCATATTACTCCCAGCAATAATGAACAAATCGGCTTCTTCAATATCTCTATAACTGGTGGGTGGGGCATCGGCGCCGAGCGTAGAAATAAATCCGACAGCCGTACTGGCCATACAGATTCGGGTGCTGCACTCCACGTTATTGGTTCCTATGGCGCCCTTCATCAATTTGTTCATGAGATAATATTCTTCAGTCAGGTTGATAGCACCACCATAAAATGCTACCGACCCAGGACCATGTTTTTTGACTGTACTTTGTAAGGTCTTTGCAACGTATGAGATAGCTTCTTCCCATGAAACTGTTAAAAGTTCCCCATTCCTGCGGATCATTGGGTGCTTCAACCGGTCTTTGTCATAAAAAATAGGCGGGTAATAAACGGGCAGGTTACATAAATCTCCATTATTGACAGGGTGGTTCTTTAATCCGCGGATGTTCACAACCCTACCGTTGTCCACCCCTACTTCCAGTCCACATCCCATGCCACAAAATGGACATGTTGACTTGTGCCATGTGGTTGCCATTATGATCTCACCCCTCGCAAATTTGATAGGAAGTAATAATTACTTATAACATAAGCTTCTATTTATCCTCTTGCTGAAGACCATAATAAAAGAGACTGAACCCAGTAACCCGGATCAAGAATACTCACTTTACTTTTCCAATTGATCTCTTCTCAATAATCTCCATGTTTATATAATTTGTTAGCCCGCTCAGGAAGTTAAAATTTCTGGCAATATATGAATTATAAGGTATTGGCACATATGCCTTGGCAACCTTCCATGAACAATTCATTAATGACTCAGCGTATGATTATAAACCCGAATTATCTGCAAGGTAAATATGGCCTGATTTTGAATTTAAAATCAACTACTTTAAAAATATTTTAGATTGGACTTGGTTTGTGGTCTGTAAGTTTACAACTCTTGATCCTTCTATCTTAGCTAATACTACCTTAGTACTTAGTCGCCAACGCCAAAGTTAACCAGCCTGCCAACCAGTTTGGCGACCAACATTGAACGTTGAAATTTATTTGGGTTGGCGCAAAAACGCTCGTGCTCGCAGGTCTGGTTGAACGCATTGTTCGACATTTATCATTTTACCTTTCCATTTCTTCCACTTGTTTTTTTGTAACACTCTGGACATGCTCCATGGCTGAATTGAGCATCAGAATGTGTAGAGATGTATGCTTCAATAATTTCCCATGCACCGTGATCATTGCGTATTTTTTTACAATAACTACAAATAGGAATAATTCCGTGTAACGTCTTAATCTCATCTAAAGATTCTTGTAATTCAGCAGTCCGTTCAGCAACTCGTTCTTCTAAATAGTCTTTTTCATTTTGGAGTTCTTTAACTAAGTTGCGCTGAATATTTTGGTGTGCAATAAGGCCGTCGCGCATGTGGTTTATAGCGTTTACTACTTCATTGAGTTCGTCCGGATTCTTTGTTTTTTTGATGAATATTGATCCTTCCCCGCTATTGTACACTTGAGGTTAAGCCTCTATAATGAAAAGTTATGGAGGGAAAAATGAACATTAATCAAAGAAGAAAATACGATCGAGATTTTAAAAGAAATGCTGTCTTATTGTGCACCGAACCCGGAAGATCCGTTTCTGAAGTTGCTGAGAATTTGGGCATTGG
>JAUCGD010000691.1 GCA_030377945.1 Desulfobacterales bacterium HSG17 | reverse complement strand
TCCCGGCCTTGACAGTCTTACCAAAATCAATAATTGCAATATCATAATGCTGTTCTGCATCTTTGTCTGAAAATATTTCAAAATCTGCAAGATCAATCTTGGTAATCATCATTTGAGCAAGCTTTAATTCATGAAAAAGGATTTCAGATGCTTCTTCCGAAGTAGTGACAAGCAGTATGTTTTTATTTTTTAACGCAACAGGTCTTATTCTCTTTTTGATTTTATTATCTGATATTTTAAAGCAGGAGGTAAAATAAAAAGTTGATCCCCTGTCTTCTTCACTTTTAACCCAGATATCTCCTCCCATATTCTCTGCGATATTTTTACTGATAGCAAGTCCAAGGCCTGTCCCGGTATATTTGTTTGCTATATCTTTTTCAGACTGGATAAAGGATTTGAATATCGTTTGTTGTTCATTTTGTGCTATACCAATTCCAGTGTCCTGGACACGGATAGTCAAAATGGAATAATTTTCATCTTTTGTCTGGGATTCAACAAAAAGTTTAATAGCACCCTGGTGAGTGAATTTAACTGCGTTGCCAAGTAGGTTAAGTAAAACCTGCCTGAACCTGTGGGGATCTCCAATGAGTTTTTCCGGAACATTATCTGCAATACTGCAATGGAGTTCCACTTGTGATTCATCTACCCTGGTTCTTATCATATCAATGGTCTCAAAACACAGAACTTCAGGGTCAAAAACAATTTTTTCAAGCGTAAGTTTACCTGCCTCAACTTTTGAAAAATCAAGAATATCATTTACTACAGATAAAAGAGTGTCACAGGAGAATCTGGCATTTTTTAAAAAAGATTTTTGTTCATCATCCAAAGGTGTATCAATCAGCATATCGGTATATCCAACAATGCCGTTTAAAGGAGTTCTGATCTCATGGCTCATGCTGGCAAGAAAAAAGGTCTTTGCCTTTGATGCTTCACTTGCTTTTACCGCAAGTATATTTGCCCTGTCTGTTGCAATGGACAGTTCTTTGTTTATCTGCTTTAAATCAAGAATATTCTTTTTCTCTCTTGCAATTCTTTTAATCCTTGCCAATGTTGCATCAATATTAAACGGTTTTGACATATAATCTGATGCGCCCGCATCCATAATCTCAACATAAGAGTAATTTGCACTATAACCTGTCATGATAATAACATCTATTTCAGGGTAGCCTGCTTTAATCTTTTTGAGCAGTTCAATGCCATCCATGCCGGGCATGTCAATATCTGAGATAACAAGATCAAAATCTTCAATATCAAGAAGTGCAAGGGCATTCTCACCATTTTCAGCATCACCGCAACTAAATCCAGCCCTCTCCAGAATCTTGATAATAAGCATTCTGACACCTTCTTCATCATCAACAACAAGTACTTTGCGAATGGGGAAGGTATCAAAATTTTGTGTTACCTTATTCATTAACTCTCTCTACATAAGTCCTTGTTCTTGTGTCAATCTTGACCATCTGCTCTTCTTCTACAAATGGCGGTACCTGGACTTCGAGTCCTGTTTCAAGTATTGCAGGTTTTGTACTTCCTGTTGCAGTATCCCCCTTTGCCCATGGTTCTGATTTAACAACTTTTAAACTGATAAAATTAGGCATTGTAATACCAATGGGATATCCATTATGTAAAAGAATTATACAGACAATATTATCTTTAAGAAAGTCTATGGCATCCCCAAGTTGTTCCTTTGTAAGAAAATGCTGCTCATAACTTGATGTATCCATGAAACAAAATCCAGTGTTATCTTCATAAAGAT
>JAUCGD010000690.1 GCA_030377945.1 Desulfobacterales bacterium HSG17 | reverse complement strand
ACAAGATGTCGATAATATTACTTATAAACTCAATAACAGACCGCGTAAATGCCTTAATTTTTCTACCCCTCGTATGACTTTCTCTGCTCTTTCTCATTAAGTGGTCGGTTTGGTACTTGAATTCATCAATGGTCTTTTCTTTTTTTTCTAATTTAAAAAGCTCCGCTTTTTAATCTTTTTCCGTGCGGAGCGCGGCTATGTTCTAAAATTTTTAACGCTGTAACCACCTCTGATAAAAATAAAATCTATGTATTGCAATCTCACCTACTTCTTTGCCGTATAATTTGGTTTTATAAAAACAAATCGTTTTTTCTCTCTCTGCACCATAATTTTCGTTTTTGTACTTTCTGAAACATATTCGCGAGTTTCATAACGAGCAATTTGAGCTTCAACTTTTTCGATATCCTCCGCAAGACGGAGATGTTTTTCTGTTTCCACAGTTAAAACATACCCCTGCATAGCTAAGCGATTCATCAAAAAAAGATAAATCGATGCAAAGAGAATGGCAAGTCCTCCTAAAAATAAAAGCAGTAATCGTTGAGTTCGTAATACCAGAAAGGATATTCGAACTCGTTTTTTTCGAATTGGCATATATGTGGGTCAGTAGTTTTCGCTCTCCCCCCTTCTGTAGATATTTCAATTGTAAAAGTTGTTAGACAGCATAGCAAACAAATTTACAGACAAAACACCAAGTCAATATTCTTAGATTATTCTAAGAGACAAATTAAATCGGTCAATTTTTTTTTCATGTGCTAATACATCGATAAAAACAATTAAAAAATTTACTTTACTTTATCCAACAACACCTTTTATAGAGATAAAAAAGTCGTATTTTTAAATTAATAATTCTTGCCTTTTCAATGATATGATGCTCAGTTCCTGCACCAAGAACACAATCTTTTGTTTTATCACTTCCAACGCCAGATAGTTCAATACCTTGTTTACCATACAGGGTAGAAGTTATTATCCTGCATTTGCCTGAATCAATTTTGCCACTGCAAAAAATTTGAGAATCAATAATTTCATTTTCAATATAAATATTCCCAAATGTTTCGATTTTGCTGTTATGAATATACCTGGCATATACATCACCCTGTGCACTTATGACAGAATCTGTAATACCAACTTTTGACTTAACATTTCCTACTGCTTCAATGCGGGCTCCTCTGATTTCTCTTGCATCAATATTTCCAGCATTTATCGGATATGCGCCCGTTAATACACCTGAGATATTGATATTGGCAAAATCTTCAAGGTGACCATATTTAAGATCTGCATCTTCAAGAACATTTATTGCAGGATGTATGTACAGTTTTTTTTCAATGGAGAGGGAAGGGAAACCTGTTTTGCCTGCAAAAGCTTTTTTGTTATCTTTTGAAAATCTGGTACCAGAGGCACATCTAAAAGCAAAGTCATATCCTGCTGTCTGCTCAATATTGTTGCCAAACAAATCTTTTTTTATATACTTCCCTTTGCCAACGCGTTGCTCCACCAGAGTTTCTCCTCTGTTTTTAACCTCAGTATCAATTTTATCTGTGGTAAAAGAGTAAATGGCTTGTCTATCTTTTATCAATTCCAGAGAAAAATCCTGCTTTGCTGCAATAAAACCTTCATTGCTATGTTCAAGATTACACTGAAGAATAGCATCAGGATATATTCCATATTTTATTCCCTTAGTTTCAAGCAACTGTTACTGCTAAAAAAGATTTTGTAAATATTACATTGCAGGGGATCAAACAGGCGCTTGAAACTA
>JAUCGD010000689.1 GCA_030377945.1 Desulfobacterales bacterium HSG17 | reverse complement strand
ATAGAACCTGGAACCGACATTGACCAGTATAACCCGTATCAACTGAAAATCACCACCACTGCTGCCCTGACCGGGCTGAAACAGACAGTCAGTGTTATTGTAACCGGCACAAGTCAGAGCATGACCAGCGGCCAGACCCAGACCCTTGCAGCCGCAGTAGCTTACTCGGATGCTACATCAAGCCCCATAGCATCCCCGGCATGGGCATCCCTGGATGAAAGCATTGCAACAGTGGATGCTTCCGGGCTTATAACAGCCGCAGGCACAGGAACAACCTCCATTGTTGCCACCTTTGGTGAACTGACCGGAAAATTTGACATCACAGTTGGAGTTTCACCTGATTACTATGCCCAGCACCACGGCAGCCTGATCTTAGTGGCAGGTGGCGGAGCTGATAACACCGACCCGCTGTTCACATCCACCCAATACCTTTCAGACCTGGTTTATCGACGGTTTCAGCACCGGTTTTTTGAAGAAAAGGACATCTTTTACTTCAACCCCATTCCCTTCCACGACCTGGACGGCGACGGACTCAACAATGGTATAGTTGATGACACCACCCCAACTATAAACGAATTCGGCCAATCCATAACAGGCTGGGCAGCAGAACAAAGCACAGACGGGCCTCTCTACATCTACATGATAGACCACGGCGGCATTGACACCTTTAAAATATTTCCAGGTGAAATCCTCACAGCCGCACAGTTCAGCAGTTTTCTTGACACATTTCAAATCGCCACAGGCAGACAGATAGTTGTCATGATAGAAGCCTGTAAATCAGGCACATTTACTGACGATCTAACTGCTGACAACCGGGTAATAATCACATCTGCCAATGACAATGACGCATACATAGAACTGGGCGGCAGCGCCTCATTTACACAATTCTTCATAGACCGTCTCCTGACCGGAGATACCGTACTTCAGGGATGGGAAAGCGCAAAAACACAGCTTTCAGGCATGGAAATTCCATACAGCACCATGCAGCCCCAGCTTGACGGAACTACATTGGCTCCGTCCATAATCCTGGGCGGAAACTTTGCCATTGCACCGATATTCCCGGAAATAACAGCAAGGTCAGCAAGCACAACCATAGATGTCAACTCAACTCAGACAATATTTGCAGACGTATCAGATGAAAACGGCATAGAAGCAGTATGGGCAGTAGTAATAACACCGGACTACACAACTCCGGCAACCAGCTCTGACCTTGAAGCCCCGTCAGTAAACCAGCCCGTAATAGTCCTAACAGACCCTGACAAAGATGGACGATATGAAGCTGCCTACAACAACTTCACATTAAATGGAGAATACAAATTCATATTCTACGCCAGAAGCAAAAGTGGCGGCAATCTTAGCATCTCCCCGGCAACAACACTGACAGTAACAGGCGGAGAACCTTTAAATACAGTTGAAACGCCCATATTGTCACCAATTCCAGGCACATACACAAGTACACAGACTGTCACCATCTCCTGCACAACAGCAGATGCAGAAATCAGATATACAACAGACAGCAGTGAACCCACAGAAATATCAGCACTATATTCAGCACCTATCTCCATAAGCACAACAACAACCCTGAAAGCCAAAGCATTCAAAACCAACTGGACTTCCAGTGAAACAACATCAGGACTTTACACAATCACCGGAAAAGTGGCAGCACCAGCATTATCACCAATACCCGGTATCTATACAACAGCTCAAAATGTCACAATCTCATGCACCACATCGGGCGCAGCCATACACTACAC
>JAUCGD010000688.1 GCA_030377945.1 Desulfobacterales bacterium HSG17 | reverse complement strand
TGGCACACAAAAAGCAGATGCCCATATTGATTCCATATCTTTTCTACATTCTGTTTTTAAAGATTTTGAACAGATAGTTCAGCATCCTGAAATGTCACATGAAGAAAAAAAATTAATTCTTGAGACCGACATAAAGGAATTTCAAGCTTTTAAAAATAAAATTTCCCAGGGGGATAAAAAAAATCAGGCAGCTGACAGTACATCAGAGGATGAATCTATTACTCCTGCCCTTTCTCAATTTAAGAAAAACAATATATCTGATGATAATCATGACTCATCTTTAACTACTATTTCAAAAGCAGAGGAGTTAACTCCTGCAGTTCAAACAATTCCTGATGTAACTGAACCATCAGCAGCAAGCTCAGAAGATATCATGGATGATTTGTTTAATGCCAAAGAGTCTCCTGCAGATGAGTTACTGGATGCTATTCACCTGCTCAATGTTCATGGAGAAAATCCTGACCAGGCAATGGATATGCTTGACAAATCCGAAGAACTTCAAACCCAGGGAATTAAAAATTTCACTCCCCAGACAAAAACCAATGAGCCTATTCCTGAAATTGGTGACAGATTAGATGCATTTTTCAACTTGGAAGTCCCAAAGAGTGACGAAGTTCAAAAAGATAAGCCTGTTCAATCAGATAAAATAGATGATAAAATTTTTGATAATGAGGAAACGGTTGAAATAGAGACATCAGAGCCAGGCGATTCAGAACAGGCTGATTCAACATTAGATAATGCAAAAACAGATGATTCAGAAATTGGTATCGTACCTTTTCTGGACAAAAATGAATCCTTTGAAGAAATTGCAAAGCAATACGATGATAGCCTGAAAAAAGTAATTAAATTAAAATCTTTCTTTGAAAACTCAGATTGGCTTAATAATGAATCATCGCTCCTATCAATCAATCAGAGTATTTCCAATCTTAAAGAACACTGGGAAAATGATCCTGAAAAAAGTGGGCTTCTTCAGATAATTACTATGAACATTAATCTTTTAAAAACCCGATACAAAAATACAAACCCGTCAGGGAACAATCAAACAGCAGATGGAAGAACAGAGAAAAAGATTGAGGATACTTCTGCACCACAAGTTGAAACCACAGGAGTATGGGGCAGAATCAAAAAAATATTCAGCTCATAAGAATAGAGATAAAAAGAGACGAATTAAGATAACATGATACAATTTTGTGAAGATTGTGGACAAAAAAATTCTATAGACTCAGCACAGATACAGGAAAACAAAGCTGTATTTAAATGTAGTGTATGTAACTATCAAAATGCTTATCAAATAAAACCTGAAACAAAGACATATTCAGATAAACTCCTGGAGATTTCAAGAATAACCGGTGTGGAAAAATATATCCTTGTGGATCAAACGGGCAGGATAGCAACTCATAATATTAAAAATCCAAAAATAACCGGCCAGATTATTTTATCGTGTGCAAAAAATTCTTTTGCCATTGGTGAGCCTTGTATGAAATATGTTATTCTCAATAAAGCGAACCAAAAAAAAGTTTTTATTTTTCAAGCTGGCAATTCATACCTTGGAGTGATAAAACAAGAACACATCAGTAATGCAAATTTAACAGAGAATATATTAAATTTTTTAAAGGGCCTGATTTAGACAACGGTTAAAAAAGGTCCTAATATGTGGGGGCAATCATGACAGCACAAACTATAATTCTTATTTTTACTCTTGTAATATATCTTATTATTATCTTTGTTTTTAATAATGCAAGAATCAAATATGCAGG
>JAUCGD010000687.1 GCA_030377945.1 Desulfobacterales bacterium HSG17 | reverse complement strand
TATTATGTTTTTCAACATACTTCTCCTCCTTTTTTTTATTTTCAATTACAGCCAAGCTTAATGAGTGCGGATAAAAAAATCAATCATATTCCTATTCTATTTGGATAAATTTCATTAAATTCCCACAGAGGATTAACATTCGCTATCCTCAAGCCAAGGAAAATTTGAGGCCTCAATATGTGGTATATGACACTTTTTCAGTTTTGAATTTTTCATTCAACTATATGAGCCACAACCACTGTTGAAAGCTCTTTTCTCATATTCAAGTAATTAATATAAAAAGAAGAATAAGGTCATGCGCTTCCGAAATGATTATAGATTTAAAAAATTGCTATTCTTTCCAGTGTAAGGGGATTTACCTTTTGTCGCATTTGGGTTTTGCTTTCACTCTTTCCTTGACAAAATGCATATTTCTACCTTAAATTAATATTTATATTATATCCTTTTTAAAATCCTCAAAGGTGTATATTCAATATGAAAAATATCATTCTTGTCAGGCATGCAAAATCCAGTTGGAAGGATCTCTCTTTGTATGACTTTGACAGACCTTTGAATAAAAGAGGTAAAAGGAACGCTCCTTTTATGGGGGCGAAACTGAAAGCTCGTAAAATTATGCCTGATCTTATCTTGTCAAGTCCCGCAAAAAGAGCTGAAAAAACAGTAAAAGCTATTGCCAAAGCCATGGGATATGCTAAAAAAAAAATTGTATTTGACAACAATATATATCACGCTGATGCATTGTATCTGTTTGAAATGGTGAAAAAACTGCATGATGAGAATGATACAGTAATGTGTATTGGACATAACCCTGGTTTGAATAATTTTGCCAACATACTGCTCGAGATTAATTTTGTGAACAACCTCCCCACTGCTGGAATTTGTAGCATTAAATTTAAAGTGGATAAATGGGAAAAAATAAAACCGGGCAAAGGTGAATCAGTGTTTTTTGATTATCCCAAACGGTATAAAAATGAGTCAAAATTAAAGATACAACTTGATCCTGAAATGCGTTCTGACGAGGCAGCCAAAATTATATTTCGTTATCTGTTGCAAATAATTAAAATTAATGGAGTCAATATTAAAAAAGATCTGGATACTGAGTCTGTGCACGATTTTAGAGTTGCTGTACGGCGTACCCGCTCGGCTTTGGGGCAGATTAAATACGTATTTCCTAAAGAAACAATCATTAGATTTAAAAAAGATCTGGCTTTTGTGGGCAAATTAACCAATCAGCTCCGGGATTTAGATGTCTGTATTCTCAAGGAGAATGATTATAAAACTGCTCTTCCCAGTACCTTGCAGGCTGATATTGCACCGTTATTTGAATATTTAAAAAAAATGAGATTAAATGCTGTTCTTGAGGTCATCACACAGTTGGAATCAAAGAAATATTTACAAATTATGAAAGATTGGGAAATATTTATCCACCAACCCCAGATAGATTCACCAGTGGCTTCTAATGCAAAGATCCCAATAATTGATTTGGCCCGAAGGAGAATTTTTAAGCAATACCGGAGTATTGTAAAAACAGGCAACCAGGTCATTGACAATATGGATGATGAGAAACTCCACGCGCTGAGAATCAAATATAAGAAACAACGATACTTGATGGAATTTTTTTCCAGTTTGTTTCCCCAAAAAAAAAACAAAGATCTTAATTAAACAATTAAAAAAAATACAAAACAAGCTAGGAAATTTTAATGATATTTGTGTTCAGGAAAAACTTCTAATGCTGCCTCTTATAAACATCTGACGCT
>JAUCGD010000686.1 GCA_030377945.1 Desulfobacterales bacterium HSG17 | reverse complement strand
AATTCCGTAATGACGGCTATTCAAAAGATGTATATATTGTTCAGGCAGATTTTGAGGAAAAAAGCCGTATTATTCAATCACTTATCCTGAGCCAGTATAAACAGGAAGTTGCAGCTGAAGCCCGCATCAATTTAAAGCCTGTTATATTATTCAAGGCACAGAAAACCATTGCCCAATCACAGGAAAACAAAGCCAATTTTCACATGCTGATTGAAAATCTGTCAAAAGATGACATTGAACAGATACGAAATAAATCCGACGTACCGCTGATGATAAGAGCTTTTAAATTTTTTAGAAAAAACGGCATTACCTCCAGACAGCTGGCAGAAAGACTGCGGAAAGAGTTTGACAAAAGCCGCTGCATTTCCGTTAATGAGGAAAAAGAAAAAGAGAAGCAGCAAATTCTTTTGAATACACTGGAAGATAAAGACAATAGTATTCGAGCCATCTTTGCAGTTCAAAAACTTAATGAAGGCTGGGATGTCCTTAACCTGTTTGATATTGTCAGGTGTTATACAACACGGGATTCAAAGGGTGGAAAACCTGGTAAAACCACCATTGCCGAAGCTCAGCTTATCGGCAGGGGCGCCAGATATTTTCCTTTTGTAACCAGTGAAAATAATGACCGTTTCCGCAGGAAATATGACAATAATCTTGAAGATGAAATGCGAATTCTGGAAGAATTGCATTATCACAGTATCAATGATTCCCGCTATATTTCAGAGATTCGTACAGCCTTGATTGAAGAAGGCATGATGGATGAACGGGAAGTCAGCAAAAAACTTAAACTGAAAGATTCATTTAAGGAAACGGATTTCTTCAAGAGCGGATTAATCTATATTAATGAGCGGGTCAGAAACAATTATGAATATGTTAAATCATTTTCAGATATTGGTGTTAAAAAGAAAAACTATGAACATACACTTGCAAGCGGAAGAGGTATTACGGAATCACTGCTTGCCAGTAATGGAAATGTCGGGCAAGTTACCGAATCAGGCAGAAAGGATGTAAAAGTAAAAGAAATACCAAAACACATTGTTTATAACGCAATATCACGGCATACTTTTTTTACTTTTCAATCTATTCACAGATATTTTCCAAATATTTCATCTATGAGCCAATTTATTGAAGCAGATGATTATCTGGGTAGTCTGGAGATTACATTTCAGGGAGAATCATCTGATATATACGATTTATCAAACAAAGCTAAGCTTGATGCGCTGACTGGCCTGCTTGTCCAGATTGAATCTGAAATGCGGAAAAATATTACAGAATACAGAGGTACGGAAGATTTTATATTGAATAAAGTTTCTTCTGTTTTTTCAGACAAGGTGCTTAAATTAATTGAAAGCAGTGAAAGATCTAACGGTGATGAACAATTTGTTGCTGATAAGGACTGGTATGTTTTTAATGCCAATTACGGTACAAGTGAAGAAAAGGCATTTGTAAGAATGCTTGAAAGACAGATGGACACACTTAAAAAGAAATATGACGGAATATATCTTATCCGCAATGAAAGACATTTTAAAATTTACAGTTTTTCTGACGGGCAGGCATTTGAACCTGACTTTGTTTTATTTCTTAGGGAGAAAAACGGAGATATGCTTACCTATCAGATATTTATTGAGCCAAAGGGCAAGCATTTAAAAGAACATGATAAATGGAAACAGGATTTCCTTAAAGAAGTGACTGATAAATTTAAAGGAAATATACTTGAATTTAAGACACAACAAAAAAAACAAAAATACAGAATTGAAAT
>JAUCGD010000685.1 GCA_030377945.1 Desulfobacterales bacterium HSG17 | reverse complement strand
AATTATCGGGCACCTGTGTTCTTATACGCCTGAAGAGATAATACATGCTGCAGGATTTCATCCCATACGGCTTTTTTCATCCAAATCAGATATTGTTCTGGCTGAAAATCACCTCCAGGCCTATTGCTGCTCTCTTGTTAGAGGAGTGCTTGAAGACTCTCTTTCAGGCAGACTTGATTTTCTTGATGGTACAGTTTTCCCCCATACCTGTGATTCAATTCAGAGATTAAGTGATATCTGGCGGATGAACAAAAAATATAACTTTTTTGCCGATGTGGTCTTACCTGTGAAACTGAATACTAAAAGTTCCAGAACCTATATGGTTGATGTATTGACAAAATTTAAAAAAGAAATTGAAACTGCTGCAGGCAAAAAAATCACTGACGAGGATCTTCATGCATCCATAACGACATTTAATGTAATCAGAAAGAATTTATCAGAAATTTATGAGCTGCAATCTAAGAAACCCGGCATAATAAAAGGTTCTGACCTTTATGCCCTTGTTAAGGGATCAATGATATTGGACAGAGATGAAGTTGCATCTCTACTGCCTGTCATTTCCGCCAAACTTAAAAAAATGAAAGCCCCGGAAAAGCAGGGCAAACGGATTATTATTTCAGGTTCTATTTGTGACTCTCCTGATATTTATACAGCAATTGAAGAAGCTGGAGGAGTTGTTGTGGGAGACGACCTTTGTACTGGCCAGCGATGGTTTGAAGGTGAGATTGATGCAAAAGATGAAAATCCTGTAAATGCCATTGCAGACAGGTTAATGACCCGGATTACCTGTCCGGCAAAACATGCAGGCCATGTTGCTCGTGGTGAGCATATTGTATCCCTTGCAAAAAAAAAAAAAGCTGATGGTGTTATTTTTATGCTGCTTAAATTTTGCGATCCCCATGCCTTTGATTATCCATATTTAAAAGAGTTTCTTGAGAAACAGAACATAAAAACCATACTTATTGAAATTGATGACCAACAGCAAAATGCTGGACAGTTATCCACCCGTTTTGAAACTTTTATGCATATGATCTAACCCCACGGACGGCTTGGATTGAACATTGCACACAGCAAATTATACCCTGAAAGACAGACACTGAATGACTTTAAGATGGGTGATCACTTTTTCAAATAAAAGGAATTTTTCAGATGCCAGAGAAACCACCAGATAAAAGAAAAATTAAATCTGCAAAAAAAATGCGGGATATCATGACCACCTATTATCTTGATGCCATGACTGCAGAACAGAACAATAAACAGGTGGCATGGATTACTTCAGGCGGCCCTGTGGAACCTCTGGTTGCCATGGATATAATTCCTGTTTATCCTGAAAACCATGGTGCCATGATAGGTGCATCAAAAATGGGAGAAGATCTCTGTTCCAAGGCTGAAGACATGGGGTACAGCTCTGATCTCTGTTCCTATGCAAGGGCAGATATTTCATGCTCAATAGTCAAGGGTGGTCCCATTGGAGGCTTACCAAAACCAGATATGCTGATCTGCTGCAATAATATATGCGGTACTGTTTTAAAGTGGTATGAGATCCAGGCAAGGTTGTACAATGTACCTCTGTTTATTTTTGACACTCCTGTCTGTCATACGCAATACTCCCCTGAAATTGCCAGATACGTACAAGCCCAGGCAATTGATCTTTTTACCAATGTGAAGGCCGGCGATGGAACCCTTGCAGCCTATGAAGTCATCAGAACCAAGGTTGATTATATGAAAGAAGACAGGCTTTTGTCCACAGATATTGCCAAG
>JAUCGD010000684.1 GCA_030377945.1 Desulfobacterales bacterium HSG17 | reverse complement strand
CGGCCCTTTGGATAATTTTTTTAGCTGTAACTCACAGGTTATTGCTGCGCCCCCTTGCCCTGTTAACACAAAATGTAGCACAAATTGATCCTGAAAATGCACAGCAACTTGATTTTTCAATCAAAACCATAGGGAATAATGAACTGAAGATCCTTGAAATAACATTTAAGGATTTAATCACTAAAGTATTGAAAACCTCTGAAGAATTAAAATATCTGAATCTGAATCTGGAAAAAAAAGTTAAAAATCGAACTGCTGAATTGCAGGCAAAAGAACAGGCCATGCAGAAAGCAAAAGAACAGGCTGAATCAGCCAATCGTGCTAAAAGCACTTTCCTTTCCAGCATGAGTCATGAACTGAGAACCCCCATGAACTCCATCCTTGGATTTTCCAGATTAATACTTCACGATAAAACACTTAATCCTAAACACCGGGAGCATCTAACCATTATACAGCGCAGCGGGGAACACCTGCTTACCCTGATAAACGATGTTCTGGACATGTCAAAGATTGAAGCCGGAAGAACCACATTAAACGAAAAAATCTTTAATTTGCACCATCTGCTGGATGATTTAAAAGACATGCTGTGGCTAAGGGCAGAAAAAAAAGGCTTATCCTTGATTGTGGAGTATAGCCCTGATGTGCCGAAATATGTCAGAACCGATGAAACAAAACTGCGGCAGGTTCTCATCAACCTGATTGGAAATGCAATTAAATTTACTCAACAGGGCAAGATTCAGTTATCAGTGAGCATTAAACTATTATCAGTTAATAGTGAAAAAGAGATCACTGATAATAGTTTATTGTTCACTGTAAAAGATACAGGACCAGGTATTGCAACGGAGGAGGCAGATCTTTTGTTTGAAGCCTTTGTCCAGACAAAAACAGGAAAACAATCTCAGGAAGGTACTGGACTGGGACTGCCCATCAGCCAAAAGTTTGTTAAATTGATGGGCGGTGATATAAAGTTTAAAAGTCAAGTTGGCAAAGGCACAACATTTTTTTTTGAGATTTTGACACAGGCTGTTGAAGCAGGAAATATTGAAAGCAAATCACAACAATGCAGACCTGTTTCAATAAAACCAATTTCAGTAAAACCGGGCCAACCGAGATACAAAATACTAATTGCAGATGA
Source organism: Desulfobacterales bacterium HSG17 (assembly GCA_030377945.1). The sequence goes on along the minus strand of JAUCGD010000684.1, from coordinate 626 downwards.
CAATGATAATAATCGAAACCTGCTTTTCAAACTTCTTGAACCTTTTGGGTTTGAATTATACGAAGCTGCAAACGGGCAGGAAGCCTTTGAAATCTGGCAGGAACAGATGCCGAATTTAATCTGGATGGATATCAGGATGCCGGTTATGGACGGGTATGAAACTGTTAAAACCATACGTGATATTGAAAAAAATAATCCAAATCTTTCTAAAACAATTATCATAGCCCAGACAGCCAGCGTATTTGAAGAGGAGCGGTCAATTGCTCTTGAATCCGGTTTTGACGATTTTTTGCGAAAACCTTTCAGAGATTCCGATATTTTTGAGTTGATGCATCGCCATATGGGTATCCGATTTATCTATGAAGATAAGGAAAACAATAGACTTCATGAACATAAATCAAAGACAATAAGCTTTGAAGAATTTTCCAACATTCCCGATGATATATTAAAAAGACTGAAACAGCCTGCTATTGATGCGGATATGGAAAAAGTAGATGAAATCATTAATGAAATATATGAAATAAACCCTGATTTAGCAGAGAAACTGGCTGCACTGGCCGCAGATTTTGAATATGGGAAAATTGCCGTATTAGTTGAAGAAATATATAAATCAACAGGACAGGTGA
>JAUCGD010000683.1 GCA_030377945.1 Desulfobacterales bacterium HSG17 | reverse complement strand
AGCATTAATACGAATTGTTTTGTTTTGTAAGTTTATAAATCAAATATAAATAACGTATGCGATTATTTTTTTGAATTTTTTTTGGTATAAAGATATAATTGAAATATCTGTAAAAATAAATTTTTTAGGAGGAAAAAATGGACAAACCCCAACATCATATTTTTAGTATGTGCAAGTTTCAGAGCAAGTGGAGAACCAAAAGGTGCGTGTCATAAAAAAATTCCCTGGAATTTCTGCCTTACATTGAAAACGTAATTTTAGACAGAGGCCTGGATGCACAAGTGACAAGCACAGGCTGCATGAAAGCCTGTGATTACGGACCGGTTATGGTTATTTATCCCGGATGTCAGTGGTACGGGCCTGTGGAAAATGATGAAGTTATTGATGAAATTCTTGATGCTCTTGAAGATGGGGAGGTTGCAGAGAAGTATCTTGTACCTTGATAAAAAATATAAGTAGGGTGCGTTAGGCGATAGCCGTAACGCACCTTATTTATAAGCAATTATTTTGCAACATTTGTAGGGCAAGGCCCCTGTGCCTGCCCTTGAACGAGGGCAACCACAGGGGGTTGCCCTACAAAAAATGTTATGAAATTTATGCACAGGTACTTTATTCCTGCCTTTTCGTTTACATTTATCTATCTTATCTCCCTTGCTCAGACTTATCTCCCTTGCTCAGAAAAATCTTCGTTATTTTTTCCTTTTCTTTCTATCTGACAAAGTGTTATCCTGTTTAAATATTTTTGGTTTGTTTTTTATAACGGCCATGTATATTTCAAGAGATGTAAAAAAAGGGAGTAACTAAATGCAAAACAAAAAAATCCTGCCGGTTGAAGAAATGGTAGCATACGATGAATTCACCGACCGCGTCGAAATCCTCCGCTACCTGGAAAACTGGGTAAAGAACATCCAAAGAATGGCAGCGCCCAGTACTGCACTTATTGCACCTCGGCGTATGGGAAAAACCGTTCTCCTGGACAGGCTGGTCAATACGGTATTTTTCAAACCGGAGTATAAGGTAGCACCTTTTTATATGCGGGTAAAGCGTGAGGATATAACCCTGAAGGAGTTCCTTCTGGAATATGCCACAACATTCTTCAGACAGTATATTGCATATTGCCTTCAGCAGCCTGAACTTTATGGCAGCTACACAACGCTTGAACAACTGCTTGAATATTCCTCGGATCACAAAGCTGTCAACATGGCACAGAAATATATAGAGGAATTCCTGGGACGCTATTATAATGAAAAGTATAAAGATACAAGAAATCAGTGGGATGGATTTATAAAAGTGCCTGAACAACTAGGATCATATTCCGGTACCAGGGTAGCGGTAATTATTGATGAATTTCAGGATATGAAATTTTATATTCATGATGTTGATGATAAGACAATAAAACAGATCAGGAAAGAACGTGATGAAGATCCTGATCTTGTTGGTATAAACCTGACTGCAACCTATGACCGACAGTCCCAGAGCAAAAAAGCTCCCATGCTGGTATCCGGGTCTGCTGTTACTTTGATCTTTAGAACTGTTATGGGAGGTGCATTAGGGGGGCGCTTTGATTTTACATATCTTAAACCCCTTTCAATCCCTGATGGAGCAGCATTATTGCAGACTCTGATACCTCTTTATGCCCCGGACACTGAAGTAAATCCGGAAAATGCCTTGTATGCCAGTGCCCAGACAGGCGGACATCCCTATTATCTGTATTGTTTGGTCATGTCAAAATGTGAAAACAAAAACTTTAACAATATAGATAATA
>JAUCGD010000007.1 GCA_030377945.1 Desulfobacterales bacterium HSG17 | reverse complement strand
ATCCTTTGCCAATATGCAAAAATGATGAAATCATAGAAAAAAATTTCAACAAAGAGGTGCAACTGCTATTGTTACCCATAAGCACTTAAGGTGACAATAAAAGTCCGCCCGATAGGGCGTTAAGTTCATATACAGGAAGATCCTGATGATTTTGAAAAAATCTCAGGGTCTCAAGCTCAATTCAAATTTATCCATGATCGTGTACAGCAAGCAGCCTACTCTTTGATTGATGATGACAGCAAAAAAGCAAATCATCTCCAAATTGGGCGGCTCATGCTGGCAAATATCCAAAAAAGGAATCTGCAAAAGGTAGCGGACTCTTTGAAAAACTCTCTTGAATCGGATAAACAATTTTTTGGTATTGTTGACCAATTGAATCAAGGACGTGCATTTATTGATGATGAGCCTGAAAAAATCAGGCTGGCTGAACTCAATCTCATGGCAGGGAAAAAGGCAATGGAGGCAACGGCTTATCAATCTGCCTTTGACTATTCTCAAATCGGAACACAAATATTGGGAACCGATGCCTGGTCAAATGAATATCAGACTATGTTTGAATTGCATAAGGTTTGTGGTGAAAGCACATTTTTTTTTGAACATTTTGAGGAATCCAATACATGGCTCAAGACAGCTTTAGATCAGGCAAAAGATAAATTTGATAAAACAGAAATTTACCTGGTTGAAATAGCTCAACTTGCGGGACAAGGTAATTATCCTGAATCGGTTTCTGTTTCCATTGAGGCTTTAAATGTTTTGGGATTTCCCTTTCCAAAGCTGCACAAAACCGAACTTCATCAAAATGCCATAGAAAAAGAGCTGGCTCTTTATCAGCAGCTTATGCAAACAAGATCAATCAAAGACTTAATAAATCTGCCCTTATGCAACCATCAACTTATTAACAAATGTGTTGAGTTGATGGCAATCACTTTGGATAGTCTTTTTATTGGTGTTCCTGATTTATTTCCATTGTATGCTGCAAAAATGATCAATCTTTCTATCAAACACGGTTTATCAAAATATACTCCCATCGGCTATGTGTTTTTTGCAACGGTTCATTATAAAATTTTTAAAAATTACCATGATGCTCATGAATTGGCATGGGTTGGCATAAAATTAAACGAAGACAGAATAGGAAATGAGCAAATTCAATGCAAGAATTACCAAATTTATGCCTATTTTTCAAACCTTAACAGCCATATGAAAATTTGCGCTGATTATATGAAAAAAGCATTTCAAACAGGATTGCAAACAGGTGATTTCTCATATAGTGGTTATGCTATGGCTGTGGTTCCACGTTTTCTTATGCCCATGAGTTTAGAACAAATGGATATAGCCACAAATCAAGCCATAACATATTTTGAACAGATTAAAAACCAGCCAATGCTGGTTCTGCTGAAAATGTATCAAGGAGTTATCGCAGCCTACAATGGCACAAGTTCAGATAAAGGAAGCTTTGATACAAATATATCAACAGAAGCAGAGTTCATGGCTATATTTGGTGGTGTTGCTGATGTATTTGTATCAATTTATAAACGCTATAAAATTCAAGCTCTGACCATATTTGAATTATATGAGGAAGCACTTGATTTGGTGCATGAACGCCAAAAGTGGATGAATATTTTTGGAGGATTAGGATTTTATTGGAAAAGTGGTTATTATCTTTATGCGGGTGTCACAGTTTCCGCTTTGTATGAAAATGCTTCCAAGCACGAGCAACAAAAGTATATAGAAATTTTAGATGAATCAATTGAAGGACTTAGACAATTGGCTGAAGTTTGTCCCATGAACTTCAAAAGTCAATATCTACTTTTGAAAGCAGAAAAAGCACGTTTATTTGAAGATATTGCTCAAGCAATACAATGCTATGAGCAGAGTATCGTCATTGCCCATGAACATGACTACCTTTTGAATGAATCCTTAGCCAGCGAATTAACAGCTAAATTCTGGTTAAAACAAAACAATGAGAAAATTGCCAGGGTGCATATGGCTGATGCTCACAATGCTTACAATTTGTGGGGAGCAACAGCAAAGGTCAAGCAGTTGGAGGAAACATATCCACTATTATTAAAGGATATTAAAAGTCAATCTTTTTCAAAAAGCCTGACTTTCAGGGGCAGCACTAGCTCATCAGCCACTTCATATTTGAAAGGAATAGGTGAAGAACTGGATTTTACCAGTGTTCTAAAAGCTTCTCAAGCCTTGTCAGGAGAAATTGTTTTAAGTACCCTGCTGGAAAGAATGATGGACATCGTCATTGAAAATGCAGGAGCTGAAAAAGGTTTTCTGTTACTTCCGCAAAATACCACCACTGGCACCCACTGGTTTATTGAAGCACAAGGGGCAATTGACAGCGATGATGTTCGCATTTTACAATCTATTCCCCTGGAAAATCAACCCATTGGCAAAACAATTATCCGCTATGTTGCCAGAACCCGTGAAAGTGTTGTTTTACATGATGCGGACCAGGAAGGACAATTTAGCCTTGACCCGTACATTATCAAATATCATCCTAAATCAATTTTATGTATGCCATTAGTAAATAAAGGACGGTTGACAGGTATTTTGTATTTACAGAACCATCTGGCAAGCGGGGTTTTTACTCAAGAACGATTAGATGTGCTTAACTTATTATCAGCACAAATTGCCATTTCTATTGAAAATGCCAACTTGTACGAAACATTGGAACAACGGGTTATTGAACGAACCAAACAGTTGGCTGCGGCAAATGAGCAACTTGCTCAAACAAATCAGGCATTAACGCTGGCCAAAGAAAAAGCTGAAGTAGCCAATCAGGGCAAATCCCAGTTTTTGGCCAATATGAGCCATGAAATCCGCACTCCGATAAATGCAATGCTCGGGTTTTCACAAATGTTAAAGGATCAAGAAATTGGATACTTAAATCCAAAACAGTCAGGTTTTGTTGATAACGTCATTGAAAGCAGTAATCGGCTTTTATTACTTATTAACGACATTCTGGATCTTTCCAAAGTTGAAGCAGGTAAAATTGAATTAAGCAATGCAATATTCAGCATAGATAAGCTTGTGGAACGAATTACTAATATATTTTCAGGCTTATCCTCAAGAAAAGATTTGGCATTTAATTTTATTATTTCTCCTGATATACCAAAACATATTATTGGTGATAATTTTAGAATAGAGCAAGTATTGCGAAATCTTATCAGTAATTCTGTCAAGTTTACTGATAACGGTGAAATAGAAGTTTATCTAAGCAGAAATGAAAGTAATGAAATGCTTTTCTGTGTGAAAGATACAGGCATCGGCATACCTGAAAATAAAATAGGCAAACTTTTTGATAAATTCTATCAGGTAGACAGCTCCTATACTAAAAAAGGTATAGGGACTGGTTTAGGACTATCAATATCAAATAAATTGGTAGAACTTATGGGCGGAAAGATCTGGGCGGAAAGCGAATTGGGATCAGGCAGTTCTTTCTATTTTACAATAAAGCTGATTATTCCAGATGATGCTCCCCTTGAAAAAAATAATAATGACAAAATCATAACAGAAAGCACTAAACCAAAAAGAAGATTGAATATTCTATTAGCAGAGGATAGTGATTTTAATAGTGAAATTGCAATCTATTTCTTAAAAAAAGAAGGCCATGAAATAACCCGTGCAGTTAACGGGAATCAAGTATTAAAATTTTTGGAAACAGATTTCTTTGATATTATCTTGATGGATGTCCAGATGCCTGAAATGGATGGTGTGGAAGCAACAATGCGGATTAGAAATTCTGAATCTGGAAATTTTGATCCACAAATACCTATTATTGCTCTAACTGCCTATGCCATGCAAGGGGATAAAGATAAATTTATGAATGCAGGAATGAATGATTACCTGTCCAAACCCCTTGAACCTGATAATCTTCATAGAATAATTGAAAAACAGTTTGACAGCAAGGATGACGTAATTCATGAAGATAAAGGCAGGAACGGGGCTGATCTTATTGATATTGTGAAATTTCTGAATAATCTTGGCGGGAATAAAGAACTGGCAGCTAAATTGATAGGTCTATTCATGGAACAGTTTAATGAAATACAAAGGGATGTCAGGAAAGCCATTGATGATAAAAAACCGTGGGAATTAGAGGTGGCAGCACATTCATTAAAAGGAGTATTATCAAATTTCTGCACCCAAGGCGCTGATTTGGCTCAACAACTTGAAATGATGGGAAACTCGGGTAAAATAGATATTGAAAAAGCTGATGCTGTGTTTGATAATTTAAAAGACGTAGTTGAACAGATAGTACCGGCACTTAAGGAATATAAAAGAGAATTTGAAGGTTAGAATAAATACTTTCACGACTTATACATTTGATATGATTGCATATATTGCCATAACAAGAATAAGAACAAAACCTGATCATTTATAAAACGGATTATGGTTGTACCGACGCCGTAGAGACGCAAAATTTTGCGTCTCTACAACCACAGATTACACAGACATACACAGATTATATAATTTCCTATACAATAAAAAAATCCAAAGAAAATTATAAATTTTTCTCTATCTGCTGAAGTAGATTAACTATCTCATATGATTAGTAATAAAAGTTTATTAAAATTTGATAATATCCGGATTTTGAAGAACTGGAAATTGCTGCGAAAGAATGAATTTTCTTATTTTTTGTACTTATTTTTTGCTTCTTTAATTAGTTTTAAAATTTTACCATAATCGTAGTGCTCAGCAATAGTCGACAAGTGCTCTGCCATAGAAGTGTCATATATCCCCAGATTTTTTATGATATTTTCAATTTTATCCACATCGCATATTATTGCAGCGTTTTCCATTTCTTTTAGAATATCAGAAGGCAAAATACTGAGATCTATCTTTTTAGACTCTTTCATGATCTTTGTTTTTGAACTTCTATTAAATGTAAATTTTTTTCCGGATGAAGATCCTGCATCAAGATATGGTGTACAGAAATGTGATAATTCCTGGCTATCCTCTAATTTTTGATTTTTTGACAATTTTACCTGGATCACGAATTTGAAAGTAGTACCTTTGCCGATTTCGCTGTTGACAGAGATATTGCCGCCCATCATCTTTACATATTTCCTGCTAATTGTTAGTCCCAGACCTGCTCCTTCATAATATTTCCAGCCTTCTTCTGTTTTTACAAAAGAATCAAAAATGCTTTCAAGTTCGTCAACAGAAATCCCGATGCCAGTATCGTTGATTTCAAATTGAAGTTTTATCTTTTTTGTGTCCTGGTCGTCTGCTTCTATATTATCAGGTGCTAAAATACTGACCCTCAAAAAAATGCAGCCTTTTTTAGTAAACTTGATACTGTTTCCAATAAGATTTAGCAGAATCTGCCGCAGTTTAAATTCATCAGATTTAATATGCTGCGGAACAGCTGAATCGCACTCAAAAACCAGGTGCAGTTTTTTTTCCTCAGATTTATAAATAAACATCGTTAATATCTCATCCAGCATTTTGTAAAAGTCAAAATCCTTTTCATCTATTAGAGTGTATCCGCTTTCTAGTTTTGCTACACTTAGCACATTGTTTATAAGTGTCAGTAAATTCTCACAATTTTCAAGAATGATCTTTATGTTTTTCATTTGTTCCGGATAAAGATTGTCGTTGTGTCTGAGCAATTGGGAAAACCCCATAATCACATTTAAAGGAGTTCGCAGTTCATGAGTCATGCTGGCCATGAATTCACTTTTTGCCTGACTGGCTGTTTCAGCTTCTTCTTTGGCTCTTTGAAGTTCAATTTCTGCCTGCTTGCGATCTGTAATATCGTATCCGATATTAATTACCAGGTTGTTAGGAAGTTGAAAATTGGCCCATAAGGTAATGAGTTCTTTTCCGTATTTGGTAGTTGGACGCCATTCCCTGAAAACTCTCTCAGGTTTAGAAGTTAGTGTGTCCTGAACCTCTTTACAAACTTCAGGATCAGGATAGAACAGGGAAAGCGCATTATCATGGGAATTGAGTTCATCAATTGTCCAGCCGAAAATTCTTTCACATTCCTTATTCCACAAATTACATTTTCCATGTTCATCAAATCCATCAATAAACACTGGAACATTATCAAAAAGAGTCCTGAATTTTTCTTCATTTTCAAACAAGCTGTTTTCATGCAATTTATGTTTAAAAGCATTTTCGAAAATATGTGCTACTGTGCGCAGAAGAGACAGGTCTTTTTCATTCCACAGTCCTTTTTCCTTTACATTGTCAAAACCAATAAAGCCTGACAATTTTTCATCTGTTCTAAGGGGTATTACCATTAGTGACTTTATACCCTGACTTTCAAGTATCTTTTTTTCAGCATTTGCATTTTCAGGCATTTTAGAAACATTAGATATCCTTATCAATTTATTATTTTCAAGTTCTTCCATCCACCAGGGAAGGGTATTTGAAGGCAGATTTTGCAGGTTTTCAATCTGGGGTTCAACACCTTTGGCACACCATTCATGAGTATTATCCAGAATATTTTCTTCTTTACGCAATAGAAAAATATAGGTCCTGTCTGAATTGCTGATTTTTCCCATATCTGCAAGAGATGCATTAAGAGAATCATCAAGATTAAATATTCCTACAAATCGAGAAGAAATATTTGTTACTGTTTCTTCGAATCTGAGTTTTAACATTAAAGTCATTTCACTTTGTTTGCGATCTGTTATATCAACACCAATACCTCCTACCAGTGTTGAACGTCCTGGCCTGTGAAGTGGGAATTTATATGTAAGCCAGTATCTTGTACCTGATTTATCAGGAATGGTCTCCTCAATCATTATGGGATCTCCTTTTGAAAGAACCTCTTGATCCTGTTTCCTGAATTCAGCAGCTAAATCTGGAGTAGTTAGCTCTTCAAATTTAAAGCAAAGATTATCCTCCGGTTCAAGACCATAAAATTCAAGCAGTCGTTTATTTGCATAAATCATATTCCCGTCAGGGTCACTTATAAATGATATCCCTGGCATATGGTCCATAAACAACTTAAAATGTTCTTCATTTTCATTTAAGCGGCTTTTTAACTGCTGTTTACGCTTTTCCAATAATTTGATTTTTTTTAAAAGTCTCCAGATAATCAGACCCATGCTTAAAAATAGGATGGCTAAAAATAGCACGGCTAAAAACAGCAATGTTGTTTTCATAAAGTTCTCTTTCTATTGTTAAAATGTCTTTATTTTGCTTTCAATGCCATCAAATGCATTGCAAAGCATTCAAAATATTATAAATTCCTGACAAATTACATCTATATTCATTATGATTCATTTAATATAGCATTTTATTATTATATATGAAATCAAGTTTTTTTTCTTTTTCCCCAAATCAGATATTGTTAAATTTACATAATTCTAACATAATTCTAATATTTTTCTAACAATAAGATGCTATCTTTAATTTTTGAAAACCATTAAATTGGTATCCCCAAAACCCATCTGCCAAGGCTGTTTGAAAGATTTTACAGGGTTGATAAATCCAGGAGCCGTAAACAGGGAGGAACAGGATTGGGTCTTGCCATTGTAAAACACATTGTCCAATCCCACAAAGGCAGTATTATTGCTGACAGTAAACCAGGTTCTGGCAGTGTTTTTGAAATTTTTCTGCCAGCGAAATAAAATTATTCTTCTTGACATCTTCAAAACTTTCCAATATCGAATCCCTAATAATGAAATTCAGTTGCTAAATATAAAACTCTTTTTTGCATCAATTCTTACAAAGAAGGTACAGATGAAATCCAAATCCGGCAACCTGTCATCTACTGAAAAAGCACTTAAAATTTTACTGGCTTTTACTCCTGATAATCATGAAATGGGAACTCTGGAATTAAGTAAAAAGCTTGATATTCACAAATCAACAGTAAGCAGATTATTGCATTTGCTCGCAGATCACGATTTTTTGAAGCAAAATCCTGATACTAAAAAATATATGCTGGGACGTTCTGTTGCTGAAATCGGAAATGCAGTTATCAAATCCCTTAATAATTCCATTGTAAATATTGCCAGACCTTTTCTGGATGAGCTTAGTAAATTTGTAGGGGAAAGCGTTGCTCTGGAAATGGTGTCAGGAAGCAATATTATACTGGCCTGCCAGGTGGAAGGGCAAAGACATCTGCGTTTTTCTTTTGAACTGGGTGAACAGGTTCCTGTAAATGTTACAGCCGGAGCTAAAACCATTCTTGCATTTAATCAAAATGATTTTGTGGAACAATGCCTTAAGCAAAAATTTACCCGTTTTAACTCCAATACAATTACTTCCAAAAAAGAATACAGACAACTACTTGAAGAGATTAAAAAAACCGGAATTGCATATGATAATGGTGAACGTTATGAGGGAACACATGCAATTGGAGCGCCTATTTTTAATCATGAAGGAATTCCTGTTGCTGCTGTTGTTATTGCAGGGCCTTCATTCAGGATAACTCAGGATTTTTTAAAGGATGTTATGGAACCCTTAAAGAAAACTGCTGCTGAAATATCCCGGAATCTTTATTATTAAATACATAATAACATGTAATTTCCATACTAAAATTGAATTATTGTATTTATAAATTTAGATAGCAATCAAATGTTTTCAACTTTGCCTTATTGTTCTAAATAGATTTAACTTACTGAATAAATAATGTAATTAAGTATTTTTAACAATTAAAATCATTCTGTTAATTCATAAAATGCCTGTGCTGTTTATGAAATACAAAATTACATGCAAAAATATCCTTGACAATGAATTGCTTTCATCTTATGTATGCAAAACATTTTGAAAATATTACTCGTTTATTTTTTATTTTACCCCTCTTCTTAAGTATCTCCCAAGGAGGTTTACAAAAACATGGCAAAAATTAAAACCCCAAAGATTGAAACCCCAAAGATTAAAACCAAGGACAAAACAGTCTTAAGGAGCCTCGGTCTCGGCGGATATTTTGGCGGAGGCGCTGAAGGCATGGTTGACGTTAAAAATGGTAAAATAGTCAGAGTCCGGCCTATGCAGTACGGCTGGAAATATGACAAAAAGGATGTTCGGCAGTGGAAAATGGAAAGAAACGGAAAAACCATTGAACCCAGCTGGAAATCTTTACCAGGCCCTTTTTCACTTGCTTATAAAAAACGTGTTTATTCACCCAACCGTATAAAATATCCTCTTAAAAGAGTTGACTGGGATCCTAATGGAGAACGTAATCCCCAAAATCGCGGAAAAAGTAAATATGTCCGTATTTCATGGGATGAGGCTTCAGATATTATTGCAAACGAGATTAAACGGGTCCATAAAAAATACGGTGTTCATGCTATTCTCATGCAGGGGGACGGACATGGAGAATGTAAAACTATTAACACTCCTCACGGACATCCTGGGGTTCTCCTGGATCACATGGGAGGATTTACTCTCCAGGTAAGAAATCCTGATTCCTGGGAAGGATGGTATTGGGGAGCAAAACATGTATGGGGACAGGGAGCACAGGGTATTATGTATCCGGCTGCCAATATTGTTAAAGATACCACCGAACATGCTGACATGGTATTGTTCTGGGGATGTGATCCTGAAACAACACCCTGGGGTTTTACAGGTCAGTTTGCAAGTCGCCTCTGCTATTTCTGGAAAGAATGCGGAATTAAACAGGTTTATATCTGTCCTGACCTTAATTACGGAGCTGCTGTTCATGCAGATAAATGGATACCTGTTTTGCCAAATACAGATGCAGCATTGCAGCTTGCTGTTATATATACATGGATTAAGGAAGATTTATATAACAAGGAATATGTTGCAACCCATGCAGTAGGCATGGACAAGGTTGAAGATTATGTTCTGGGCAGGGAAGACGGGGTTCCTAAAACACCTGAATGGGCATCTGAAAAATGCGGTGTGCCTGAATGGACAATAAAAGCTTTTGCACGGGAATTTGCTGCAAAAACAACTTCCATAGCCCATTACTTTGGAGGCGGATTTATCAGGGGGCCTTTTTCTCATGAACCTGCCAGGCTTGAATGTATTCTCCTTGGTATGCAGGGCCTGGGTGCTCCCGGAGTTCACCAGCATCAGCTAACCTATTTTGGTATGCCCCGTGCAGAAGGTCTTGGAGGAACATTTTTCTGGAATCCTGAAATTGAAGAACGCCTTTCCCTTCCTGTTATGTCTTCGGTAACAGCATGGCAGCAGCAGGTAATTCCCAAAACCCTGATTCAAAATGCGATTGAAGGCAAAGAACCCATTGTATTTCACGGAACCGGAGCACAGAACGCCCTGGTTAAAGACCAGTTCAATAGATATGAATTTCCTATTGAAGAAGAAAAAGGCGGAAGTGAAATCCATATGATATGGACAGATACCCCTTGCAGGATTACTTGCTGGAATTTTGGACATGAAACCGAACTTGCAATGCGCAACCCCAAGATTGAAACCATTGTTGCACAGCATCCCTGGCTTGAAAATGACTGCATTTATGCAGATGTTATTCTTCCTGCCAATACTTTTATGGAAGTTGACGATATTCTCACCAATATCCGCCAGGGAACCATGCAGCCCAATATCATGATAGCTGAAAAAGCTATTGAGCCTATTGGCGAATCCAAAAGTGATGCAGAAGTTGTCCTGGAAATAGGTAAAAAGCTGGGCTATGAAAAAGAGCTTACAGATAATATGACCATACCTCAACTTCAAAAAAAGATATGGGAATACATGGGCGGTGAAAAACTTGTTACCTGGGAACAATTAGAAGAAAAGCAATACTGGGTATATAATACTGCTGAAGACTGGGAAGATGACCCTCCTGGATTCAGAAATTTTTATAACGATCCTGAAAAAAACCCTCTGGGAACTCCAACCGGCAAACTGGAATTTTATTCCGAATCCCTTGCCAAAGCATTTCCTGATGATAAAGAAAGACCCCCAATTCCCAAATGGATTGAAAAAAGTCATAACCACGATGAACGTCTTTCCAGTCCCAGGGCAAGGATATTCCCTCTTTTGATGATGTCAAACCACGGAAGATGGAGAGTTCATGCTCAATGCGATGATATTACCTGGACCCGTGAAGCACCCACATGTAAAATTCTGGGACCTGACGGGTATAAATACGAACCCATGTGGCTCCATACCTCTGAAGCGGAAAAGCGGGGTATTAAAAACGGCGATATTGTCAAGATTTATAATGAGCGCGGAATAGTTCTCGGGGGCGCTTATGTTACAGAACGTGTTAGACCCGGTGTCTGTTATATGGACCACGGAGCAAGGCATGATCCCATAAAAACCGGTGAAATTGAACGCGGAGGCGCAATTAACACAATTACTCCGGGTGCTATTACATCTGATAATTGCGTTGGTCAGATTGGGGGCGGATATCTGGTTGAGGTGGGAAGGGTTTCAGGACAGGAAATGGATCAATGGAGAAAAGATTATCCTGAAGCATTTGAAAGAAAATATGATCCAGATGCAGGTCTGTGTATGGATGCCTGGATCGTTGGAGGTGATAAATAATGAAAGTATTTGCTATTGATCTTTCCGTATGTAATGGATGTTATTGCTGTCAGATTGCATGTAAGGACGAACATGTTGCCAATGACTGGACACCTTATGCCAAACCCCAGCCTGATACAGGTCAGTTCTGGGTAGGGATTACTGAACAGGTAAGGGGGCAGGTTCCCAAGGTAAAGGTTTCCTATATTCCAAAGATGTGTCATCATTGTGATGATGCTCCCTGCATTGAACAGTGTAAAAATGAAGCTATATACAAGAGAGAAGACGGTCTTGTTATTGTTGACCCTGAAAAATGTATTGGATGCAAACTTTGTGCTGACACATGTCCCCATAATGCTATCTTTTTTAATGATAACCTTAATATTGCACAAAAATGTACAGGATGCGCTCATCTTCTTGATAATGACGAAGAATGGGAAGTACCCAGATGTGTAGATCAATGTCCTACTGAGGCTCTTAAATTCGGTGAAGAAGAAGATCTTAAGGATTTTATCAAAGATGCCCAGTTTATTAATCCTGAAGCTAAAACAAAATCAAGATTATACTATAAAAATCTGCCAAAGAAATTTGTTGCAGGAACTTTATATGATCCAGTTGAAAAAGAGGTTATTATAGGAGCATCCTGCGTACTTAAAGATGATGAATCCGGAGCAAGCTTTAAAGCGGAAACTGACAATTTCGGAGATTTCTGGTTCAGAGGATTAGAGGATAACCGCTCTTTTACCCTTACCCTGGAAAAAGATGGAAAAACAAAAATCATAGAAAATATCAGCACAGAAATTGATCTGAGTTTAGGTGATATACCTATGATACCCCGTAAAAGTCCGGCAGGTCAGCCAGAGGCACCGGGTATGTTTGCATAATGTAATAACCCAACAACGATACTTATAATGATTTTAAAGCCCCAAAGGGGCGAAATAATACAGCCCAGGCCAAGGGCCTGGGACTGAAAACATCTAAATTTATTCAGCCCTGAAAGGGCGGATTATGAAAAAACAGAGCTTTAAAATCATGTTTTAATACGCTCTTTCAGAGCTAACAGGTTTGGGGTTATTCAAGATCCCAGGCCCTTGGCCTGGGCTATATTAATTTGCCCTTTCAGGGCTAAGTGTCGTTGCAGGAATAAATATTCGATAAAGTCCAATGAATAAAGTGATTTAAGGAGGGCAAAATGGCAAAAATTAAAACCAAAGACAAAACAGTCTTGAGAAGCCTTGGCCTTGGTGGTTTTTTTGGCGGAGGTTCAGAAGGTATGGTGGATGTAAAAGACGGCAAGATCGTCAGAATCCGCCCTATGAAATACGGCTGGAAATATAATAAAGAAGATGTTCGCCAGTGGAAAATGGAACGAGATGGAAAAACAATTGAGCCGACCTGGAGATCTCTGCCAGGCCCATTTTCCCTGGCATATAAAAAACGTGTTTACTCACCTAACCGCATAAAATATCCTTTAAAAAGAGTTGACTGGGATCCAAATGGTGAGCGTAATACCCAGAATCGCGGTAAGAGCAAATATAAAAGAATCTCCTGGGATGAAGCAACAGAACTTGTGGCTTCCGAGCTAAAACGTGTTCATAAAGAATACGGTCCATATGCTGTTTTGATGCAGGGGGACGGTCATGGTGAATGTAAAACCATTAACACTCCTCATGGTCATTCAGGAACACTTTTGGATCGTCTGGGAGGCTTTACCATCCAGGTGCGTAACCCTGATTCCTGGGAAGGCTGGTACTGGGGTGCAAAACATGTGTGGGGCCAGGGTGTTCAGGGTAATATGTGGCCTGCTGCCAATCTTGTTAATGATTCAACCGAACATTCGGAAATGGTATTGTTCTGGGGATGTGATCCTGAGACTACTCCCTGGGGTTTTACAGGTCAGTTTGCAAGCAGGCTCTGTTATTTTTGGAAAGAATGCGGAATAAAGCAAATTTATATCTGCCCTGATCTCAATTACGGAGCTGCAATTCATGCAGATAAATGGATTCCTGTTCTGCCTAATACTGATTCAGCATTGCAGCTTGCAATTATTCATGTCTGGATCACCGAAAATTTGTACAACAAGGAATATGTTGCAACCCATGCAGTTGGTATGGACAAGATTGAAGAATATGTTCTGGGCAAAGAAGACGGGGTTCCTAAAACTCCTGCCTGGGCATCTAAAAAATGCGGTGTACCTGAATGGACAATAAAAGCTCTTGCACGGGAATTTGGTAAAAAAGTAACTTCTATTGCCCATTATTTTGGCGGCGGTTTTATCAGGGGGCCATATTCCCATGAAAATGCACGGCTTGAGGTTATAATGCTCGGTATGCAGGGACTGGGCGCTCCAGGAGTTCATCATCATCAATTAACATATTTTGGTATGCCCAGAAAAGACGGTCTGGCAGGAACCTTTTTCTGGAATCCTGAAATTGAAGAACGCCTGTCTGTTCCGGTTATGTCTTCTGTTACAGCATGGCAGGAGCAGGTAATTCCAAAAACTCTTATACACAAAGCTATTGAATCTGATGAACCCATAACCTTTTATGGCACAGGTGCTATTGAAGCCCTGGTAAAAGACCAGTTTAATGAATATACCTACCCTATTCCCAAGGAAGAAGGCGGTAGTGAAATTCATATGATGTGGACAGATACTCCCTGTCGCATTACCTGCTGGAACGGTGGTAATGAAACCGAGATTGCCATGAGAAACCCAAAGATTGAAACAATTGTGGCACAGCATCCCTGGCTTGAAAATGACTGTATTTATGCAGATATTATTCTCCCTGTTAATACCTACATGGAAGTTGATGATATTCTCACTAACATCCGCCAGGGAACCATGCAGCCCAATATCATGATTGCAGACAAGGCTATTGAGCCTATCGGCGAATCAAAAAGTGATTTTGAGGTTGTTGTGGAAGTTGCCAAAAAATTCGGGCTGGATGAGGAACTTACCGAAGGCTTGAGTGTTTTTGATATGCAGAAAAAAGTCTGGGGTTATATGGGCGGTGAAGACCTGGTATCCTGGGAACAGCTCAAGGAGAAAAAATACTGGATGTATAATACAGCAGAAGACTGGAAAGATGATCCTCCAGGATTCAGGCTGTTCCATGATGATCCTGAAAACAACAAACTGCCCACACCTTCAGGAAAACTTGAGTTTTATTCAGAAGCACTTGCCAAGGCATTTCCCAATGATATGGAAAGGCAGCCCATTCCAAAATGGATTGAAAAGAGCGCAATGCATGACGAACGTCTGTCCAGCCATAGAGCCAAGATGTTTCCCCTGATTTTGATGTCCAATCACGGAAGATGGCGGGTTCATTCACAGTGCGATGATATTACCTGGACAAGAGAAGCACCCACATGTAAGGTTTTAGGACCTGACGGATATAAATACGAGCCTATGTGGATTAATCCCAGTGAAGCTGAAAAACGGGGTATTAAACACGGTGATATTGTCAAGATGTATAATGAAAGAGGAATTGTTCTTTTTGGTGCTTATGTAACGGAACGTCTTCGTGAAGGTGTTGTTTATGCAGATCACGGTGCAAGGCATGATCCTATTAAAACCGGAGAAATTGAGCGCGGTGGAGCCATTAATACAATCTCACCTGCGGGAATTACTTCTGAAAACTGTGTAGGTCAGGCAACAACAGCCTATCTTGTTCAGGTTGAAAAACTCAAAGGTGAAGAAATGGACCGCTGGAGAAGAGAATATCCAGAAGCATTTGCAAGAAAATACGACCAGGCTGCCGGACTTTGCTTTGATGCCTGGATTGTAGAAGGAGATGAATAATAATGAAAGTATTTGCTATTGATCTTTCCGTATGCAACGGATGTTATTGCTGCCAGATCGCATGTAAGGATGAACATGTTGCCAATGACTGGACTCCTTATGCTAAACCTCAGCCTGATACAGGACAGTTCTGGATTGGTATAACCGAGCAGGTAAGAGGACAGGTTCCCAAGGTCAAGGTTTCCTATATTCCCAAAATGTGCCATCATTGTGATGATGCTCCGTGTATTGAGCAGTGCAAAAATGAAGCCATATATAAGAGAGATGACGGTCTTGTTATAGTTAATCCTGAAAAATGTATTGGATGTAAACTTTGTGCAGACACATGTCCCCATAATGCCATCTTTTTTAATGATAATCTAAATATTGCACAAAAATGTACTGGATGCGCCCATCTTCTTGACAATGACGAAGAGTGGGAAGTGCCCAGATGTGTAGATCAATGTCCGACCGAGGCCCTTAAATTCGGAGAGGAAGAAGATCTTAAGGAATTTATCAGCAATGCAGAGATCCTCAACCCTGAAGCAAAGACCAAATCAAGATTGTACTATCAAAATCTGCCCAAAAAATTTGTGGCAGGTACTTTATACGATCCCCTTGAAAAAGAGGTAATTATCGGGGCTGACTGTGTATTAAAAGATAATGAAAGTGCAGAAACCTTTCAAGCAGAAACAGATAATTTCGGAGATTTCTGGTTCCGCGGCTTAAAAGATGACCGCTCTTTTACTCTTACACTGGAAAAAGACGGGATAAGCAAAACCATTGAAAATATCAGTACCAATATAGATCTAAGCCTGGGAGATATTCCAATGGAAATGAGGAAGAATAAAGGAATACCAAAACCCACAGGTTTTGCAGGGGCAACTTCATATCCCTAACATCAAGTAGTAGGGTGCGTTAGGCCATAGGCCGTAACGCACCGTTATTTTAGGTTGAGGTGCGTTACGCTGCGCTAACGCACCCTACTTAAAAATAACTTTCAGGTTCGACCCTGAAAAGTTATTTTTTTACTGGCATTATGAATTAAATTCATATAATATACTATGATTACTTATAAAAAACTATAAACATTTAATGAAAGGAGAGGAATATTTAAGCTGAGAAGATTATAACAAAAAAAGTATTAACTTTTATTAACTATTATTACCAGGCATTGACATGGAGGGTATTCATGAACAAGAACGTTTTAAACCGTACTTCCGTACTTCTTGCAATTTGTTTCTGTTTTACTATTGGTATTATTTTCCCTGCTTCCTCAGGAGCTGCAACCACTTTAACATACAGCAATTTTTTCCCGCCGACCCATATTCAAAGCCAGCTTTCCGAATCCTGGTGCAAAGAAGTAGAAAAACGTACTGAAGGTAGAATAAAGCTTCAGTATTATGCAGGCCAGACCCTTACCAAAGCCAAGCAAACCTATGACAGTGTTGAAGACGGCATTGCAGACATCGGAACATCTGCACTGGCTTATACCCGTGGAAAATTTCCTGTTATGTCTGCTGTGGATCTGCCTTTTGGTTATACATCAGGAACAGCTGCAACAACAGTAGCCAATAATCTTTATGCAAAATTTACCCCAAAAGAATTTAAAAATACTGAAGTAATGTACTTTCATGCCCACGGCCCCGGATTAATCCATACCAAAGGCAAGGCTGTTAAAAAACTGGAAGATCTTAAAGGTTTGAAAATCCGTTCAACAGGAACAAGTGCTGAAGTTGTCAAGGCTCTTGGAGGAACACCGGTTCCCATGCCCATGCCTGAAACATATCAAAGTCTTCAAAAAGGTGTTGTTGACGGTTCTGCATATCCCCTTGAAGCAAATAAAGGGTGGAAACTCGGAGAAGTTGTTGATTATGCAACTTCAGCCTATTCAGCAGCATATACAACAACATTTTTTATTGTTATGAACAAAGATAAATGGGATTCTATTGATCCAAAAGATCAGAAGATCATTAATGATATTAATAAAGAATGGGCTGGCAAACATGGAGATGCATGGGACAGCAGCGACATGGTTGGCACAAGATTTTTCTTGCAGCAGGGAAATGAACTTGTAGGTATTGATAACAAGGAAAGTGAGAGATGGAAAAAAACTGTTGCTCCTCTTATTGAAAAATATTCAGGTAAACTTGATAAGAAAAAGCTGGATGGAAAAGCTGTAATCCAGGCAATTCGCGATTCTTTGAAAAAATTTGAATAATTAAAACAAGAGGGGGCATTTATGCCCCCTCAAAGTATTAATAACAGGAATAATTCATGAGAAAAATTTGGAAAATTATTCAATTTATATCAGATAAGATGAAGGCAATTTCTGCTGCATGTCTGTTAGGAATGACCGCATTAACCTGTGTTGACATTGTTGGCAGGCTTTTTAAACATCCTGTTTTTGGGTCTGTTGAACTGGTAAGTTTTATGGGAATACTGGGAGTTGCCCTTTCACTTCCATATGCACATGAACAAAAAAGCCATATTGGTGTTGAAATATTTATCAGTAAATTATCAAGTAAAAAACGCCTGGTTATTGATTCCATAACAGGAATTTTGAGTTTTTCATTTTTTGGCCTGGTAACATGGCGCATGTTTGACTATGCCGTAAAAATGATGGAATCAGGAGAGGTTTCCATGAATCTTGAACTGCCTGAATATCTTATTATTTTTGTTGTTGGTTTCAGCTTTATTATGTTTTCAGTGATTATTATTAAGGGTATTGTTGAAAATTTTGAGGAAATGAGAGAAAAATGAACCCTACATTAATCGGTATTATCGGTATTATTATAATGGTGCTGCTTTTTTTAACCAGGATGCCTGTTGCTTATGTTATGGGAATGATCGGTTTCCTGGGATTCAGCATTATTGTTTCATTTAAAGGCGGGCTTAATCTGCTTGCAAAAAGTTATTATGAAACCTTTTCTTCCTATGGTCTTACAACGGTTCCGCTTTTTATTTTAATGGGCCAGCTCGCATTTAACAGCGGAATAAGCCGCAGATTATATGATACAGCTTATAAATACCTGGGAAATATTCGCGGAGGACTGGCAATTACAACTGTTTCGGCCTGTACTGCTTTTGGTGCTGTCTGCGGTTCCAGTGCAGCAACAGCAGCAACAATGGCAACAGTAGGACTGCCTGAAATGAGGCGCAAAGAATATGCTGATGAGCTTGCAGCAGGTTCTGTGGCATCAGGCGGGGGTCTTGGAATGATTATGCCTCCCAGCGTTGTTTTGATTGTTTACGGAGTTCTTACGGAACAATCCATTGGAAAATTATTTGTCGCAGGAATATTCCCGGCTCTTTTGGTGACAATATTATTTATTATTGCTATCCTTATTTGGTGTTCCTTTAAACCTGAGCAGGGACCTAAAGGAGAATCATTTACCTGGAAGGTAAAATTAAAATCTCTGCTTGATCTCAGCGAAACCCTTGCAGTATTTGGCCTTGTTATGGGCGGTTTGTTTGTGGGCCTGTTTACACCGACTGAAGCTGCTGCTGTGGGTGTTTTCGGTGTAATGGCAGTTTCCATAATTCGCAAGCAATTATCCTGGGAAAATTTTGTGGCAGCACTTTATGAAACATTAAGAACTTCGTGTATGGTAATGATGCTTATTGCAGGAGCCGAAGTTTTTGGCAAGTTTCTGGCTGTTACACGTATTCCTTTTAATATTGCCTCATGGATCGGCGGTTTTGACCTGCCTGCTTTTTTAGTCCTTGGAATGGTTATCGTAGTTTATTTCCTGGGCGGATGTTTTATGGATTCCCTGGCTCTTGTTATGCTGACAGTTCCCATATTTTTCCCCCTGGTTTTGGACCTTGGTTATGATCCCATCTGGTTTGGAATAATCATTGTTATGGTTACGGAAATGGGAGTTATAACACCGCCTGTGGGCATTAATGTTTATGTAGTATTCGGGGTGGCAAGAGGTCTTCCCGGAGGTATGGCACTGGAGTCTATTTTTAAAGGAATCCTTCCTTTTATGCTGGCTGTTCTTGTGGGTATTATTATCTTGTTTATCTTTCCCCAGATTATTCTTTATCTGCCCAATCTTATGTACTAATTAGACATTATCGGAAATAAGGTTTGTAGGGTGTGTTAGCGCAGCGTAACGCACCGCAACCTTAAAATAACGGTGCGTTACGGCTATCGCCTAACACACCCTACGGTGGAAATCCTTATTTCCGATAATGTCTATTGCCTATCTGTATCTATTAACCACAGAGAACCCAGAGATTTTCACAGAGAGCACAAAGATTTTATTATTATTTTCTCTGTGAAACTCTGTGCCTTCTCTGTGAACTCTGTGGTTTTCAATAATACTTCATGAACAAGCAATCCATATACATAATAATTGCAGGATTTTTTACAGGTACCAGCTTAAAAGCCTCCACGTAGGGAGGCGCTACCGTTCGGTTTGAATTGAAACGGTAGCGCCCCCCTACGTGGGGGCTATACAGGGGGGCTTTTTTACAGGGTTGATATGTGCTGTGATTTCGTGTATATTACTTTTATGTATGAAGCCGGACCATAAGAGTTTATAGTACTAATTTACAAAAAAACGAGGTCTTTATGGGAAAAGAATTCAATGATACAGGTTTATGTATTTCCAAAAGACATTACATGGCAGATACGTCAGGAAAAATTAAAAATATTATCCAGCTTATTGAAAAAGGGAAATATTTAACAATCAACCGCCCCCGCCAGTTTGGTAAAACAACCACCCTTTCTTTGATAGATAAACATCTTAATGAAAGAGATGAATAAAGAGATTGTAATGAACCTGACATTTGAATGGGATAAAGATAAATCATTAAAAAATTCTAAAAAGCATAAAATCAGTTTTGAAGAAGGCAAAACAGTATTTAATGATCCTTTTTTAATGAAAGGAAGGCTTATGAAAAACAAAATTTATGAAAAACAAAATGATAATGACATGCTTCCTGAATATGATTTTTCATCCATGCCAGGCCGTGTACAAGGTAAATATTACAAAGCCTATCGCAAAGGGCATACTGTTAGAATTCATAATAAGGATGGAGAAATTTTAACACACTTTTTTACACTGAAAGACGGTGCAGTGATGCTGGAGTCAGATGTCAGGAAATATTTTCAAGATTCGGAATCGGTAAATAAGGCTTTGCGCTGTCTTATTCCAATAATAGCCGGACAGGAAAGAAAAGTTATCAAATCTTAAATTTTTTGCCCAAACTTTCAGTTTGGCACTCCTTTTTTAATTATTTAGAGGATAATATGAATGACATAGGAATAGACGACTGCCCCATGCCTGAACCTTTCAGTGCGAGAATCGGGGTGACAATATTTGTTGCGTGGCTTTTTTACCTGGGATTTGTTACAAGAGTTATGTTTGCTCCCCTTATGCCTGCCATTGAAAAGGATTTAGGAATTAATCACAGCCAGGCAGGTTCATTATTTTTAATGATGTCCATAGGTTATCTTCTTGCGCCTTTATGTTCCGGCCTTATTTCATCAAAGGTAAATCACAGGGGGACACTTAATATCTCCGCATGGGTTGTTGGACTGGCACTCATACCAATTGCTTTTGTTCATTCTCTCTGGATTATCCGAATTCTGCTCATGATTATCGGTCTGGCAGCCGGTATTCACCTGCCTTCTGCCATTGCCACCATTACCGCAGAAATAAGAAAAGAGGACTGGGGAAAAGCCTTAAGCGTTCATCAATCTGCCCCGCCTTTGAGCTTTGTTACTGCTCCGCTCATTGCTGCCCTTCTAATGAACTGGTTTTCCTGGAGAATAGTTCTTTTAATTTGGTCAGGTGTTGCTTTATTGACTGCTCTTGCATACAGTATGAGGGGAAGCGGGGGAGATTTTCCAGGCCAGCTGCCAGGTTTAAACAATGTAAAATATATTCTTTCAAAACCTTGTTTCTGGATTATGGTTCTTCTTTTTGCAATGGCTATGGGCGGAAATGCAGGTATTTACGCCATGCTTCCCCTTTTTCTTGTTACAGATCACAATATGGATCTGACAAAAGCCAACACACTTATCGGCCTTTCCCAGTTATCCGGGCTTATTATGGTTTTTGTTGCAGGATGGGTAACAGATAAAATCGGTCAGAAGCCCACTATGGCAATTACTCTTTTAGCAGCAGGCATATCAACTGTTTTGCTGGGAATTGTAAAAAATCAGTGGCTTATAATTATAATTTTTATTCAACCGGCGGTTCTGTCTTCTTTCTTTCCAGCAGCTTTTGCCGCACTTTCTCGCATTGCTCCACCGTCAATGAGAAGTGTTACAAGCGCCCTTGGGCCTCCAACGTCTTTTCTCATAGGCGGAGGCATTCTTCCGACTGCTATCGGACATATGGGTGAAACCTATTCTTTTTCAGCAGGTATTCTCATGGCCGGATGTTTTATGGTTTCAGGCCCTTTTCTGATATTTTTTCTTAAACTTGGGCAGTATGATAATGAAGCAGGGTGTTGATTCATATGGCATTTTTTTTAGAAATCCGATTTTTTTAAAAAATCGGATTTCTTTAATCAAGTCTTTGTTCTTTATAAACTTTTAATGTGATTATAATTTCCGTTCCATTATTATCAAGGCTTTCCACATGTTTTTCCAGTGAAATTATATCAATTTCTCCTCCATAAGCCTGTATGAATTTTTTCACAAGGGGCATTCCAAAGCCAGTACCTGTTTCTCCGTTTGTGCCTGTTCTGCTTGTACTTTTTCTAATATCAAAAATATCGTTTAATATTTTTTTGGGCATACCTATTCCAAAATCTTTTATTGATAATATTACCTTATCATTTTCCTTTTGAACCCGAATAAAAATTTTTGAATCAGGATAAGAAAACTTTATTGCATTTGTTAACAGATTATTAATTATGGAATTAATCAGGGATGTTTTTTCTGCATAAATAATATAATCCTCATTTTCATTAATAAAGATTTCGCAGCTAATATTTTTTTCAGAAAACCTGCTTTTCAACATGTACATTGATTCGCTTAATGCGGTTTTTAAGTCACATCCTGTTATTTCAAGACTTTTTTCATCCAATGCCCGCATTTTTCTCACAAGATCAATAATTTGAACCCCATTGTCAGCTGACTGTTTGAGATAATGCATCATTTCTTCCATTTTTTCAGGGGTGTTAAAACTATTAAAAACAGAGGCAAGGCTGATTATTGAATTAAAAGGATTTGCCAGGTCATGGCAGAGTATATGGAGCAATTCTTTTTGCTCCCTGCTTTGTTTTGTGATTATATCCCTGCTCTTTTTTAATTCCAGATGGGTTTTTATCCTTGCAAGGAGTTCATAAGTATTAAAGGGTTTGGTAACATAATCAGCTGCTCCGATTTCAAATCCTTTTACAATATCGTCAGTTTCAACTTTTGCAGTAAGAAATATAACCGGAATATCATTTGTTTCAGGATTTGCTTTTATTTGTCTGCATGTCTCAATTCCATCCATAATCGGCATCATAATATCAAGTAAAACAAGGTCGGGTTTCCTGCTGGCAATCATTTCAAGTGCAGGTTTACCGTCAACTGCTGCTGCAACATTGTAGTTATTTTGTTTTAAAAACTGTCCAAGTATTTGTAGATTTTGAGGGTTATCATCAACAATCAGAATATGGCTTTCAATATCTTTCATGGTTTTTCCTTTTTTTTCACCACAGCTAAAACAGGTTAAATCAATTTTTGTTTTTCTCTTTGTGAGCTTTGTGTCTTTTTTGCGTTCTCCGGGGTTGATATTATCAACTGCAAATCATCTATTATTTCTGGAAAAGATTTTAATGTAACCGGCAGATTTACAATATCAAAAGAATCGACTTGTAAAAGTACGTTCCTGCACCAGTCTGTCAAAGGCTCGTAGTTATAATTCTCAGCCAGTTCTTTTAATTCTTTGACCCATTTTTCAATGTAATCCATATATAATTTCTCATGAATTTCTTCCCATCCAGGTAAAAAATCTTGTTTAAGAATTTCCATCAATTCAGGGATTTTTGCTATAATTTCAGGATTTATTTTTTTCTTTAATTCAATGTCATCATCTATAAGTATTTCATCCTTTTTATCAAAAATTATTGAATCTGTTTCAGGGCTGTATTTTTGTTCAGTTAAATGGGGAATTGATGCAATCTTAACATTTTGTATCTCTATCTTAAATTTGCTTCCTTTTCCTGTTTGACTTGTCACTGAAATTTTGCCGCCCATAATTTCAACTATGCGTTTAGTAAGTGCAAGCCCAATACCGTTTCCGCCATATATTGCATGAATTTGACCTTCCTGCTGCCTGAATGGTTCAAATATAATTTCCAACTGGTTTTCGGAAATTCCAATGCCTGTATCTTCAATTGAGAAAGTAAAATCAATTGCGTTTTTATCTTCAGTGTATTGAGCAAAGGATTCAATTTTAATATAACCCTTATTTGTAAATTTAACTGAATTTCCTATCAGTTTAATTAATATCTGTTTAAATCTGAATTCATCAATATATATAAATTTGGGCAGTTTGTCACTAATTTCCAGAATAAACCTTAACCCTTTGCGTTTAATCTTTTGTAAGAACATCTCTTTAACTTCTTTAAATACCTGACAAAGATTAAAAGGTGCATATTCTAGTTCCAGTTTTCCAGCTTCAATTTTTGAAAGATTTAATATATCATTGATTAAAGTTAATAAGGTTTTTCCTGATCTCCTTATATTTATTAAATATTGTTTTTGCTGTTCATCTTTTATAAGTCCGTCAAGAATATTTGAATACCCAAGAATTGAATTCAAGGGTGTCCGTATATCATGGCTCATGTTGGCAAGAAATTCACTTTTTGCCCGGTTGGCATTTTCAGCCTCTTTTTGAGCTTTTTCCGAAGCTTCTTTTGCACGGTTGAATAGCAGTTCAGCTTTTTTCTTTTCCGTAATATCCATCATATCAGCCAATATAACTGGTTTGTCGTTAATGGTGATAATTGATGCTGATACCTGAACATCTATTATTTGTCCGTTTTTTATGCAATATTGAACTTCTTCATTTTCAAGATTTCCTTGTTTAACAAGTTTTTCAACAACTCTTTTCCTTTCATCTTCTTTTGGCCAGAAATTCAAATCCAAAGATGTTTTTCCTATGGCCTCATCCATTGTATAACCAAATAATTTTGAAAAACTTCTATTTACATCAAATAATTTTCCATCTTCAATACGTGTTAAAGTAAGTGCATTTGGGCTTGATTTGAAAATAGTTGAAAATTTTTCTTCGCTTTCCTTCAGCGCTTTCTCAGTTTGCTTTAATTCGCTTATGTCTTGTCTAAGTGTATGATTTATCTTTTCCAGGCTTTGAATTTTATTATTGATGATTTTTATTAAAAATAATATGATTGCAGATAAAATAATGAAAAAAACTTTAAGTATCCAAGACATTAACTTGTTTTTCCTTTCTCAGCCTTTAATTGTAAATCATTTATTAATTCTGGAAAAACTTTTAACGTATCAGGAAGTTTTACCATATCAAAAGAATCCACATATAAAAGTATGCAATTGCACCATTCAGTCAAAGGAGGATATTTATATTTTTCTGCTGTTTTTTTCAATTTTTTGGCCCATTTTTCAATATAATCCATGTATAATTTCTCATGAATGATTTCCCATTCAGGTAAGAAATCTTTTATTAAAATCTCATGCAGTTCAGGGAGTTTTGCAATAAGTTCAGGGCTTAATTCTTCTGGTTCAGACAGTTTTAAAATATCATCAGATCTGGAGTTTTTTGTTTTATGAGGCAGGTGTTTCATTAACTTTTTTATGAGATCGGATTTTTGAACAGGTTTAAGTAAAAAAGAATAGCCCAAATTTTTTATCCTGTCTTCAGTTGCTTTCATACCTGAAGCAGTTACAATAATTACCGGAGTATCTTTTAACTCCGGGTTGTTTGATATAATTTTTAAGGCTTCAAATCCATCCATAACAGGCATTCTAAGATCCATGAGTATAATATCCGGTTTTTGCAGATTTGCCATTTCAACAGCTTCTTTGCCATTACCGGCTTCTATTATTATAAAATTATAAGTTTCCAGATAATCTCTTATAATCCTTCTATTTAATTCCATATCATCAACTGACAGTATTACAGTTTTTTTCTCAAATATAACTGAGTTTTCACATACTGTATCTTTTTTCTTCAGGAACTTTGGAACCGGGGCAATTTTTATATTTTTAATTTCAATATCAAATCTGCTGCCTTTGCCCATTTCACTTGATACAGAAATACTTCCCCCCAGCATTTCAACCAGGCGTTTTGTTATGGTAAGCCCCAGACCTGTTCCGCCATATTTAGCATGACTCTGGCCCTGCTGTTGTCCAAAAGCATCAAATATGGCTTTTTTTTGATTAGCCGGGATTCCGATTCCCGTATCTTCAACAGAAAAGATCATGTTGATTTTTTGGTCAATATTTTGGTCAATATTTTCACCATTTCCACTGGAATATTGAACTGAGGATTTGATTTTAATATAACCTGATTCTGTAAATTTAACTGCATTGCCAACAAGATTTATCAAAATTTGTCTTACTCTGACCTCATCAGATATAATTTGCTGGGGCATGTTCTCATCTGTTTCTATAATCAGTTCAATGTTTTTTTCTTTTACCTTTTGAGCAAACATATGTTTAATTTCATTAAAAATATTGCTAATTTTTATTGAAGAATATTCTATTTCAAGTTTTCCGGCCTCTACTTTTGAAAGGTCTAATATATCGTTAATCAAGGAAAGCAGAGATTTTCCTGATGAAATAATATTGGCTAAATAATCTTTCTGCTGTTTATCCTTGATAAGATTGTTGAGAATTTCCGAAAAACCAAGTATGGCATTCATTGGAGTTCGGATTTCATGGCTCATGTTAGCAAGAAATTCGCTTTTTGACCTATTGGCTTGTTCAGATTTTTCTTTTGCTGCCTGAAGTTCTTTTTCCGTTTCCCAGCGTCTTATGGCAGCTCCAATGTTATTGGCTGCTGTTTTAAGGGCATCAATCTCTGGGCCTGTCCAAAAACGGTTTTTTTTGCATTCGTCAAACCCCATAATTCCCCATAATTTGTCAGCCACAAAGACCGGTACAAAAATAACGGCTCTTACGGCGTGAATATTGAATATTTTTTTTATATTGTCTGGGAAATCATCGGAAGTTCCGTGTATGGACTGGCCTGATTCCAGCAATTCTTTACATGCATTAAGTTGATTTATTCCAAAGGGAAACATTGAAGCAAATACATCTTCTGAATGGGGAGTAAAGTCATTGTCTGTCCACTGATAATAAATTCTGTCTTCTTCAAAATCTTTGTTTTCTGATGTGCGGCATTGAATAATATATACATGGCTTGCCATTGTTGCCTGTCCCAGGCGTTCAAGTATTTCTGGAATGATTTCCAGGGGAGAAACTGATCTGAAGAGTTTTTCCGAAATATAGCTTTCCGCTTCAAGAATACTGCTTTGCCGCCTGAGAGAATCTTCCGAAGCTTCAATGGTCTCAAAAGCGATTTTCAGTTCCCTGTTTGATGTTTCCAGCTCATTTTGTTTTTGAACTGCATTTTCATATGTGGATAAAAGCAGATCAAGTATCTGCATCCGGTTGGCTGCAAGAAATTGTTTTTTACCTCCGAAAAAAATTTCAATCCCCATTTCCGTTCCAGAATATTGGCGGAGTTCAGTATTTGCAAGAACATACTCAACACGGGACAATAAAAAATGATCCTCATAGGGTTTCATGATAAAATGATCCGCACCGTTTTGCAGTCCTTTGATAACATCATCAGGCTCAGACAGGGATGTCAGGATAACTACCGGAATATCTTTTGAATTTTCATTTTTTTTTATCTGACGGCATAGTTCAAAACCTCCCATTTTCGGCATAACCACATCACTGAGAACAAGACTGGGTCTATGGGTCTCCAGGTATTCAAGGGCTTCTATGCCGTTTCTTGTAATATCCACCTGGTAATTCTGTAATTTCAGAATATGCTGGAGTTTTAATGCCTGGGTTGTACTGTCTTCAACCACCAGAATTTTTATATTGGAATTCATTTTATATGCTCCTTTCCAAAGACTCTCAGGCATGCGTCAACTATATCAGGATCAAAAAGAATGCCTCTGCTGTCTGCAATATGCTTTAAGGTTTTGTCCTGGGCAAGAGCCTGTCTGTGAGGTCTTGTTGAAGACATTGCATTTACAACATCAGCAACTGCAAGGATGCGGGCTTCAATCAAGATATTTTGCCCTGAAATCCCGTCTGGATATCCTGAACCGTTCCAGCGCTCGTGGTGCTGCAAGAGAATTTGTGCAATGGGCCATGGAAATTCAGTATCATAAAAAAAATCATAAGCAATTTTGGTATGAGACCGGATTATTTCAAGTTCTTCTTGATTTAATTTTCCGCTTTTATTTAATATTTCATCAGGCAGCTGAACATAGCCGATATTGTGAATATGTGCAGCCAGGCGAAGCCCGCTTATCTTTTCTTCTGGAAGATTAAGTTCATCAGCAATTCTACATGCAAGCTCGGCAACCCTTTGGCTGCGGCCCTGGGCAAAAGGAGTTTTATTTTCTATGATTTTGCCAATAGCCTGCATGGTGCCGTTGATTGTTTCTTTTAGATTGCCGACACTTGCCTGAAGATGATTCCGCATTTTTTCAAATGTTGTTATATCCCGTGCTGTCACCAGCCAGGTATCATGCTCCTGCCATTCTATTGATTCGCTTATGATCTCAAGCATGATTTTCCTGCCGCTTTCAAGGGTTTTGTGACAGATTGTGGGCAAACCTTCCCTTATTGGAAATTCAAAATTATTTCCAATAATTTCTTTTATTGTTTTCTCAAATAATGATTCTCCAGCCGGATTGGTAAAAAGAATACGGCTGTCACGGCTTACTATAAAAATTGCATCAGCAGTTTTCTGAAAAACAGAGCGGTATTCGCTTTCCATTTTTTCTATGGTAAAAATAGCAGACTGCAATTCCCTGTTGGCATTTTCCAGTTCTTTTTTTTTATGGAGTACATTTTCATAGGTGGATAAAAGCAGATCAAGAATCTGAATTCTGTTTGAATTAATCATATGCTTTTTCCCTGAAAAATATATCTGTATTCCCATGTTTGAAGAGGTTTGAGTTCTTATTCTTTCATTTATTAAAACATAATGAAGACGGGAAAGGAGAAACTGCTCATCATATGGTTTTGTTATAAAATGATCTGCATTGCATTCCAGGCCCTTTATAATATCATCAGGTTCAGACAGATTTGTAAGCAGCAAGATTGGAATATCTTTGAGCCTTTTATCGGATTTTATGATCTTGCACAGCTCATATCCGTCCATTTCAGGCATAACAACATCAGATATAATAATATTGGGTAATTTTGAATCTGCTGCATTTAATAAACCGATTGCCATTGTACCTGTATGAGCTACTGAAGTTTGATACCCGTTATTTTCAAGCAGGTATTGCAGCTTCATGGCCTGGGTAAAACTATCCTCTATTACAAGAATATGAACATTTTGGTCTTTATTTTTCATTATGGCATCCTATTGATTTACCGGATTTTTACATTATAATAATTTATAATATCAGCTGGATAAGCTTTTGGGCTATTTTATCAGGAGGAAGCACATATGCTGCTGCTCCCATTTTTATGGCTGCATCAGGCATTCCAAAAATTACACAGCTTTTTTTATCCTGCACAAGCGTAACTGCCTTATTTTCTTTCATCAGCAAAAGCTCCTTTGCTCCGTCCCGGCCCATTCCTGTCAGCAAAACACCCGCAGCATTTTTACCATAGATTTTGCTGACCGATCTTAAAAGAAAGGATACTGAAGGCCGTATCCCGTTTTCAGGTTTTTCTTTTGATAGTAAAACAGTATTATTAGAACTGACCCCCATATGATAATTATCAGGAGCAAGATAAACATGACCTGGCAAAAGTATATCTCCATGTTCAGGTATATGAACTGGAAATCCTGTTTTTGGGCCTAACCAGTCTGCCATTCCTTGAATAAAGCCCCTGGCTATATGCTGCACAATAAGGATAGGGACTCCAATATTTTTTGGCAACAGGGAAAGGATGGTCTGAATTGCCGGAGGTCCCCCGGTTGAAACACCAATAGCCACAAGTTTTATATTCGGGTATTTTTTCCCCTGGCTGCTGCCTGATAAAGAAAGCTGTTGTTCCGGTTTTTTTAAAACACCTAAAGATCTTCTTCTGACTACCTTAACTTCAGACATGAGCTTGACAATCTCCACCAATTTTTTTGACTTCTGCTTATAGGCTGAATTTTCAAGTCCTGGAGGCTTTTCTACAATACAGAGTGCTCCTGCTTCCATAGTCCGAAATAAAGCATCAGCTGATTCAGGGGTCATTATTGAACTGACTATGATAATGGGAACAGGTTGTGTTTCCATTATCCGACGTGTTGTTTCAAAGCCGTCAATTCCAGGCATGTTGACATCCATTGTTATAAGATCCGGTTTATATTTTTTGACAAACTTCAGGGCTTTTTCCCCGCTGTCAACAGTGCCCATCACATTTATACCGGGACTGCTATTGAGTATGTAAATCAACAGCTCCCTCACAACCGGTGAGTCTTCTACAATAAGTATGTTTATTAGTTTTGGATTTATATTATACATCAATTTATATTATACATCGGTTTATATTATACATCAGGTTTTATTATACATCAGGTTCAATTCCAAGTTTTATAAATCGGTTATACCTGTTCCCATGCTCTGAGCTGGAACAAGGGTTATCTGTTATGTTTTATTTGCTTTAAAATTTACAGTTGCAAATCACTGTTTTTTCACATAACATTTCCTGTTAAAGATTTCTACCATTAAGGATGATATATTTTAATAAATAATTATGACTAATCCGGCAGAATTATGGATACCGCTTTAACACAACTTATTGTATTTAAAATTGATATTCAGGAATATGCTCTCTCTCTTTCTGCAATTGAAAGGGTGGTGCGCGCTGTGGAGATTACTCCTTTAATAAATGCTCCTGAACTGCTTCTTGGACTTGTTAATATTGAAGGGGATATAATACCGGTTATAAATATGCGAAGATGTTTCAACCTGGAGGAACGGGATATTGAGCCAAATGACCAGATGATTATAGCAAATACATCCTGCCAAAAGGTTTGTCTGTGGATAGATTCCGTAACAAATGTAATAGAACTGCCTGAAAATAAAATTGCTGCCAGGGAAAATATTTCAAATGCAAGTGAAGATATTAAAGGAGCTGTTATCTGTGATGATGGAATGATTTTGATTTATAATCTTGATAAACTTGCAGGCAGTGCTTTGAAAACATTTTCTTTTTCTGATTCATTATACAAAAATGAGTAAAAAATGAGTATTTCGGTTTCATTTGAACTTCTTTCAGAATTAAGCAATTTTCTGGTAGAACGAACCGGTTTGTTTTTTTCAAAAGATCGTTTTTCAAATTTTGAAAACCTGATTAAACCGGCAGCCAGGGATTTGGGTTTTAATGATATTGAATCCTGTATTAAATGGGTTCTCAGTTCAAAGATAACAGGCCGTCAGTTTAGAATTCTTATACGTCACCTTACAATCGGGGAAACCTATTTTTTCAGGGATAAAAAAATATTTGAGGTATTGGAATATCAGGTTTTGCCTGAACTGATTTCACATAAACGAAAAACCGGGCAAAGGTTAAAAATATGGAGCGCAGCCTGCTCAACAGGTGAGGAAGCATATTCTTTAGCTATATTGCTCAAAAGATTGATACCTGATCTCAAAAACTGGAATTTAACCATACTGGCAACTGATATAAATCATGAATCACTTAAAAAAGGAGCTGAGGGAACATATGGAAACTGGTCATTTCGTGATGCTCCAACCTGGCTTAAACAAAAATATTTTACTCAATATGAAAACCAATATGAAATAATGCCTGATATAAAAAAAATGGTGAATTTTTCATATTTGAATCTTTCTGAAAATATTTATCCTTCCCCTGTTAATAAAACAAATTCCGTGGATCTGATATTATGCCGTAATGTTCTCATGTATTTTAATCCGGATTATATTAAAAAAGTTATTGACCGGCTCTATCATTCTATTGCAGACAAAGGATGGCTTATTGTCAGTCCTGGAGAAACATCAAATCAATTATTTAAACAATTCAAGTCTGTTAACTTTAATAGAGCTATTCTTTATAAAAAAGATTTAACAGATGATATAAAACCAGATGATATAAAACCAGCACCTGTTTTATCTGATAAAATACTATTATCCCGGATCAATGAAAAAAATGAAGAGGAAACCTCTGTATTTGAAAAAAAAGATTTAGCAAAGGAAAAAATACCTGAAAAGATTTCAATTGAAAATGCCAGGGATTCATACCTGAAAGGCAATTATTCCCAGGCTCTGGAAAAACTTCTGACACTCAATTCCATTTATCCCCAGAACCTTGAAGTAATTTCACTTATAGCTGAAATCCATGCCAATCAGGGCAGGTCTGAACATGCGCTGGACTGGTGCAAAAAAGGATTAAAAATTGATAAATTGAATTTAAACTTATGTTTTCTATGTGCAGGTATATGCCGGGAAACAGGAAACACGGAACAGGCAGTCAAATACTTGAATAAAACCCTGTATATAAATCCTGATTTTGTGCTGGCTCATTTTTTCCTGGGCATTATTTTCATGAATCAGGGCAGGACAAATGATTCAAACCGATATTTTAAAAATTCATTGTCTTTGTTAATCTCCTTTGCAGATGAAGATATTGTCCCTGAATCCAAAGGAATAACAGCAGGAGAATTGAAAGACACGATTAATCGTTTAAAAAAAAAAATGGTTCTAAATAAAACTGGGAAATACAAAGGCATTGAATGAACTGCAAATCAAATAAGGAAATCCTGAGACACAGAGCAAAACTGCTTGCAAAAAAACCTGAAAATAAAGAAAATCAAGGATTCTGTCTGGAAATAGTAGAATTCCAGCTGGCTCATGAACGCTATGGTATTGAAGCTGAATACATTTGTGAAGTATGGCCTTTAAAAGATTTTACACCTCTTCCATTTACACCTCCCTTTATCATGGGAATTATTAATGTACGGGGTCAGATACTATCGCTCATGGATATAAAAAAATTCTTTGATCTTCCTGATAAGGGAATCTCTGATTTGAACAAAGTGATTATTGTGCATTTTAATGAAATGGAACTGGGTATTCTGGCTGATATTATTATAGGAGTTCAATCTGTGCCCCTGTCAGCTATACAGCCCCCTCTGCCTACATTAAGCGGAATAAATGAATCGTATTTAAAGGGAATTACAAAAGACCGCCTAATAATTCTTGATTCTCAAAAGATTCTTTCAGATGAAAAAATTATTGTTCATGAAAAAATATAGGAGGAAAACATGATAAATTTTATTTTCGGCAGCCTGGCCAGACGACTGGCTGTATTTTTTTTAACAGGTGCAGTTCTCATCATCTTCACAGGTTCATTTCTTTCTTTTAACTATTCCAAACAAGCATTGGAAAAGGAAATATTTAATCACCTCACATCTGTAACGGAAATCAGGAAAGAAAATTTTCTTCAATACCTGAAAGAGAGAATAGGAGATATTACAATTCTTGCCCAATCAAGTGATACTAAAAATGCTTTTAAAGATTTGAATAATTACTACGATTTGCAAGGAGCACTTCCAGACCGCTCTTTTAATATTGATTCAGAGCAATACAAAGCCATTTACAATAAAATTGATCCTTTTTTCAGGAAATACACTGAAAAATACGGATATTATGATTTATTCATGATCTGTAAAGAGCACAGCCATATAATGTACACTGTTACACAGGAAAAAGATCTGGGAACCGCATTAAAATCCGGTCTTTATAAGGATTCAGGTCTGGGAAAATTGTTTTTAGCGGTATTAAAAGAAAATAAAACGATTATAAAAGATTTCAGTTTGTATGCTCCCAGCGGTCAGCCTGGCGCATTTATCGGAACACCTGTATCAGATTATAACGGGGATGTTTACGGAGTATTGGCTTTTCAGCTCAGTACAAAAAAAATAAATGACCTTATGCACGATACTGCCGGTATGGGTAAAACCGGGGAAACCCTGCTTGTGGGCCAGGATCTGTTGATGCGTACAGATTCACGTTTTGAAAATGATTCCACTATCCTGAAAAAGAAAATTGATACTGTTCCTGTTCGCAATTCTCTTAAACATCAGGCAGGCAGCGGAATTATAATTGACTACCGGGGTGTGGAAGTTTTGAGTTCATATACTGATGTAGGTCTTAATGAAGAACTTGGAACCGGTTTTGAATGGGCTATTATTTCCAAAATTGATAAAAGCGAAGCATTTGCACCAATTCATGAACTTTTTTCAGGTACTGTAAAGATTGGTTTACTACTAGCTCTTGCAGCCAGTATTGCCGGTTATATTCTTGCAAGATCTATTGCCGGCCCCCTGGAAAAACTGTCAAAAGCTGCTGCAAGTATGGCAGACGGAGATCTTACCGTTGAAATATCACCCGTAAAACGCTTTGATGAAGTGGGCCTGCTATGGAATTCTTTTAATAATCTTGCAGTAAATCTACAAAAGCAGATATATGAAATAACCGAAGGGGCAAATGTTCTGGCTGCATCTGCCTGTGAAATTTCTACTTCTGTATCCCAGCTTTCTTCAAGTGCAGCAGAATCAGCAGCCGCAGTAAACCAGACAACAACAACAGTGGAAGAGGTCAGACAGACTGCCCTGGTTTCAAGTCAAAAAGCAAAAACTGTTTCCGAAGGGGCTCAGGCTGCTGCACGGACATCTCAAACAGGCATGGAATTTACTGAAAATTCTGTTAAAGGAATGTCCCGCATAAAAAAACAAATGCGGTTTATAGCAGACAGTTCTGTTAAACTGAGTGAACAGGGCCAGACCATAAGCGGTATTATTGACACGGTAGCAGATCTTGCAGAGCAATCCAACCTTCTGGCAGTTAATGCAGCCATTGAAGCAGTTAAAGCAGGAGATCATGGTAAAGGGTTCAGTGTTGTAGCCCAGGAAATAAGACGCCTTGCAGAGCAGTCAAAACAGGCAACAATCCAGGTTCGTACAATTCTTAATGATATTCAAAAGGCTGTGACTACAACTGTAATGGCTACTGAACAGGGAGAAAAAGCTGTTGGATCAGGCGAGGAGCAAACCACCCTGGCAGGAAATGCGATTCGTGAACTTTCCAAAAATGTAACAGAGGCAGCACAAGCAGCAGTCCAGATTGCAGCTTCCAGCCAGCAGCAGCTTGTGGGTGTTGACCAGGTTGCAAGTGCTATGGAGAACATAAATCAGGCAAGCGCCCAAAATCTTGACGGCTCAAGGCAGCTGGAGGAATCTGCTAAAAATCTGAACGATCTTGGACAGCGCTTAAAAGAACTGGTTTCACAATATAATATAGAATCTGTTCGGAAATAATTTTTATGGAAAATGAAAAGGAATTTAAAAAGCGGCTTCTGGCAGCCTTTGCAATTGAAGCACAGGAGCATATAAAAGCTGTATCCCAGGGACTTGCAGGTCTTGAACAAAAAGAGTCCTTCCGATCTTCAGAGCCTGGCCGGTCAGAGGCTGCCATAGATATTATTTTCCGGGCAATGCACAGCCTGAAAGGTGCTGCACGGGCTGTTGATATGAGAGATGTGGAAACAGTCTGCCAGGCTGTTGAAAATATCTTTGCTTCATGGAAGCGGGGAAAGTCAGAGCCTGAACCTGAACAATTTGAAATTCTTTTTCAGGCTGTGGATGCTTTGGATGAACGCCTGTCATCAGGGCAGGTTAATGAATCTCTTTTTTCGGATTTAATAGAAAAACTAAATCAGCTTGCATCTGATGATTATGAAGAGGTTGTGCCCCATATATCAACCCCGCAATTGATTCCTGAACCTGAAATACAAGTACAAGAAGTACTAGAAAAACCGCCTGAAAAAAAATTAGATACAGAAAAAGAAATCCCTGTTCCACCCAAAAAAATCGGAACAGATACTATCAGAATCTCAGCAGAAAAACTTGATACCCTGTTATTACAGACAGAAGAGATGATTTCAGCAAAACTGGCAGTTGGAGAGTTTGTTACGGATATTAGTCAGATTCAGGGATTATTTACTCAATGGCAGAATGAATATGCAAAAATAAAAACTAATAACCAGGCAGTCAGGGGTCAAGTATGGGAATTTATTTCATGGAACGAAATATTTTTAAATAATCTTCAGCAAACAATTGACAACCTGAAACACTCGGCTGAAGAAAATCATTGTTCTCTTGCCCAGATGGTGGATATTTTACTGGAAGATATGAAAAAAACCTTAATGCTTCCGTTTTCATCACTTACTGAAATTTTT
This sequence comes from Desulfobacterales bacterium HSG17, assembly GCA_030377945.1. The sequence continues at coordinate 9,672 of JAUCGD010000007.1, read as the reverse complement.
CCAAAAATGATTCGCAGTCTTTCTGGAGAGCAGGGCAAAGACTTAAACCTGAATATTGAAGGTGATAATATTAAAATTGACCGGCGGGTACTTGAGCAGATCAAAGACCCTCTTATTCATATTATCCGAAATTCAATAGATCATGGTATTGAAACCCCTGAACAGCGGATATTCCAAGGTAAAAATCCCCAGGCCAATATAAATATTAAAGTGACACAGACTGAAGCAGATAAGGTTGAAATTGAAATTCTTGACGATGGCAGGGGAATTGATATTGAGAAAATACGGACATCAGCAGTGAAACGTGGAATTATTTCAAAATCACAGACTGATACTATTGATATGAAAAAAGCCTGTTCCATGATATTTCAATCAGAATTCAGCACAAGCCCTATGATTACAGATATTTCAGGAAGAGGAATCGGGCTTTCCATTGTCCAGGAAAATCTTGAAAAACTCGGAGGCAGCATACAGGTTGATTCAGAACCAGGCAAAGGCATTTGCTTTAAAATGCTCATTCCTGTTACTCTTGCTTCTTTCAGAGGAATATTTATTAAAGTATCCGACCGAACTTTTCTTGTGCCTACTATAAATGTGGACAGGGTTTTAAGGGTCAGACCTGAACAAATAAAAACAATTGAAAACAGGGACACCATCATTGTAAATGAGAAAACAATCCCCATAGTCAGACTTGATGATTTGCTGGAACTTCCGCGCAAACATAATCATGGCAAGAATCGCCAATTTATTCAGGCAATTATTTTAAGATACGGGAAAAAATGCATTGCATTTTCAGTAAATCAGATCATAAATGAACAGGAAGGACTTGTAAAAAGTATTGGGTCCCAGTTAGCAAGAGTTAAAGCAATCTCAGGAGCTACAATTTACGGAAAAGGAAAAATAGCTCCAATTCTCAATGTTCAGGATTTGATGAAGTGTGCTAAAAATATTAAGACCTCATTATTAAAGCCTGATATGGATAATGAATCAGGCCAAATCAGGCCGGATTTAATATTACAGGAACCGGTCAGGTCAAAATCCATACTTGTTGCAGATGATTCCGTAACCTCAAGGATGCTGCTGAAAAACATTCTTGAATCTGTCGGTTATAATGTCAGCACTGCGGTGGACGGCATGGAAGCATTTATATTATTAAAAGAAAAAATTTATGACCTGGTGGTTTCAGATGTTGAAATGCCTGGAATGGACGGATTCGGCCTTACAGAAAAAATTCGTAATGATAATACATTTGCCAACCTGCCTGTAATACTGGTGACAGCCTTGGAATCCAGGGAAGACAAAGAGCGGGGTATTGATACAGGGGCTAATGCCTATATTGTCAAAAGCAGCTTTGACCGGAATAATTTACTGGAGGTTGTTCAGAGGCTTATATGAATAGGCATCCAGGTCCACAGACTTTTGTTTATACAGCATTTGGCATGATGCCTCCTTTTTGTACAAATCTATATCAAACCAAAACCTGCTGCCCTGGCCGACCGTGCTTGTTATGTAAATTTCACTGCCCATCATCCTGGCCAGCCTCTGGCTGATTGCCAGCCCCAGACCGGTTCCTTTTGTGTGATTCAAAGAAGATTCCACCTGGTGAAATGATGAAAAAATGTCTTTTAAATGATCCGGCGGAATACCAAGTCCCGTATCCTCCACCTGAAACCGGAGCCGTGGTGCTGTTTGTGCATCAGGGCCTTGATGATGCATATCCTGGTTACAGGATTTAGAATATATAACCTTAAATATTACCTCTCCTGTTTTAGTAAAATTGATTCCATTGCCCAGGATATTTATCAGGATTTGGCGGAGCCTTTTTGCATCTATATACACATACATCGGCAAATCAGTTGCAAAATCAATATGAAAGGTCAGGCCTTTCCGACAGGAAGTCCGGTGGTTTGCTAAAATCATAGATAATTGAAATGCACCAAAATTTTGATGGCTTGTCAATCCTGACTTTGTTAGAATTGGTGCAAATCAAAAAATCTGTTTTAGTAAAAAGAACCGGACTCCCTGTCCGAAGGGCGCGGGGCTGCATCATGTTCACTAATGTTTCCAGGAACTTGGAAAAATCTAACTCAACCGGTTTTAACCCAATTTTCCAGCCTCAATCCTGGAGAGGTCAATAAGATCATTGGTAATCATCAATAAATGCTCCCCGTTTTTAGTTATAATATCAAGGAACTCATTCTGTTCTTCTGTAAATCCCCGATCTTCCTTAAGCAATCGGGCAAATCCTAAAATCGGGTTAAGCGGGGTACGCAGTTCATGGCTTATGATAGAAAGAAATTCACTTTTGGCCTGGCTGGCAGCTTCAGCAGTTTCTTTGGCATGCTCTAATTCCATTGCCGTTCGTTTTCGTTCAATACCGTAACGTATTGATCTTGATAATAAATCTGTTGTAATTCGATCTTTTGCCAGGTAATCCTGGGCTCCTTTCCTTACTGCTTTTACAGCAAGCTCATCATCATCAAGCCCTGTCAGAACAATGACAGCCACATGGGGTGCGGCAAAGATTATTTGTTGCAGGGAGTCAAGCTCAAGCCCAGAACTGTCCGGAAGAGACAGATCCAGCAGGATTACCTCAAATTCATCTGAAGACAAGGCATCAAGTCCTTCCGAGAGTCTTTGGGCAGTCTTTATGTCAAAAGCTAACCCTTTTGCATCGGACAGCAATTCTTTTATAAGTCTTGCATCCCCGGGATTGTCTTCCACTAGCAGTATATGAATTGATTGAGTTTCTTTTTTCATAAATCAGTTTTCCTTTTTATCTGGTATTGTAAAATAAAATGTTGTTCCTTTGCCCTGTTGGGACTCAACACTGATGTGCCCGTGGTGGCGTTCAATAATTTTCTTGCAGATGGCAAGCCCGATACCGGTTCCAGGGTATTCGTCCCTGAGATGAAGTCTCTGGAAAATAACAAATATCCGGTCATGATATTCAGGAGCAATGCCAATGCCGTTGTCCTGAAAAGAAAAGAGCCATTCTCCCTCCTTTTTCTCCGTGCTTATATGGATGCGGGGCGAGTCTTTGCTTCTGAATTTTATGGCGTTGGATACAAGGTTCTGAAATACCTGGGCCAACTGGATTCTGTCGGCCATGACTGACGGAAGCGCATCATGGGACACTAGTGCCCCGCTTTCTCTGATCTCCACACAGAGATCAGTCAGAGTCTGTGCCAGGATATTCTCTGTTTCGACAGGTTCAAAAGGTTTGGCACAGGTTCCCACGCGGGAGAATGCCAGCAGGTCATTGATCAGGGAATGCATCCTGGCAGCGCCCTCGGCTGCAAAGCCGATAAATTCATCAGCATCAGCATCCAGCTTTCCCTTGTAACGCATTTCTATAAGCTTTACATAGCTTGCCACCATTCTTAATGGTTCCTGTAAGTCATGTGATGCCACGTAGGCAAATTGCTTCAGTTCTTTATTGGATCGTTTCAGTTCCTCTAATACTTTTTTCAGATTTTCCTCAGCATTCTTTTGCTTTGTAATATCTTTTTGTACAGAAACAGAGTTGAGGATATTGCCTTTGTGGTCTTTTACTGCAACAGCGCTCAGTAAAACAGATCTTACCTTTCCTTTGTTCGTGATTATGTCCAACTCTTCGTTTACCAGTTCTCCCTTTTCTTTGAATTTTTTTAACATATCCCTGGCTTGTTCCTGTGAAGACGGTGCATAAACTGTGGTTATGAGGGGCTTTCCAATAATTTCTTCTTTAGTGTATCCAAGGATATTCAATGCACTTTTGTTAATATCCGTTATAGTTCTTTCTGGGGAAATCATGTAACAATAATCCGGCTCATTCTCAAAAAAACGCCTGAATTTTTCTTCACTCTTTATCAATAATTCAAGCCATGCAGATTCCCTTTTATGTATAAAAAACAGTATAGCTATGAAAAGTGCAAAGATAGTTGTAATAATGAAATAATGAGGATGTGAAACAAATGCGCTTATGAGTGAAAAATGATATTCGTAAACCAGGACCACGTCAGAAGCTAACTCTCCAAGGTGTATTGTTTTATACAGATACTCTTTCTTATTGATTTCATATATCCCATTTATGCTAGAACCTGAAAAAAACTTATCATATTCTGCTTTTTTCATACCTTTGGAAAAAAATATATCCCTGTTTTCCTTATAAGCAAATAGCCTGACATTGTTTTTCTCAGCCTGCTTTGCCCATTTTTCCGTTAAATATGACAATTTAATTGACGCTCCCAGCAGACCGCCAAAACAATGGTTTTCATGTTCCAGCCTGACAGCAACGCCTGTTACATCCTCATGACTTACAGGACCGACATGGGGAGGCATAATGACAAATGCAATAGCGCTTTTTTCAGCTTTTTGGAAAAACGGCAGATGGGAAACATCTGGTGGTTCAGAAAGATCAAATGGTTGTCCTGATGCGAAAAAGAAGCCCTTTTCATCCACTCCTGCTATATTTTCAAATTCACTGAATCGTTGATTTAACCGCTTAAAGAGTTTATTTAGTTTCCCTGTCTTTTTTTGTTTCACCGCCTCTATTTCCGATATCATTTCAAATAAGGATATATACTGTTCCAGAAAGGTGCTTGTCATTTCCTTTAACTGGCCCCCCAGGAGATTTACCTGTTCTTCCTTTTGCTGCAAACCCTGCCGGTATATAAAATATCCGGCAGCAATTATAAAAAAAAAGAAAAAAACAGATAATGTACAAATAACCGTATTAAAGATATGCTTTCTTTTTACCAGGGTTTCATGGGTGTAAAGCATCATGCTATTCCTTTTCTGACCGGTATTGTAAAATAAAACATTGCTCCTTTGCCCTGCCGGGATTCCACCCGGATGCTTCCCCCGTGGCGCTCCACGATCTTTTTACACACAGCAAGCCCGATACCGGATCCCGGATAGTCTCCCTTATTATGCAGGCGCCGGAACATGGCGAAAATATGTTCTGCATACTCAGGATCAATGCCAATACCGTTATCACTGACAAAAAAGAGCCATTCACTGCCTTTGAGTTCTGCCTTGATATTCACCTTTGGCAGTTCATTGCTGTGGAATTTAATGGCATTGCCGATCAGGTTCTGAAATAACCGGATCAATTGTGATTCATCTCCCATCACCACAGGCAGGGAGGTGTGGTTCACTGCTGCCCCGCTCTCTTCTATGGCCATTTTCAGATTTATGAGCGCATGTCCCAGGATTTCATTGCAGTCTGCCGGTTTGAATTCTTTTCCGCGTGTGCCTACCCGGGAAAATTTCAGCAGGTCCTGAATCATATTCTGCATGCGACTGGCTCCATCAACAGCAAAATTTATGAAATCATCAGCATCAGCATCCAGTTTCCCCTTGTAACGGCGCTCCAGGAGCTGCACATAGTTTGACACCATCCTTAAGGGTTCCTGGAGATCATGGGACACAACATTTGCAAACTGATCCAGGTCCTTGTTGCTGCGTTTCAAATTTTCAGCGGTTTTTTGCAGTTCGGCAGTACGTTCTTCCACCAGGTGTTCCAGCTTGTCACGGTTTTTTTGTATGTCCAAAAACTGATGATTTAATTTATTCATCATTGCATTAAAAACATTTCTGAGCACTTTAAGTTCATTATTTCCGGGAATATGGACATTGATTTTATGATTCTCAAGATTTGCAAGACTCACCTGTTCAACTGCGCCGGTCAATTGTTCAAGAGGTTTTCCCAGGAGCCTGCGAACAAAAAACAAGAATATGAACCAGAGTCCCAGGGTTTTAATAACCGAATTAATCAGAATCAGATAAAACCCGTATTTTACCCTGTCTATAATTACCCCTGTGTCAGAATAGATTTCACCTTTCCCGATTTCATGAACAATTCCGTCAAAATCGGTGTATATGATGGAAAATTCGTGTCCGAACAATTTTGAAAAACCAATCTCCTTTTTATTTCCCAATACTGGTTCTCCATTTTTATCAAACTTGATTATATTCCCGTTAGCATCCGGAGCAGAACCGACCGAGATTATATCTTTTCCTTGGCCATCCCTGGTTTTTATCCCTGCAACAATATGAATTTCGTTCATTCCCATGAGAATTGAATGAAGCAGCTCATCATTATAGCTCCAGAGAGATGCTGATATGCCCGGACCAAATGTTACAGGCAGTTTTTGGATCTCTTTTAAAATAGAATCCTTTGTATGATAATATTCTGCGGTAAGCTGTATTCCGGTGACAATAACAGCAAGGATGAAGTATAACCCGAAAATGATTTTCAAAAGCTGGCCTGCAATAGATTGTCTGATGCCAGGAGACATTTGAGTCATTATTATTCCTTTGTAAATTTTGATTCAAATTTTTCCCATATTTCACTAATTTTTCCTTTATCTCTCATATCCTGTAAGACAGCAGTGATTTCCGGTACAATATCTTTGTGTTTTTTATGTAAAAAATTATAAAATTGAATATTTGACAACGGAGGGTTCAGGATTTTGATATCCTTGATTCCGAGCTTTTTTATGGTTATAAGGCCGTTAAATCTATCTAATATGCCTATGTCAACGCGGTTTGTATCCAGCATCTTGAAAATCTGCACATAGTTGACTGTCCAGCAATTAAAATCCCTGACATTATCCAGGATAGCGGTATAGCCACCCGGAACTCCCATTTTGTAAGGTTTAAGGCTGTCCCACCCCTTGACAGGAAAATCCATATTCCTGGTAAACACAACGATTTCCGTTTCATAAACAGGTATGGGGATCATAATCAGATTAGTATATTTTTTTTTAATACTGGCAACTCTCAGTTGTGCCCCGTCAACTTCGCCATTATTTGCCATTTGAAGCGCCCTTGCTCCGGGCAGCCATTTGATTTTTGCCTCAATCCCGATATGCTTATAGGCTTTTTGCAGTACCTCCTCTACCATCAGGCCAAGTTTTGAATTCTGAAGCCCTGAAAATACCAGTTTTTCCCCAGCCTGAACCGGTTGAACTGCCGCCAGGATGCTAAGTATGATAAAAACAATATGTTTCATAATATATCTCCTTTTGTATGTGTTTATAATTATATCAAATATTTTTCAATTCTTCACTGGTTCCCAAGCTTGGATATTGAATACTTATTTTACTGGCGGCAGTTTTACAATTTTCAGCCAGAAATTTTCAATAGATTGAATTACATTGAGAAAAGAATCCAGGTCAACAGGCTTGGATATATAGCAGTTGGCATGAAGATTATAGGTATTCAAAATATCTTCTTCTGACTGGGATGTTGTCAGCACCACCACTGGAATTCGTTTAAGTTCTTCATGGTTCTTGATTTCTGCTAAAACTTCCCGTCCGTCTTTCCTGGGAAGATTCAAATCCAGCAAAATAAGATCAGGACGTACTGCATTGCTGTATTGCCCTTCACGGAGAAGAAAAGCCATTGCTTTCACGCCATCCTCTGCCACATGCAGGGTATTGAGAATTTTTCCTTCTTTCAGTGCTTCCTGTGTCAGACGAATATCACCTGGATTATCTTCCACAAGCAGGATATTAATTGATTGATTTTCTTTTTTCATTAATCACTCATCCTTTCTATCAGGTATTGTAAAATAAAATGTTGTTCCTTTGCCCGGTTGGGATTCTACCCAGATGCTTCCGTGGTGGCGTTCAATAATCTTTTTGCAGATGGCAAGCCCGATGCCGGTTCCAGGGTATTCAGATCTTTTGTGGAGCCTCTGGAAAATGGCAAATATCCGGTCAAAGAACTCCGGTGCAATGCCAATGCCGTTGTCCTGAAAAGAAAAGAGCCAATCTTCCTCCTTTTTCTCTGCACTTATATGAATAAAGAGCGGCTCTTGTTTTCTAAATTTTATAGAGTTGGATATAAGATTTTGGAATACCTGATTTAATCGGGACCTGTCAGCCATGACTAAGGGAAGCTCGTCATGGGACACCTTTGCCCGGCTTTCTTTGATTGCCACTCTAAGATTTGTCAGAATTTGTGCCAGTATCTCCCCTGTATCAACAAGTTCAAAAGCATTTTCCCTGGTTCCCACGCGGGAGAGTGCCAGCAGATCATTAATCAGGGTGTGCATCCTGAGAGCGCCGTCTTCGGCAAATTCGATGAATTCGTCTGCGTCTGCATCCAGCTTTCCTTTGTAACGCCGCTTTATGAGTTTTACATAACTGCTCACCATCCGTAAAGGTTCCTGGAGATCATGGGATGCTACATAGGCAAATTGTTCCAGTTCTTTATTGGAGTTTTCCAGCTCTGCAACAGTTTCAGCCAGGCAGTTATTGAGTAATTGCTGCTTTTTTAATGAAAGGCTTAATGCCTGCTTCTGCTGATCCAGGTCGATAAAGACTTTTACCTTATTTACAACAATTTGCGGATCAACAGGTTTGATGAGAAAATCAACAGCCCCGGTTTGATAGCCCTTAAACACGTAATAATTGTCTGAATATACGGCAGACATGAAGATTATCGGGATTTTTTCACTTTGTTTCTGACTGCGGATCAATTCAGCCAGTTCATATCCATCCATTTCCGGCATCTGCACATCCAGGATAATAAGTACAAATTCATGATTTAAAGTAGCTTTTAATCCTTCATTGCCGCAGGCTGCGGTTATAAATTCAGCATCAATTTCTTTAAGCACGCTTTTCAAGGCATATATATTTTCCGGTTTGTCATCAACTATTAATATTTTGGATTTTGCTGTTTGTATTTGTTTCAATCTATTATCCTTTGCTCATACACCCGGTTATGCTGTGCAGGACAGAGTTAACATTCTCATTTATAAAGCCAGACACGCATCATGGAAAAAAGCCGCTTTTCATCAATAGGTTTGACAATATAATCGCTGGCCCCGGCAGCTATACATTTTGCCCTGTCTTCTTTCATAGCCTTGGCTGTCAGGGCTATAACCGGCAATTTTCTGAATTGTTCCTGTTTTCTGATTCTGCGGATGAACTCGTAAGGGAACTCCTAATAAATAAAATACCCGCATCAAGCTGGGGAATAAATCCCCCAGCTACAAGCAAAACCACCCTAAAGGGTGCTGAATAAATAACAAAATATGACTTTAACAGCAGGCTTTAGCCTGGTTTAGCTTGTAGCCTGGAGCTTTAGCTCCAGGCGGCGTGGGTAGATTAATAATTAGCAAATCCCTAACCATCCATTCCGGGCATCATAATATCTGTTAACACCAGATGAATCCCTGTTTCCGTTTTCAGAATATCCAGGGCTTTCTGCCCGTCTTCTGCCCGAAAAACTTCTATTTCCTGTTCCTGTAATAATCGGGTAAGAGCAAAGAGATTCCTCAAATCATCATCAACAACCAGTACTTTTTTATCCTTGAACAAATATTGCGGATCATAAAGTTTCCAGATTATTTTTTGTCTTTCTGTTGATAAATTTTTAATAACCCGGTGTAAAAACAATGCGGTTTCATCCAATAGCCGTTCTTGTGAACGAACCCCCTTTATAATAACAGATTCAGCATATTCGTAAAGATATTGATTTTCTTCACGGGTAAGTTCTTTTCCTGTATAGAGCCTACGCATAAACTAAAAAATGTGGTGAGAATCACAAAAAAAAATTTTAGGATAACTCCAATATTTCGCATCGATTTTAATTTTTAGCATAATTTGGGGACGCAAAGGATAAAAATTGTTAAAAACATACAAAATATCAGTATTTTAGAAACAGCTATCCTGT
>JAUCGD010000682.1 GCA_030377945.1 Desulfobacterales bacterium HSG17 | reverse complement strand
CATCTTCATCAATATCCAACTGAAGAATTTTAACAGGCTGGGGGCTGTTGAATGCGCTGTCTGATGTAATTGTCAGTGTTCCGGTTCTGGGTTCACCTGTATTCACAGAATAATCAATAATAACCCGGCCAGAATCAGTTCCCAAACTTCCCTGTGTAATGGTCAGCCATGAATCGGAAGTTGATGCAGTCCAGGCCATTTCCCCGCCTCCGCCATTGGAAATATCCAGCAATTTTAGCCAGATTAAAAAATATAGCAAGGATGGATATTTCACTAACTCTCAGGTCCCAGAACGGGGGAGTAAGGTTAAAGGTTGATGAAAGAATTGTTGATTTGCGTCTGTCAACTCTGCCGACCCTGCACGGCGAAAAAGTTGTTATCAGGATTATGGAAAAAAACCAGAAAATGAGAAACCTGGAAAATCTGGGCATGCATCCAAAAGATCTGAGCAATTATTATTCCCTTATTTCACGGCCAAGAAATATTATCCTGATTGCCGGTCCAACAGGTTGCGGTGCATCAACAACACTATATACAACCCTTCGTTATCTCCGTTCAGAAGAAATGAATATTGTTACTATTGAAGATCCTGTTGAATATGAAATTCCGGGCATTAATCAGGTTCAGATTAATCCCGATGAAAATATATTTTATGGAAGCGGCCTTCGCTCCATACTTAACCAGGATCCTGATATAATAATGGTAAGTGAAATCAGGGATTCCGAAACAGCCCATCTTATTTTCAAATCTTCCCTCAGGGGCCATATGATTCTTTCTGCAATTTATACAAATAATGCCGTATCAGCCCTGACCCATATAATGAATTTCGGAATTAAATACAATATGGCCGCTTCAGCAATTGAAGGTGTTGTTGCACAGCGTTTAGTCCGGCGAAACTGCCCCCACTGCCTTGAAAAATATATACCTGAACCCAGGGTAATGGTGGGCCTTAACATTGATGTTATGGAAGTATCCAAGAGGGGATTTTATCATGGCCGGGGATGTAAACAATGCGGTGGAACAGGTTATTCAGGCCAGATAGGCATATTTGAAATATTAAACATTGACCATACCATTAAAGATCTGATTCTCAAGCAGGCATCTGCAAGGGAAATATATATTGCAGCACGAAATAAAGGCATGACAACAATGGAGGAAAACGGATTATATCTTGCACTCAATAAAATTACAACTCTTGAAGAAATTCTAAGAGTGGTTCCCCATGAAGACATTGAAACCAGAAGAAAAGGAGCATGGGAAAAACAGATAATATCCATGTTTGATGATGCAATTTATATTTTATAAAATCCAATGAATAAGTCCAGATGACCGACTATGAGTTCTCTTGAAACTGTATTTGACATTATTGACAGCAATAAATGCCCTTTATAAGCTTGGAGATAAGTTTAGCTTATCAGGAAAGGCACTTATGCTTGACCATAAAAAAGAAAAAACCTTTATAAGCACAACTGTAATAAAATTCCCTTCTGAAAAATCTTCATGCAGAATTCTTATTGAAGACCTGTCCGAAGTTTTAATAAAATATAAAAGTGTTGACCGGATTCCTGAATTAAAAATCTATTGCAGCGGATGCTCCGGGCTCATACGCCTTGAATATAAGGGACGTCAGCCTAATTCTCCAGGTACGGAAGATAAATATGATATTGAGGTTATTGAAAGCTTATTAAGCAATTTTTCCTTTTTCAAGGTTCTTGATGAAAATGATATAAGAAAACTTGTTCCCTTTCTTAAAATGAAAAAATACAAAA
>JAUCGD010000681.1 GCA_030377945.1 Desulfobacterales bacterium HSG17 | reverse complement strand
TCCAGAATAAACACAAAGAGATATTATAATCAATAACCCCTTTCTTCTTTGAACACAAAATGGAGATTATAGTGGAAATCAGAAAAACAACAGAATCAGATAAAGCAGAAATATGCAATGTTCATATAAAGGCATTTGGCAATGAAAAAGGGTCTGAAATTGCTGATCTTGTTATGGGATTGATGAATGATAAAACAGCAGTCCCGTTTCTTTCCCTTGCAGCAGTTGAAAAAAGCAGGATTATTGGCCACATACTTTATACAAAGGCACAGGTAACAGGAACAGATGAATCTTTATCTGTCCGGTTACTTGCACCTCTTGCAGTTCTGCCTGACAATCAGAGCAAGGGTGTTGGCGGCCAGCTTATAAAAGAGGGCTTGAGTCAATTAAAAAAATCAGGTGTTGACTTGGTTTTTGTTCTTGGGCATCCTGATTATTATCCTCGGTCCGGATTTACCCCGGCAGGAGTACTTGGGTACGAGGCTCCTTATCCCATACCTGAAATACATGCAGGCGCCTGGATGGTAAAAGAATTAAGTCCAGGTATTTTTGGGAAAATAAAAGGAAAGGTACAGTGTTCGGAAGTATTAAATGAACCGCAACACTGGAGAGAATAACAGGATAACCTTAAAATATTAAGGTGAACTATGATACCAGGAAATTGTCAATATATAACTGATGCAAATGGAAAATTCATTAATTCAGCATATTCCCATTCAACCGAAAGGGATATGAATGTTGATGTATGTGGAATACTATCTTGAAAACTTACATATAGCAAATAATTTTGGAGGCTTACATGAACTGGAACAAGGGAACTCTTTTAAAAACATCCAGCAGTTACTGGAAGTCCTGTACAATTCATACGGGCGTTAAACTTGATATTTTTACAATTATCGGTCCCCATAATAAATCTTCAGAAGAGATCGCAAAAAAAATCAATGGCGATGTGCGCGGGGTATCAGCATTGTTAAATGCCCTTGCAGCTATGGAACTGCTAAAAAAAACTGAAGGCAGATTTTCCAACACAGATTTTTCAAAACAATTTCTTTCAAAAGATTCGCCTGATTATACAGGTTTTATTATTATGCATCATCATCACCTGGTGCCATCCTGGGCTGAAATGTCCACGGCTGTATTAAGCGGAAATCCAAACCGTTCAAGTGTGTCTGATACAGATAAAGAAAACGAACGGGAAAACTTTTTGATGGGAATGTTTAACATGGCAAGCGGAATTGCCCCCATGTATTCTAAAATTATTGATTTAAGTGATTGCACTCACCTGCTTGACTTAGGCGGCGGGCCTGGAACATATGCCATTTATTTCTGTCTGAATAATCCTGAATTAAAGGCAGCGGTTTTTGATCTACCCACAACCCGGAAGTTTGCAGAAAAAACCATTGCATCTTTTAACCTTTCAGAAAAAATTCAATTTAAAGAGGGAAGCTATCTGGATGAAAATACTGATCTTGAACAAGAGTATTATGACGCAGCATGGCTTTCTCATATTCTGCACGGTGAAAGTCCAAAAGATGCACAATTGATTGTGGCCAAAGCTGTTAAAGCACTTAAACCGGGCGGAAAGATTTTTATTCATGAGTTTATACTTAATAATACAATGGACAGCCCTTTATTTCCGGCCTTGTTTAATATGAACATGCTGATTGGTACAGATGAAGGACAGTCTTATTCAGAAGCACAATTACAGGAAATGCTTAAAAAATGCGGCATTTCAAATATCAACAGGCTTGATGTCAGTTCCCCCAATGAT
>JAUCGD010000082.1 GCA_030377945.1 Desulfobacterales bacterium HSG17 | reverse complement strand
CTGCTATGGTGTAGAAAAGCGGTGTATTTTTCTTTTCGACGCAACAAAGATCAATCCGGCAGTAAAATTTTTTGAGCACAGAACCTGGCTGGCTAAAAATGGGTGGTTTTCGTTCAGGCACTAATTAGGAGTGATACAGATAAGGGAGCCGTAGTTATTCTTGATAGAAGGTATAAAGTTGAAAAAATAGATAAATCATCCAAGTTCTCAAAAAAGCCAGACTGGGATGGAAGTGGCATTGTCGATACTGTTAATGAGGAAACAGCCCATGAAAAAGAAACACCGCCGGAGACAGAGTCCAGAGTAATGATTGGTTACAAGAATATTGTATGCTTTGCAAATTCCCATAAATACAATGGTAGTTGCATCGCAGGTAAGCAACTTGTTGAAAAGGGAGATAAGGATTGGATTAGGCCTGTTAGTGCAAAACAAATGGGCGAAATATATTTCAGTTTCGATAAAAGCACAAATAAGGAACCCTTTGATCTTTTAGATATAATCTCAGTACCTATTCGAAAACCTTTTCCCAACAAGTATCAGACTGAAAACTATTTGATTGATGAAGGAAAAAAATGGATTTATAAGCGATCACTATCTATCTCAGAATTACCTGAATATTATGATAATGAAGAAACCATATGGATAAATGGATACCACAGTTTTGTTGGCTATAACGACAGAATTCCAATTGATTTAGCATTTTCAGAGTGCACAACATCTCTTATGCTGATTCAACCGGCAAAAGTCACAATCAATGTCGATTTTGAAGGTACAAACAAGAAAAAAGTAAGAGCAAAGTTTCAATATAACGGTACTAATTATTCATTCATTGTCACTGATAAAATCATTAGAAAAGAATACATTAATAAAAATGTAGGTGAGTATAGCTTAAACCTGAAAATAGTCAGTTTTTGTATAAGTATAAGCGAGCCCTGGCAAGATTATTGTTATAAGCTTGTTGCTGGTGTTATTGGAAATCAGGGTTAAATTTTATGGAAAAGAATATTTACACAATAGGGCATTCGAATCATTCAATCGATGAATTTTTGAATCTTTTGGAAGAACATGAAATTAATGCGATAGTGGATGTTAGATCATCACCTTACAGCAAATTCAATCCTCAATTCAATCGTGAAACCCTCAAGGATGAATTAAAAAAACATGATATCCTATATGTTTATCTCGGTAAGGAATTAGGCCCCCGTAGTGATGATTCAAGCTGCTATAAAAATGGAAAAGCAGTTTATAATTTAATTTCAGATACCGACCTTTTTAGAGAAGGGTTAGGCCGATTAAATAAGGGAATTGTAAAATATAAAATAGCCTTAATGTGTTCTGAGAAAGACCCAATCACTTGCCACAGAATGATTTTAATCTGCAGGATCTTCCGAGAGGATGATATAAAAATTGAGCATATCCTTGAAAATGGTGAACTGGAGACAAATCAGCAAGCTGAAAAGCGATTAATGAAGGCTCTCAAAATACCGGAACTCTCGCTTTTTGATAGTCCGGATGAACTCATTAACCAGGCTTATGATAAGCAAAGTGAAAAAATTGCATACGAAAAGAAAAATAATGAATAAATACCTCTTCTTAAAACAAAATTATAATATTGGATTCGTATGATTGTTTACACTATTGGATTTACAAAGAAAAAGGCTGAATACTTTTTTAGTGCGTTACAAAAATCAGGCGTCAAACGAGTAGTCGATGTCAGATTGAACAATGTATCGCAGTTAGCTGGTTTTGCAAAAAGAGATGACCTTAAATATTTTTTAAATGAAATTTCCAAGATAGATTATATCCACATACCTGAATTAGCCCCAGACAAAGAGATTCTTGATTCGTTCAAGAAAAAGAAGGGTGATTGGGATGCCTACCAGGACTCATTTATTAAACTAATAACGAAAAGGCAAATTGATAAGAAGTATGCTGGAAAGATCTTAGTCGGAGATTGTTTAATGTGTAGCGAGGACAAGCCTGACAATTGCCACCGACGCCTTGTTTTAGAATATTTCCAGAAATGCTGGGGCAATATTACAATAAAACATATTCTATAAGTGGATTGCGTAATTTATAGCTCTCTAAACTCATACGTTTTTTTGAGATAAGAGTATCACACTGCAGACGCTAATACTCTGAAATCCAACTAATTAATTGAAAACTGAATCAATTCATGGTGTTACTTCACGGATTCAATATTAACCCTACTATTTTTTCAGGCAAACTGCCTCGGATTTCTTTTTTGACACCATACCTCCCCTGACTGATCACCCTGGCATTGATCAGGCCATAAAGGTCTAAAAAACAGACCATCTCGCTGAACCGCCGCTGGGTCAGAATCCTGTGACCAAATTTTTGGCAAAACGTCTGGTAAAATTGGTATGCTTGACTTGGGTTTGCGGTCTGTAAGTTTGCAAATCTCCATAAAACCCTGCCATCAAACGATTTATGCCACTGAATGAAATTCAGCGTGTGCCTACAATTTCAAGGGCTTTCCTCAAGGTCGATAACCTGCTTGGGAACCTTTATCTTCAATAATTTAAATATGTTTTGTGTTGATGAAGGCAGCTCGTTGCGCATAAGCACACGAAAATTTAAATTGAAAAACTCTGTAACCTGTAGAGCATCCAAAGCGCGGCCAATTTGTGGCCAAGGCGTATCACATTCGATTTCGGCAATACGCTCAATCATCAATGCAAGCACGCAAATTTTGACATGAGCTTCAATGCGCCGGGATGCCCAGTGATACATCGGCGTCATTTTGATCTGAGTTCGTTTTAGGGAGCGGAAGCAGCGTTCAATCACCATCAAACTTTTGTAACCGCAAGCGGCATCTTCCAGGCTGATGGTGTCGTCGTTGGTCTCGATTACCCATTTGCCATCGTATTTGGCGGCTCCTTTGACTGCGCCTCGATCAATACGCACCTGACCAGATTTGGTTACGCGCAGATATCGTTTAAAGCGGCGGGAGGCAAGAAGTTCGATTGCCCATTGGGCTGTTGCCGATTGATCCTTGTGGCTATCGAGTTTCGTTTCAAGAAGATCAACGATCATCCGGCGATGTTTTTCCTGTCGGCGGGCTTCCTTGGGGTTGTAGCACAGGATATAGCGTTTGCGACGTTCACCATCACCTACGATGACTTCTTTGGCATGCAGGTTGTCCTTGAAGACAGTGTATCGTCCGCGTTTGGTGAGGACATCTCGCTTGATCTCGGCAACACTGGCCATACGGCAGGCCAAAATATATTTGCCACAAGCCCTGGACAATTCAGCACGATTGTCTTCGGAGTTCATGCCTGAGTCAGCCACAAACATGGCACGCCCCAGGTTCCAGCCCCTGAGATCGGCACGGATTTTTTCAACGGTATTAACATCAGTGGTGTTGCCGGGAAAAACCCAGCTTCGAACCGGAATGCCTTCTCGGGTAACGGCAAGAGCAACAACTACCTGTGGTCCCCAGGTTCCTTCTTTTCCGAGACCGAACTTGCGCATGGTTGCATTGGGATGATGCTCAGGGTCATCTTCGTAATCGACGCTGAACGAAGCCGTGGTTGTATCGTAAAATATCAAATCCACTTCCAGATTGAACAGATTGGCAATGCTGAAGAATACAGTCTTTTCGATCTCGTCAATATTGGCATGGAGCAGATCCATGGCCTCGTACATATGCCTTAATTTCAGGTCCTCACAGGAAGGAAGGTAAACTTTAGACAGCCATCGATCCCAGACACCAAGTTTGGATTCGGGATCACATAACCTGTTAGCCACCATCGCAAAAAGAGCCCTCTCATAAGACACCTGGGAGCCAGTAGTACTTGCGATTTTGGCAAAAGCCTTTTTTAATCCCAGTCGTTCCCAAAGAGTTTCGATGACCAATGGACATCCGAGAGAAAGGGTCTGCTTAATTTTAAGGTCGTCTGGAAATCCAGTGCCCGCGATGGAAGGCAGCGCAGCAGGATTCTCATCAAAAGGGACTGTAATAGTTAATCCACATACACGAGCAATGGATTGACAAAGGCGCACCAAATTCTGACGGTCCAGCTGATCAGCCCTTCCAAAGTTATGGATGATTTTGGCCACTGGCTTTCGCGTTTCAGGGTGACGCTCATTGTGGGCCAGCTGGAAGTATTCGACGGTAGAGCCGTCCTTATTCTTTCGCTTGGTTTTTCTTAGATACATGCTTACACAAATAGCGTGTAAACATTATAAAAGCAACATTTAATTCACGAAACGTGTGCCTACACTTTTTGAGTTTGTTCGCAAGGCACATTTGGATAACTATCTGAATTTATTAGATGCGACACTTGCGGCAGGGGCAAAATGACCCCCTTTTATGCTTACTGGCCGCAAACCCAAGCTTGACCTGTGGTGATTTTATTGCTGCCAGCTACCAACAACCGGTATATACATTCATCGATCTGTTTCCAAATCTCGCAATAGCAGGCCTTACAATACTGGGGATAGACCCATGCTATCCCGCCCTGAGAACCGCCTCATTGATCGTATCTATTTGGAAAGACTGCATGACATAGCCCAATCATTGCGGATGACATATTGCCGGATTATAGCGACAATCTGGAACATCTGGCCCGGCACATCGTTTGAATGGTGGATGCTGCTCTGCCTTAAAAATCGTTTTAGTACCTGAATTTTGCACGAAAACGTCCGCTATGGGATTTACCCCTGTTCTTTTTGATTTCAAAACTAATTTCCCTGTTGGTCGCCACTGATAATTCTTCCCTATAAATTGAAGGATTTCAGAAGTAAAGATTGCTGGCCCATCCCTGGCTAAATGCCCTACCATCATCAAAATCCCTCCGTGCAAGAAAATTTGTGCATCTATAATGTTTACTTTCTATATGGCTCCAACCACTTGTGTTACCCATGGCCTTGGCTTTTTTCGTTTCATATCCAAATATTCCAAAAAACAAAATAACCCCTGCGTTCGACTGTCTTGAACTGAATAGCGAACTTTGTCACGGTTAGAGTCTGTGACTACTTTGGCCGAAATCATCAGCAATCGAAGTCGGGCAATTCTTACTGTGTTGGTCTCAATGCCTTTCATGCCCTGACAATTATGAGCAATATCGTTTAAGCTGTCTTGGCGCGCACTACACTCAGCAAGGATTTTCATATAACGCCATATATTGTAAGCCAACATGACAATCTGAAAATAGGCATAGTTGCTTTTAAACTGCGCGGAGGGAATCGCATCAAGACCCTCCCGTTTACATTCACCAACCAAATTCTCGACATCAGCCCGCTTGTCATATTCACGAATTACTTTATGAGCCTTGCGTTTCAGACTGGTACAAAATATTCGATATTTGTATTGATCATCTTCAAAAAGCGGTAGTTGAACGCCCTGGCCTTTGGCATTTTTTGTTTCTAAGGGAATTCGCATGACCACAAATCGGCAGGGTTGTCCCCAACCCTGAGGTTGATATATACAACTATTATACTGATGTAGTTTTCGCTTTTTCGGCTGATACCACCCCTTAGGGTCAAATATTGGATTGCATCGTTTATTGGCGATAATAAAATCAACCTTTTCACTGATGCACTCTTGAACGCTTGCCCAACTTTGAAATTCCCCGTCAGCACGAATCAATACTTCATGAACGCATTCCGGTAGGCATCTCCGGACCTTTTTGATCAAGGCAGCCGTTTCCTTACCGCTAATTGTTTCACCCTTGCGCAGGTTGCCCACCAGATACTCACGGCTTTGTTCGATGAAGCACAAAACCGGTCGATAGCCTTTCTTTCCACGATTCTTAGTGTTGTGGCCTTTGCGGCCGCCTTGCTGATTTCCGAATAAAGTTTCTAC
Organism: Desulfobacterales bacterium HSG17; assembly: GCA_030377945.1. The sequence continues at coordinate 7,184 of JAUCGD010000082.1, read as the reverse complement.
AGTCGTATCGATATCCACACGAACGTAAGAATAATTCAAATCGCTCAACTGCCAGGCACGCTGTCGCATCAAGGCCATCAAGTGGATCAATGCGTTTGCCTGGTTAATTCCCAGGCTGTTGACATAGCGCCAGAAAGTAGAAGCAACAGGTAACCGAGTCAGCTGAAAAAATCCGCAAAGCATTGCATCGAGCCGAAGATAACTAAAGTGCCACAGTCTGTTAAATCCTATAAACAGTAGCATCAGCACCCCGACTATCATATTATAATGGCCCAGCTTAGGTTTGCGAGATGGCCCTATATAGGCTAAATTAAAAATAGCCTTAAAACCGATAAGATCAAAAAATTTGATCAGCGCTAAAACCCCGCCAAATGGGCTCAACTGCTCGGTGCACGTATCGTATGGTGTTGAAGCCTTGATTTTCTTAGAGCTGACGGGATTTCGTTTAAATCCTTTGTACTTGCGATTTTTCCGTTTCTTTGATTTGTTGGATTTTACCATCTGGGTATCTCCTGTTATTATGATGAATCTTAGTCAATTCCCCATTATAACCGGTTTCCCAGATGGTTTCTTCTCTATTTTTATTTATTGTGCAAAATTCAGGTAGTAAATAACAAATCTGATTGGTTGGTTTGGGTGATGAGAAAATAGGGCAAATTTTGAAAGTCGCAGGGGCGAATTTTTATCATGATACCAACCTCTTCCCCCAAAAACATCCGAGTAATTCAATAAATAGTATCAATCACCCATCCATTGGATTACTTCAATGTACCTCTAAATACGTCTCGAAGGTTGGAAATAGGGTTGGAAAATAAATCCTCAGGTATAAAAAAAGGGCTTACGATTCCTCGTAAACCCTTTATTTTATAGATGGTGACCCCAGCGGGGTTCGAACCCGCGTTACCGGCGTGAGAGGCCGACGTCCTAGACCACTAGACGATGGGGCCATGATTTGATTGGGATAAAAATAACATCATGAACGCGCAGAATCGTGTATGGGATGAGCCGGGTTTTGTCAATTGTTTTTTTGAATGGAGCTTGTTGACGTCGGGGTGTTTGGATTTGGCTGATCGGGCAGCGTGTTTTTAAGGATTCGCTTGCCTTTGCGGGCGCCAAAGATGAAATAGATCAAAAAACCCAAAAACGGGAAAAAGGCCACAAAGCCCCAGGCGGCCTTTTTTTCAATGCCGCCGAAATCCTTTTTAGCAACATCTAAAAGGGCCAAGCAGGTTAAAATCCAGCAGGTGGTACCGATGCCGATAATGATCAATTGGGCTTGGGTCATTTGATAAGCCTTTCTGCAATTTTAAAAACAGTCTCCACATAGGGTGTGCTGTGATTGTATTCCCAGATGACTTTTTGTTTTGCTTCAAACGACAAATCAGGTACCCAGCCGAAACCAGCCAAATAGGAGGCCACACTCATGATAGCATCCTCATGAATAAAAAGGTCCACCCGGCCATCTTCATTGCCGTCGGCACCGTATTTTAAAATATTGCTGGGCATGAACTGGCTGAGCCCCATTGCGCCGGCAAACGAGCCCTTTATCAAGAGAGGGTTTTGGCTGCCTTTTTCAGTATACACCAAAAAAGCCTTTACTTCTTCATAGGCCCAGGCAGATTTTCGATCTGCCCAAGCTTCGAATTCCGGGCCATGCAGCCTGCTGTTATGTTTGATGGAATCGTAAAATCCTTTGCGCACGGTTGGTTCCGAAATGGAAGCGAGAGTGGAAAGACAGGCCAAAACCGGGCTTCTGCCCACATTGCCGCCGAGCTGGGTCTCAATCAATATAATGGCTGTAATGAATTCCGCCGGGACAGCATATCGCGCTGTGGCTGTTTGAAAAATCGTGGCATTTTCAGCCATGTAGTTTTTAGCTTTGGCAATGTTTGACGCTGACAGAAACTGATTATAATCCAGCGACCCTTCGCTGTAACGCAAAAAAATAGCCACCAATTTGCCCTTAAATTTCAACTTTGGATTGCCGTACAACTCTTTGATGCGTTTTATCCCATGGCCGTCTGCGATCAAACGCGTAGTCAGAAAATCAAATCGCTTATCGGCGCTGATGCCGGCAGCCGGGGATATCCCTCCCGTAGTGAATAAAAATAGGATGCCAAGATAAATGATATGCTTTATGTTGTTTTTCACGATGCCTACACTTTAATTTTTTATAAGACTACATTAAAATCCCTTACGGGATGGGAATCACTTCCGGGACTCTTTTGGAATACCCTTGAATATGATCAAACCCTGCGCGTTTCAGCTTAACAAGTGCTTCTTTCCACTGAAAACCGACTTCATCGGAAGTGTGGGCATCTGAGCCGAGCACTGCTTTGACCCCACGTCGATGGGCCTCCCTCAAAATAACCGAATCCGGATAATATTGGCCTGCCGCATGTCGCATACCGCTTGTATTGAGTTCCAGAGCAATGTTCTTTTCTGCCATTAAATCTAAAATTCTATTGATTTGAGGCGGCAAGGTATGTGGAAAAGGGGCACCGAATTTTTTAAATACATCCAGATGACAGACAAAATCAAACCAATCACCCTCTAATAACGCCTCCACTTTATCCAAATAAGATTCTAAAATTTTATCTTCCCCCCACCCGACCAATTCTGCGCGCGACCTGCGACTGACAAAATTCAACCCACCGATATAGTGCACCGAGGCAGCGATCACATCCCAGTCAAAAGGTTCTAAGATGGAAAGGCAGAGATCCAACTGCTCAGGATTATAATCCACCTCCATACCGACCTTGACTTGGATTTGTCCTGTAAAAGCATGTTTCAATTCCTGAATCATATGAAAATAGAGCGGCACTTCCGCAGGTTGCATTGAGTTCCTGAAATCCTCAGCAAAAGTCAGGTGATCCAAAAAACATATCTGGGAAAGTCCTTTTTCCATTGCTGCGTGGATATAGTCCAAAGGGGTTCCACGAGCATGGTTACATAATGCTGTATGCGTGTGATAATCAATCATGCGATGGTCCCGCAAAAAGTCCAAATTAGGCTCACATTAGTTGAAGCGCAATCATTTGCATGTTATGCTGGCCGATGTCAAATCAACACTAACGGGCAAAATAACCTCCCATGAAAAAATCAACCAAAACCGTTTTCACCTGCCAGTCCTGCGGGTACCAGACACCTAAATGGATGGGAAAATGTCCGGATTGTGGGACCTGGGAAAGCCTTTCTGAAGAGCAGGCCGAAACTGAAAATAGATACAATACAGGGAATAGCGGCGCCTTCCCCACCAACCGGGTTCAACCCTTGGATGAAGTGGTTCTGGATCCGGAAGAGCGGCGGTCCACCAGCATTAATGAGCTGGATCGGGTTTTAGGTGGCGGTCTGGTGGCCGGAACTTTGATTCTCATTGGCGGTGATCCCGGCATCGGCAAATCAACCCTCGTGCTCCAGGCATTTGGTGGAATTGCCAAGGCCGGCGGGCAGGTTCTTTATATTTCCGGCGAAGAATCCGCACGCCAGATACGGATGCGGGCGGATCGCCTGAATGCCGTTCATTCCAATATTCATGTCAGTGCGGAAATCGACATGGACCAAGTGTTGACAACCGCTGAAAAAATGCTGCCGACGGCCATGGTGGTCGATTCCATTCAAACCATGTTCAACAGCGCCCTACCCTCTGCCCCGGGCAGCGTGGGTCAAGTACGGGAAGCAACATTGAAACTATTAATGTTCGCCAAAAGGACCGGTGTTCCAGTTTTTTTAGTCGGTCATGTCACCAAAGAAGGTGCAATCGCCGGCCCTCGGATTATGGAGCACATGGTGGATACCGTGCTTTATTTTGAAGGTGACCGGCACCATGTATTTCGCATCTTACGGGCGGTAAAAAACAGATTCGGTTCCACCAATGAAATCGGTGTTTTTGAAATGAAAACAAAAGGGTTGGCGGAAGTACCCAATCCGTCCGGGTTGTTTTTATCAGAGCGCCCTGATTTGACCTCCGGGTCGGTGGTTGCAGCCAGCTTGGAAGGCAGCCGTCCAATTCTAGTCGAAGTCCAGGCACTATGTACCCCCACTAGCTTTGCCTCACCCAAACGAACCATAATCGGCCTGGATGCGGGTCGGGTCGCTTTATTAACCGCCGTCATGGACAAGCGCCTTTCCATTCATCTGCTGGGTCATGATATTTTCATGAATGTAGCGGGTGGTGTACGTGTAAATGAACCAGCTGTTGACTTGGCTGTGGTTGCCGCCCTTGCCGGCAGTTTTCTGGACAAACCAGTGGCTACAAAGATGTTGGTCATGGGTGAAATCGGTCTGGCCGGTGAAATCCGTGCTGTCGGACATATCGAAAATCGTATGGCTGAAGCAGTAAAAATGGGATTCACGGATTTTGTAGTTCCAGCGGGCAATGCCAAACGCGTTAAAATGGCCCCCGGCACTCAGGTTATTGGCGTTTCAAATATACGGGCGGCCATGGACATCATATTCAGTGCCTGAACGAAAAATCCAAGTTTTCGTTCGGGCACTCATTATACGAAAAGAAATTATATGCCGAAACCAAAAAACAAAAAAAAACAAAAGCCCGATATATGGGCGGATCATTATACTGAAAAGGCCAAGGCCATGAATTACCCGGCCCGCTCGGTGTTCAAGCTGGAGGAAATCCAGAACAAATTTGCCATTCTTAAAAAGGGGCAATCCATTCTAGATCTCGGCTGTGCACCGGGTTCCTGGTTGCTGTTGACCGCCAAAATCATCGGCCCCAAAGGGCGGGTGGCAGGCGTGGATCTAAATCCATTGACAATCCAACTACCACCACAGGCTCTTTTTTTTGAAGCGGATGCAACAGAGGCAGATGCACCTTTTTGGTCTGAATTAGCGCAATTTGACTGTGTTTTGAGTGATATGGCCCCTAATACTACCGGCAATCGCAGCACGGATGTCATTCGCAGTCTCGCCCTTGCGGAAACTGCACTTTGGATTGCCACGCAGCGATTAAAACCCGGCGGAAATTTTATCTGCAAAGTATTTATGGGGGCCGGGATTGATGAATTCTTGACAGATGTTAAAAAAATGTTCCAAACATGCAAAACATTTAAACCCCAAAGCACACGAAAAGCCAGTATGGAAATATTTGTAATCGCTAAAAACAAGAAGCAGGAGGGATAAACCATGTCCGGTCACAGTAAGTGGTCCAGCATCAAGCATAAAAAAGCCGCCACCGATGCCAAACGCGGTAAAATATTTACCAAACTCATCAAAGAAATCACCGTGGCCGCCCGCATGGGTGGTGGTGACCCAGAAGCCAACCCCCGTCTGCGAACAGCCATCCTGGCCGCCCGGGCTGAAAACATGCCCAAGGATAACATTGAGCGTGGCATTAAAAAAGGTACCGGGGATCTTGAAGGCGTGAATTATGAAGAAGCCACCTATGAGGGCTATGGACCGGCAGGTGCCGCCGTTTATTTAGAGTCTTTATCAGACAACAAAAACCGGGCAGTAGCGGAAATCCGGCATTGTTTTTCCAAATGTGGCGGCAATTTAGGGGAAAACGGGTGTGTGGCCTGGATGTTCGATAAGAAAGGATACATCGCCGTTGACAAAAGCGGAGTCGATGAAGAAGCCTTAATGGAGACCGCTTTAGAAGCCGGGGCCGAAGATGTACGGGAAGATGGTAATGTTTTTGAAATTATAACTGATTCTGCTGATTTTGAAACCGTTAAAGCAACTATTGATGAAGCTGGAATTCAAACGCTTGCGGCAGAGGTCACCATGTTGCCCCAAAATACCGTTTCACTGACCGGTAAGGAAGCGGAGCGGATGATTCGTTTGATGGATATGCTTGAAGATTGCGATGACGTTCAACAAGCGTACAATAATGCTGATATCCCCGATGATATGATATAGTGCCCGTCCAAAAGTACGATTAAAAACAGCTACCTCCTTTACTTAAGAGGTAGCTGTTTGATTTTGATAAATCCTGTTATTGACCACACGTTCTGACCTGCTATAACCTTTGTCATCATGACAAAAAAACCAACTTATACGGAACTTGAGCTCCAAGTGGCATCCTTGGGAAAGCAGTTGGCGCAGCAACAGGAAATGAACCGCCGGACGATAGAAAAATGTACGGCCCTGAAATCAGAATTATCCCCCATAGATGGGTTGAATAAAATCAACTATGCCACTGAAGACGATCTATTGACGGCGGCGGTCAAAAAATTAACGATTTTTATGAATTCCCCGAATGGGCGATTGTTGCTCGTCAATCATAGCGATGCCATTCTTAAATCGTTTAACTTTCCAGCAGGCCCCCTTTTGGTTGGTAAATCTGAAAGCAAAATGGTGCTGGGGTTCATCAAAAAACAAACGCAACAAATCATTTATAATTCAGCCCCAAACAACAATAAAGCAAAATTCCAGCCCTTGACCAAATATATGGGTGTTCAACTCGTAACTGCTGACGATATCCGGGTTATTGCATTTTTTTGGGGTCGATCAGCCGATTATGCTGAAACTGACGCCACTTTGATTTCTTCCGTACTTGAAGCGTTATGGAACACTCTTTTCGTGAAGCGATTGATGGCTCGTCTGGAGCAAAAGTCAACAGAACTGGAAAAGACGGACATCACTTTAAAAGTTCTATTGGAACGCAGAAACCTTGATATAAAACAATTGCAAAAAAATGTAATTAGTTCCGTTGAAACCAATATCATGCCGCTTCTCGTCAAAATGCGAAATTGGGACTTACTAGAAAGTCAAAAACCTGTTCTGGACCTTTTACAAAATAATTTAAAAGAGCTTTTTTCCCCTTTTTCAGCCAAGCTGGTAAGTCGACTAAAGCACATTACACCTCGTGAAATGGCGGTGGCCAATTTTGTCAGGTCTGGTAAAACCAGCGATGAAATTGCTGACGTTTTGGGTGTTTCAAAGAGTGCCGTCATATTTCACCGGCAAAATTTGAGGGTCAAATTAGGGCTCAAGGGTAAAAAAAAAGGGCTACAATCTTATTTATTGGATACCATGTAGCCATTCCCACTACGATACTTCCTATTGTGTTTCAACCCCATCATCGCAAATCATCGTTTCTCTATTATATCGCACCCGACCGCTATAAATTAAATTCCACATACTTACTTTTGTTTATAATCATACAAATCCAATCCTTATAATTATAGGTTTAACCTATAATTAATACGGTATTCATTCAGATA
>JAUCGD010000680.1 GCA_030377945.1 Desulfobacterales bacterium HSG17 | reverse complement strand
GTTACACGGGTAAGAACTGTCAATGCTGTTCTTACTGCAGCTGTAATAATTATTGCAGCTATATTGACATTGCTTCTTGTTAACTCAACTATAAAACCACTTAATAAAATTGCACAAGGTCTTACAGCATCAAGCGAATATATATCTTCATCATCAGGGCAGATCAAATCTTCGAGCCTGCATTTGTCCGAAGGTGCATCCAATCAGGCTGCATCTATTGAAGAAACATCTTCATCCTTAGAGCAAATGTCGGCAATGACAAGGCAGAATGCCAATAATGCAATCCAGGCAGATCAGCTTATGAAAGATGCTGTCCAAATTATTGAAAAAGCAAACAGGGCTGCTGATGAACTGAATTCATCAATGACAGATGTGAAAAATGCAAGTGAAGAAACATCCAAAATCGTTAAAACAATTGATGAGATTGCTTTTCAGACAAATCTTCTGGCTTTGAATGCAGCAGTTGAAGCAGCAAGAGCAGGCGAAGGAGGTGCAGGATTTGCAGTTGTGGCAGAAGAGGTCAGAAATCTTGCAATGAGAGCATCTGATGCAGCAAAAAATACTTCTGCTCTTATTGAAGGCATAGTAAGGAAAATTAACAGCGGGGCAGAATCTGTTGCAACTACGGATAAAGCATTTTCCGATGTTTCCACAAGTGCCCAAAAGGTTAATGAACTTGTCAGTGAAATTGCTGCTGCTTCCAATGAACAGGCACAGGGAATAGAGCAGATTAACAAAGCTGTTTCAAGTATGGATAAAATAATTCAGCAGAATTCCCTGGAAGCGGAGCAGACACATTCTGCTTCCGAAGAAATGCATGAACAGGCAGATCGCTTAAAAAACTTTGTTGAACAGCTTTCAGCCCTGATTCAGGGTGTTAAAAAAGCTTAAAAAGGAGATAAATCATGCAAATAGAGATTAAAATCCCCAGTGTAGGAGAATCAGTGCAGGAGGCAATTCTTGCCCAATGGATTAAACAGGATGGTGAGCTTGTTAAAAAAGATGAGCCTTTATTTGTAATTGAAACCGATAAAGTTACCCTTGATGTTAATGCAGAAGAAACCGGGGTGCTTAAAATCATGGTTGCTGAAGGTGAAACAGTGGCAATTGGTACAGTTGTAGGTACTATTGATACTGAAACTGCCCAGGGAAGTATTGATAAACTGTCTGAAGATGATTTGACTAAAAAGGTTGAAAGAATAAAGGAGATTAAAGAAAAAACCGAAACCTGCCCCAAATGCGGGCGGATAATGAACCTTAATCAGAACAAATGCCTGTACTGCGGAACCCTGGGTAATGATGCCGGAGCCTTTGGGTAAGTGGAAAGGGATTAAATACTCCGGCAGCTCTGCTGATACATCTTTCCCGGAAGTCTCCTGCCCAAAAAATCAGACACCTGCCTGGAACATTCTGCCACTTTTTCAATATCAATGCCTGTATTTATGCCAAGTGATTCCATAAGATAAACTGTATCTTCCGTAGCAATATTTCCTGCTGCACCTTTAACAAAAGGACATCCGCCCATACCGCCAAGAGCAGTATCAAAATAAATAACCCCGCACTCCATTCCAGCCATAAGGTTTACCATACCCAGGCCCCTGGTGTCATGCAGGTGAAGTCCCAGGGGAATGTCCTTTATTTCGGATTTCAGAATATTTAAAATATTTTTTACGGCCCTGGGGTTTGCCATTCCTGTGGTATCTGCCAGGGAAAGTCGGCTGACACCTGCATCTGAAAAAATCTTTGCTGCATTTAACACCTGTGAAACCGGAATAC
>JAUCGD010000679.1 GCA_030377945.1 Desulfobacterales bacterium HSG17 | reverse complement strand
TGTTTCATCGGAAAGATGATATTGGTTTTTTTGAACATCCAATGAATAACTTCCCAGTTTTGATATCTTATGTGCTGTTTTTAATTCTTCTGCACTATTTTTCAAATCACTTGTCAGCTGCTTGTATGCGGAAATTTTTTCAAATGTATAGACCAGACCGTCAATGACATTGTTAACTGTGCGATAGGGTCGCACCCGCATTAAATAGAAATCACCATCACGGGTTTCCACTTCGGTTTCCCTCATTGATAAATCCTTGAGCACTTTCTGGCCACATTCTGTCAGGTCTGTATTAACAAGCGAAGAAGCCAGTTGATTGAGCGGACGACCTTTATCAGTAGCTGCCATTGGAATGATCTTTGTCGCTTGAGGAGTAAATCGACGTATATGTAGATCTGTATCCAGAAAAATGGTCGCAATTTCAGTACAGTCTAACAGGTTTTTCATATCATCGTTGGCATCCGACAGGTCATCGATGCGACTTTGCAGTTCTGCATTGACTGTTGCTGATTCCTCGTTAAGAGACTGCAGTTCCTCTTTTGAAGTTTCCAGCTCTTCATTGGTGGACTGCAGCTCCTCGTTAGTGGATTGCAATTCTTCATTGGTGGACTTTAGTTCTTCATTTGAGGTTTCAAGCTCTTCGATGGTCGTCTGCAGATTCTCTTTGGTATATTGCAGTTCCTGCTCAAGCTGTACCACATCCTCATTTTTCTTTACTTTTTTGGATATAGTTGTGCCTTTTGTCTTAGTTGTGTCATTAAAAATGATCATGAGCATGCCACGGATACTCCCATACTCCAGAACCGGTCTTACCGTTAAATTTACTTTTAAAAAGCCACCATTATTTTGAATCTCTATTGATTTATGAGTTATTTCATGTTTAAGCGTTCCTACTTTACGTATAGCTGCAGCAAGTACAGATTTTAAACCGGGCCTTGCCATTTCTAAAATATTGATACTTACCTTTCCTATGGCAGGTTCCAGAAAATTGCCGGTACGCCCGTGGGTATACACAATGTTCAATTTCTCATCAACGATTGCACAGGGAGGTGTATCGCTTTGCTGAAGTATGGTCTCCACTAACATGAAGCTGTTGATTTCTTCAGCTCTTCTAACTGCCGTGGTAGTTTTTGTTTCAACTGGTGTTTCATTAGATGGTGGAATTGGAAAATCCAGCATTGGATGGGCAACGTTTGAGTTGGGCTGACGTGAAAAGATTTTCCATTTTTTATCCTGTACTTTAAATAAATCAGGACTTTGACCAATTGACTCAGATGAGCCTAAAAATAAAATGCCTTCAAGTTTCAGACTGTAATGAAAGATAGGTAATATCTTTTTTTGCAATTCTGATCCAAGGTAAATCAGAAGGTTACGGCAGCTGAGCAGATCAAGCTTAGTAAATGGCGGGTCCTTAATCATGTTCTGTGGTGCAAAGACAACCATTTCCCGGATTGATTTTCTAACTTTAAAATGACTCTCCTCTTTTGTAAAAAACCGTTTTAATCTTTCATCACTGACATCTGCTGATATACTTAACGGGTAGAGACCGGCTCGTGCTGTATGAATAGCATCCTCATCAATATCAGTGCCGAAAATCTGAATATCATAATGTTTGTTAATTTTATCCATACATTCTTGTAAAATGATGCCAATGGAATAAGCCTCTTCTCCTGTGCTGCAACCCGTTACCCAGATCCGGATATTATAATCATCAGATTTGTCTTTAAGCATATCTGGTAAAAATTTATCTTTGAGGGCATCAAATGCATCTGAATC
>JAUCGD010000081.1 GCA_030377945.1 Desulfobacterales bacterium HSG17 | reverse complement strand
TGTTCCTGTATGGCAAATAGAAATTTAAGTTGACAATCATACCACTATTTTCATAAATTTTATAACAAAAAAAGGGGGTGTTTTGTCATGATGTATAGATTTTCAGGTGAATATTTACAGCAATGGTTAAAAAAAAAGCGAAGAAAGCCTTTGATTCTCAGGGGAGCCAGGCAGGTGGGAAAATCAACCATTGTCCGCATGTTTGCACAGCAGAACAGGTTTGAGCTGTGTGAAATCAACCTTGAACAGCATATGTATTTAAACGATATCTTCAAAACACTTGATATTGAGTACATCCTCCAGGAGCTTGAGGCTGTACTCGGTACTGACATTCGCAAGCCCGGTGCTCTTTTATTTCTGGATGAAATACAAGCTACGCCCTATGCCTTGCAGAGTTTGCGGTATTTTTATGAACAAAGACCCAGTATCCTTGTTATAGCTGCCGGTTCCCTTCTTGAGTTTACCCTTGCAGATCATCATTTTTCAATGCCTGTGGGCAGGATAGAATATTATTACCTTGGTCCCATGACTTTTAAAGAGTTTCTAAATGCTGTTGAACCCGGCCTGGGAAAATATATCACAGGATATGAGATTGGAAAAACTATGCCGGTCTCAGCCCATGAAAAACTGAAAAAACGGCAGAGGCAGTATTTTTTCACAGGCGGAATGCCGGAAGCTGTTCTGGCATTTAAGGAAACAGGCTCTTTTACAGAAGTTTCCGAGGTACATCGCTCTATTGCTGAAACATATCAGGATGATTTTTCAAAATATGCAAAGCAGAAAGAACTTGCACTTCTGCAGAAGGTGTTCCGGTATCTTCCTATGACTCTTGGAAAAAAAATAAAATACAGCAATATTTCTTCTGAACACAAAGCAAAGAAGATAAAGACTGCCATTGACCTGCTTGAAAAAGCCCGAATCTGCCACAGGATTTATCACACCCACTGCTCTGGACTGCCTTTGTATGCTGATATAAATGAAAGAGCATATAAAATTGTCTTCATGGATATAGGAATTGTAAACCATATCTGCGGTAATGACTGGATTTATATCAATTCCTTTATGGAAAAAGAACTTGTAAATGAAGGTGCCCTGGCAGAGCAGTTTATCGGGCAGCATCTTATTGCTGTTAAAAATCAGGCACCTCAGCTTTGTTACTGGCTGCGTGAAGGAAAATCTGCAAATGCCGAGGTGGATTATGTTATTTCACAAGGAAACCTGATTTTGCCTGTTGAAGTAAAAAACGGGAAAAGCGGCTCCCTTAAATCCCTTCACCAGTTTGTTTTGCAGAAAAAAACTGATATTGCAGTCAGATTTGACATGAATATGCCGGGAATACAGGAAGTGGAGCATACAGCCGCAACAAAGCTCGGCAATGACACAGCATCTTTTGAGCTTCTATCGCTTCCTTTGTATATGGTTGAAGAATTACCGAGGCTTATAGATCAGATAAGAATTGGGTTGTCTAAATCAGCTATAACGAATTACCCGGAATCCGGCACAAACCAAACTCAAAGCCATGTGGGAACAGGCCGGGTTGGGGGAAATGCCGGGTTTGAATCAGGATGGTCAGGATGTTGAACCATGATTCGCATGATTAAATGATTTCCATGAAAAATCATAGTCTATCATTTAATCATGGTTCTGTTGTGGAAAAACTGCTTGGTATTAGCGACAATTAATATTACACCCTTTCAGGGCTTATGATTTGTTGGTGTATCTTTTCCCAGGGCGCTGCCCTGGGCTGTAATATTTCGCCCCTTTGGGGCTTATGCTTTCAAGTCATTCTCCTTAAAATTTATCAAGATTAAACATAATATCATTTTCCCGGTGGTCTGTTCCGGTTGATACAATTGAAAATCATTATGCAATAAAAAATAATATTAACTATCATAAAAAAAGGAAGGTCTTATGTTCTGGAAAAAAAGACCGTTATGGGGAGTAAAGCCCCGGCTTAACTCAAGTTATGATGCAGTAATAATAGGCGGTGGTCTGCATGGTCTGGCCACTGCATACTATCTGGCCAAAGAACATGGCATGAAAAATGTGGCTGTTATTGAGAAACGATTTATCGGATTTGGCGGAGCCGGAAGAAACACAGCCATTGTAAGGGCTAACCAGAGAACACAGGAAAATGTGCCCCTTTATAAAGAAGCCCTTGATCTGTGGCCGGTTCTCACAAAGGAACTGAACTACAACCTGATGTTTAACAATTGCGGAAACCTGAACCTGGTGCATAGCGAGGCTGCCATGAAAGCAGCCCGCATGAATGTTGCAACAGCCCAGTTTCACGGTGTTGAAAGCCATCTTATTGATGCAAAGCAGGCCAAAGAGCTTGTTCCTGCTCTTAATATTTCAGAGGATATAACCTATCCCATTTGCGGGGCCATGTATCATCCTCCGGGCGGGATTATGCGTCATGATGCTGTGGTATGGGGGCTTGCAAAAGGGGCTGCCAAACTGGGCGTTCATATTCACCAGGAAACTGAAGTGACAGGAATAAATACCGAACAGGGTAAAATAGTATCTGTTGATACCAGCCAGGGAAAAATCCATACTCCGCGTGTTCTTGTATCAGCCGGAGGTTATTCAGCAGCCATTATTACCCAGATGCTTGGAATTAAACTTCCTATCAGCGTATTGACCATTCAGGCAATGGTGACCCAGCCCTTAAAGCCTGTTCTTAATCATGTGGTATCTTCAGGAGCTTATCACGCCTATGCCAACCAGACCCTTAAAGGCGAAATAGCCACAGGCGCCCATATGGATCCCTGGCCCAACTACACCACTCTTAATACTGCCTATTATATCAAACATCAGGCCGAGGCCCTGTCAGAGTTTCTTCCCTGCCTGAGAGGAGTTAAATTCATGAGAATCTGGGGCGGTCTTGCAGATATGACCCCTGATATGGCCCCGATCATGGACGGCAATGACCATATTGACGGTTTTTTCATGGATTGCGGATGGGGATATTTTGGTTTTAAATCCTGTGCAGCTGTGGGTAAATACATGGCTCAATACATGGCACAAGGCATTTGCCCGGATATTTTAAAACCCTTTACCTTACGCCGCTACGAACAACACAAGCTAATGGGTGAAACAGCAGCCCTTGTAAATTACACACCTGATAATTGATAATTGTTAACTGTTAACTGTTAATTGATAACTGATAACTGGAGAAAATAAATGGCATTAACTATTTCCTGCCCAATTTGCGGAAAAAGAAACGGATATGAATTTCGTTTTGGCGGAGAGGATAAAGGTCCAAAACCGGAAGAGAACATCCTGACTCCCGAAGCCTGGTGTGATTATGTGCATATGAATAAATGCGTTGCCGGTGTGCAGAAAGAATGGTGGTTTCACCGGGACGGCTGCGGTTCATGGTTTACCATTCACCGGGATACTACAACCAACCTTGAAGTGGAGGAATAAAACGCATGAACAGGCTCAGCAATTTACCCGCATTAAAACCAACATTAAGAATTGACCCTGAAAAAAAGATTGCTCTGAACTATAAAAGAAAAACATATCAGGGAGTTGAAGGCGATACCATTGCAACAGCCCTTTATGCAAACGGTATCCGCATATTTTCAAGAAGCCTGAAATATCATCGGCCCAGGGGATTATACTGCCTGGACGGGGAATGCAGCAATACCTGCATGGGAGTTAACAGCATACCCAATGTACGCACGGAAAACACCCTTCTTAAAGATAATATGAGTGTAACAGAGCAGAATGTAATAGGCTCTGCCCAATATGATATGATGGGGTTTATGGATAAACTGGACTGGATGATGCCGGCCGGGTTTTATTACAAGACCATGCACAAACCTGCAAAAATCTGGCCCCTGGCCATGAAACAGATTCGAAAGGCCGCAGGTCTGGGAACCCTGTCATCGGATTTTGAAATGAAGGGAAAATATGATGAGATTTTTCCTAAAGCCGATATATGCGTAATCGGAGGCGGCCCTGCTGGAATGTCAGCAGCCCTGGCAGCAGCAGAAAAAGGACTGCGGGTTATTCTCCTGGAATCCCGCCCCTGGCTTGGCGGTTTTTTTGATTACCGTTCTGCTGAATACAATAATGGTGTTCCATATTATGAAAGAGCGCGGGAACTGGCAGCCCAGGTGGAAAATACTCCAAATATCCGTGCATTTACCCATACTTCCATGATCGGTGCATATAATAACAACCTGATTACAGGTTTCCAGGTAGGCAGAGATTCCGATGTTTTTGATGAGCGCTACCTTGAAATACGCGCACAAAGCGTTGTTGTTGCCACTGGCTGCATTGAGCGCCCCCTGCTGTGCGAAAATAATGAGCGTCCCGGTGTCATGCAGATTGCATGTGCCCATCGGCTGGCCCGAACCTATGGAATTCTCCCCGGGGAAAATGCAGTTTTCAGCATTGGTCATGATCTGGGAATAGAGGCTGCCATTGATCTGTCTGATCTGGGCATGAAAATTCACTGTGTAGCAGACATCAGGGAAGACGGTCAGGATCCCGAACTTTTGCAAAAACTGGCAGAAAGAAAGATTTTGTTTATGCGCGGCTGGGTTGCAGCAGAGATTCTTGGCTGTAAATCCGTAAAAAAAGTAACACTCAAGACCATTGACGGAACAATTAAAAAAGACTTTGAATGCGATCTTGTTGTTGCTTCGGCTGGTATGACTCCTGTAACCGGGCCCCTGACATTTGTTCAGGCAAAACTTAATTTTGACATTTATACAGGATTCTTTCTTCCTGAAAATCTTCCTGCAAAAATGTATGTGGCAGGCCGTATGACAGGTCTGAACAACGGTCTTTCCATTGAAGCATCAGGCCATCTTGCAGGTATTAAAGCTGCTGCTGACTGCGGCAAAGCTGATAAATCATCCATTGATGATGCAGAAAACCGGCTGGCCGCTCTTCCAGGGCCTGAAAGAGGAACCAAAATGGTGACAGCCCCGGTAAAAGGCAGGAAAACCTTTATCTGCTTTGATGAAGATACAACCGTCAAAAACATAAAACAGGCTATTGATATGGGTTTTGACGTTCCCGAACTTATCAAACGATTTACT
Source organism: Desulfobacterales bacterium HSG17 (assembly GCA_030377945.1). The sequence continues at coordinate 8,018 of JAUCGD010000081.1, read as the reverse complement.
TCCGCAGGAACAGGGCCTGGTCAGGGCGGTGTTCCAGGACATAACCTGCCCCTTTTTGTATCAAAATACCAGGCTCAGTCCGTACCTCCAAAACCCACAACCGTGCGTCCTCCCCTGGTTCCTACATTTATAGCCACCTATGCAGGTGCAAATCATGATATGGCCAAAAGAACACCAGTGCATAAAATCCAGAAAAAATCAGGCGGTATTTTCAGACGTATAGGTGTTTGGAAACGTGCCAGATATTTTTCCCATGATTTTGAATGCCGCAAAGAAATTGAAAATGTCCGCAATAATGTGGGACTTCTTGATGCATCAACCCTGGGCAAATTCCGCATTCACGGGCCTGACGCATTAAAGGCTTTGCAGAGGATCTATGTCTCTGATATGTCAAAGGTCAAACAAGGCAGAATCAAGTATTCAGCCATGTGCAATGAAGACGGATGCGTGATTGATGACGGTGTTGTGGTCAAACTGGGTGAAAACGACTATTATTTTACAACATCCACAGGCCGTGCCGGACAGACAGTGGAATGGTTTAGATATCATACCCGTTTTGAGGGCTGGGATTACAACATGGTAAATCTCACAGATTCAATGGGTGTTATCAATATTTCCGGTCCTAATTCTCGGAAAGTACTGGAAAAAATAATTGATACAGAAATTTCAAATGAGGTATTTCCGTTTTCCGGTTACAGGGAATTTACAATAAAGGATATTATTTCGGTAAAGGCCATGCGTCTGGGATTTGTGGGCGAACTGTCATACGAGCTTCATGTACCCTCATCATATATGCAATATGTCTGGGACCTTCTTGAACAAGCTGGCAATGAATTTGAAATCAGCAGCTTTGGTGTGGAAGCCCAGAATGTTTTGCGCATGGAAAAATGCCATATCATACTTGGCCAGGAATCTGAACAGCGGACAAATCTGCTGGATCTGGGCCTGGGTTTTCTGTGGGATCGCAGCAAGTCAGAAGCCAAAACAATAGGCGCGGTTGCCTTGAAACAGGCTGAAAATGATCCTGGACGCTTAAAGCTTGTGGGTTTTAAAATGGATGATTCAACCCGTGCCCCAAGAGACGGGGCTCTGATTGTAGAAGATAGGCTTGTAGAAGATAGGCTTGTTGATGATAAAATACTGGGTTATGTGTGTACAGCCAGAAAAAGCTTTTCAACAAAACAAGCAGTGGGCATGGCCCTGGTTCAGTCTCATATGACAAAACCGGGTACAAGCCTTAAAATCTATGAAGATGAATGTAACGGGCAGCTCATGGATGCAAAGATTGTCCCCATGCCCTTTTATGACCCTGATGGTAAACGGATGAAGATGTGAGGTAATGATAATGACTGATATTAAAAGGCTTTCGCCTGTTGCATTTAACAAACAACCGATCAAAACCCAGGTACGGGATAATTGGGTCATAGCTCTTGAATATGATGATGAAGGGGACGGACCCTGGATAACTGATCTGAGTCATGTGACTAAGTGGGATGTTCAGGCAAGCGATATTGCAGAACAAAAACCATGCGATATTTCCATACCTGATACTCCAGGAAAATCAAAACTTGAAAACGGAGTCCTGATAAACCGTATGAACCGCACCCAGGCGTCTGTATGGCATATTTCAGGAGATGCTCCTGAAATACCTGAAGCTTCGGCATATACAGATACCACGGAAAGCACAATGTGCCTTGCCCTGTTTGGCAAAGATGTTTTTTTCATTACAGAAAAACTGAGCGCCCTTGACTTTCAGGACCCTGAAAAAGAATCTTTGTTTCTTCTCCAGGGCCCTTTTTCCCATGTTCCCTGCCAGATTGTCACCTTGAAAAAATCTGATGCCAACTCGGGTATTATTTTTACCTGTTCCAGGGGATACGGTCATGACATGGTTCATGCGATTATGGATGCAGGTGCGGAATTCGATCTGCGGCCAGCTGGTGAGAATATGTTTAAGCGGTGGATAGAAGATCAGACATAAAATTCATTGTTGATGCTGTGTATGATTTGTGTAGAGACAAGGCATGCCTTGTCTCTACGACTGTGTACGAAATTATGATTTGGTGTAACTGTGTTTTGGGGGATTTTTATATCAATGATTTTGCAACACGCGCTGCTGAACCTGCATCTGACGCATAAGCATCTGCGCCGATTTCATCTGCATAAGCCTGGGTTACAGGTGCGCCGCCTATCATGACCTTGACCTTATCTCTTAAACCCTCTTCCTTTAAAATATCAATGGTTTGTTTCATCATTGGCATAGTTGTTGTCAGCAAAGCGGAAAGGCAGAGAATTCCTGCATTTTTTTCTTGAACTTCAGCAATAAATTTTTTCGGTTCAACATCCACTCCCAGATTATGCACTTCCATTCCGCCGCTTTCCATCATCATTCCCACAAGGTTTTTTCCAATGTCATGGAGATCACCTTTGACAGTTCCGATGATTACGGTTCCTTTTGCAGCTGAATCTTCTTTTGCAAGGGTGGGTTTAAGGATTTCTGTTGCAGAACTCATAATCTGGGCTGCCATGAGAACTTCAGGGATAAACATGTCCCCGGATTCCATTTTTTCACCCACAATATCCATTCCTGGAATCAGTCCCTGGTTGAGGATGTCTTTTGCATCTGAACCCTGATCCAGAGACTGCTGCACCAGTTCGGTTGTTTTTGCCATGTCGCATCCGATAAGTGCGTTAATAATTGGCTGATAATCTGACATATTTTTTACTCCTTACTTTATGAACAAAATTCTCAGTTAGCATGATCTGCCAGTACCAGATCAATCTCTTTAAGTACCTCATCTGTTTTGGGAATGACCTGATGTTCGGCCAGAATTCTTTGCACTTCTTTATTGCAGCGTTCCTGCATGTCATTTTTTCCGCTTTTTTCCCATCCTTCATACCGAAAACGGTCAATGAGTTTGGGCATGAAATGAGCTTCTTTAAAATTTTTAAAGGTATGGGGATCAGAAAGGAACATTGAACCTGTACCACCGCTGGCCACCCGTTCTATGGCTTCCAGGGCCAGTGTTTCAGGATTTACCGGGATTCCTTCGGAAAAATGACGTGCCATAGCCACAAGTTCGTCAGCCAGTACCAGCATTTCCAGGGAAGATGTATTGCCATGTTCCAGATAACCCACATCATGAATAAAATTGCACCTGGACTGCATTGCAGTGAGGATTGAAAACATGGCCTCAGCTCCGGCCTGTGCATCAACTACCTTGGCATCTGATGCCCCGGCATAAGCCCAAATGGGAAGTCCGTATATTTCATCACGCATATCAGCAAGAGCTGCCTGGGTAAGACTCCATTCAGGACATCCGTAGGAAATAACACTAGTACGCATATCAAGGATGCTGACATTGGGTGCAAAAAGAAAGGGGGCGCCCGGATTTGCCAGCTGGTGAATGACAAGACCCACAAGGTTTTCCGCAATACCCAGGGCCATTGCCCCGGCCAGGGTAACTGGTCCGCCTCCGCCTGCATTGCATCCTGAAGGCAGACAGATGGGGATTTTCTTTTGTGCGCAGAAAATCAGTTTTTCCATTACATTTTCAGGAAAGCGAAGCGGGCTGATAGCCTCGGAATAATTGAGGAGAAAAGGCTTTTGAGCCAAAGCATCTTCCCCGCCTGCAACTGCACAGGCCATTTGATGTATTTTTTTAATATCCCTGCCGCTGTCTGCAATAAAACATATGGGTTTATTACTGTTTTTTATCATTTCAGCAAAAACATGCACATAAATATTTTCAATAGGTGCATCTTCAGGGTTGGACATGGACATTGAAAAATCCATGTTTTCCAGGGCATCAATGGTGCGGGCAAAATTTTTCACATCTTTGAGCAGGGCACGGCGGCGTTCACCGGTTTCCACATCAAGTGTAAAAATGGTATCTGAACCGGTTCCATAGTAAAAATTTTCATCTGCCAGATTCATGGCCCGGTTTCCCTGCTGATCGTAGAGAAGAATCTGGCGGGGAGCGGTTTTTAATGCCTTTTCTGCAACATATGCAGGCATTCTTACCTTATTATTTTTTTCAACACTGCATCCTGCATCAGCCAGCAGAGATAAGGCTTCTTTGTGTTCAACCGTAAAGCTGTTTTTTTCAAGTATTTCAAGTGCAGCAGTGTGAATAGCCCATGCCTGTTCTTTATTCAATACCTTTAAGCGGGGTTTAAAGGTTGTTGGTGGAATTTGTTTCATATCTATATATATCCCTTTTGGCTCCCTTTTAGCTTTTGGTTTACAGTCCTGCGTTTTTTCTCAAAGCTTCAATCATGGGTGTTTTTTCCCAGGTGAAATCATTATCTTCCCTGCCAAAATGACCGTAAGCAGAAGTTTTGGCATAAATTGGACGAAGCAGGTCAAGCTGTTCAATAATAGCAGCAGGACGAAGATCAAATGTTTTTATCACAGCATTTCGAACAGCATCATTGGAAGCTTTTCCGGTTCCCATTGTATTTACCAGAACAGATACAGGTTCGGCCACACCGATTGCATAGGCAATCTGCACTTCACATTTGCTTGCCAGTTCTGCTGCCACAATATTTTTGGCAATATAGCGGCCCATATAAGAAGCGCTTCGGTCAACCTTGGAAGGATCTTTACCGGAAAAACATCCGCCTCCATGACTTCCCTGACCTCCGTAGGTATCCACAATAATTTTTCTGCCTGTAAGTCCGCAGTCTCCCATAGGACCGCCTGTTACAAAACGTCCGGTAGGATTAATAAAATAACGGGTATCCCCGTCAATCATATCGGCGGGAATTACTTTGCGGATAACATTTTCTATTACTGCTTCTTTAAGATCATCATAGGTTACATCAGGAGAATGCTGGGTTGAGATCACAACAGTATCCACACGTTTGGCTTTATCGCCTTCATATTCGATTGTTACCTGGGATTTTCCGTCAGGTCTCAGGAAATTCAATGCACCGTTTTTCCGTACAGTTGCCAGACGTTTTGTCAGTTTATGGGCATAACTAATGGGCATAGGCATTAGTTCCGGGGTATCATTACATGCAAACCCAAACATAAGGCCCTGATCTCCGGCTCCCTGATCTTTAAAAAGACCTTCTCCCTGGTTAACTCCCTGGGCAATATCAGGAGACTGCTGGTCAATGCTGGTCATTACAGCGCATGTCTGCCAGTCAAATCCCATCTGGGAAGAGTTGTAACCGATTCCCCGCACAGTTTCCCGGACAACCTGGGGAATATCTACATAGCAGTTTGTTGATATTTCACCTGCCACAAAACATGTTCCGGTTGTAACAAGTGTCTCGCAGGCTACCCGTGCATTTTTATCCTGTGCGATAATGGAATCTAAAATTGAGTCGGAAATAGCATCAGCAACCTTATCAGGGTGGCCTTCAGTAACAGATTCAGATGTGAAAAAATATTTTTCTTTACTCATGATTAGTTTAAGTCCTTAAAATTAAAGTGTATAAATACAATTCTCCTTAAAAAGAAAACCTATTGTAAGAAAAGAATAGATGCGGAATTTAAACATCCGACCTGCTTCCCTTTTGAAAAGGAGAATTGAATAATAATTCGATTAGTTAATAAAAAAGCGATCAGGAGAAGGAACTGAGCATATCTTCTGTCAGATCTTCTTTTTTCTGGCCAACAATGGCAAAATAATTAAGCGGGGTTCCGTCCTGACATAAACGGTGCTGATAGCGTTCTTTGACTTTTACATCAAGAATATTGGATTCGGTCATATTTTCAATCAGCTTTGAAAAACCACTGCAATCTTCAGTACAGCAGAATTCATCTTTGATATTAAAAGCTATCCAGCCCGGATTGGAAATCATGTTAAAGGCATTGGCAAATGCAAGAGGGGGGATGTCGTCAAATCCCAGGGCAGCAACAATGGTCATGCAGTTGGGATTATGGTTTTCTATTTCCTGATGAATGGATTTGGGGAGCTGTGTAAGGTCTTCAATATAGTAGTCTTCATAGATTCCAGGGCGGTCTCTTTCAGCAGCCTCTGCTGCTTCTTCTATTATATCAATACCTAAAACGGAATTGACACCAATATCATTGAGTTTTTCTCCTACCATTCCGTTTCCTGCACCCACATCCAGAACTGTAAGACCGGATGTTTTTGCCCCGCTTTTGCTAACGGTTTTGTCTAAAAGAGAACACACTACATCAGGTGAACAGCATTTGTAGTTATCGTAAAACAGATACTCATATAGATCTGGAATCGCATAGATTTCATGATAATCATGGGCGCGAATATGCCTTTCTTCGCCTTTGTAATTCACAATAAAGATTTCTTCTCCCTGCTGGGAACATTTGTCTTTCGGAACACTGACCTTAAAAGGCAGATCCGTTTTCAGCATAATATACTCCTTTTGTTTGAGTTAACGATATATCAGCAGTGTGGGAGACAATCTCCCACCGGCTGCTGATAATGCGGACAGTATTTGCTTTCTGCCCTGTAAATTATTTTTTGTAATTGAGGTTACGCTCAATTATTTAATAACGATAAAACTCCGGTTTATAAGGCCCTTCAACCGGCACATTAATGTATTCTGCCTGTTCTTCACTCAGAACAGTCAGTCTTCCACCCAGCTTTTCCACATGCAGGCGTGCCACTTCTTCATCCAAAGCTTTGGGCAGGGTATATACACCGATTTCAAGGTCTTTATTCCACAACTCTATCTGGGCCAGGGTCTGGTTTGTAAATGAATTGGACATTACAAAACTTGGATGACCGGTGGCACATCCCAGGTTTACCAGGCGGCCTTCTGCAAGAAGATAAATAGTGTTGCCTTTATCAAAGGTGTATTTGTCAACCTGGGGTTTGATATTCATTTTTTCTACACCAGGCCATTCATTAAGACCTTCCACCTGGATTTCATTATCAAAATGACCAATATTGCAGACAATGGCCTGATCTTTCATTTTGGAAATATGCTCAGCAGTAATAACATCGCAGTTTCCAGTAGTTGTTACATAAATATCTGCCTGGGGCAGAGCATCCTCAACAGTCAGCACCTTATATCCTGCCATAAGTGCCTGCAATGCACAGATTGGGTCTATTTCAGATACAAGTACCTGTGCTTTAAGCCCGGTAAGAGCTTCAGCGCATCCCTTGCCCACATCACCGTATCCGCAGACCAGTGCGGTTTTTCCGGCAATCATAACATCTGTTGCGCGTTTTATACCGTCCACCAGGGATTCCCTGCATCCGTAAATATTATCAAATTTGGATTTGGTAACCGAATCATTAACATTGATGGCAGGAACCAGCAGTTCATTGCGCTCTTTCATCTGGTACAGACGATGGACACCTGTGGTGGTTTCCTCAGAAACGCCTTTCCAGTCTGCCACTATTTTATGCCAGAAATCAGGGGTTTGTTTCAGGGTTTCTTTAAGCAATTCGTTTATGATCTGCAATTCTTTATTATCCGTAGGCTCATCAAGAATTGAAGCATCATTTTCCGCCTGATACCCACGATGGATGAGCAGGGTGGCATCGCCGCCGTCATCCACAATCAGGGTTGGGCCGCTGCCGTCAGGCCAGGTCATGGCCTTTTTGGTACACCACCAGTATTCTTCCAGGCTTTCCCCTTTCCATGCAAATACCGGAAATCCTTTTTCTGCAATTGCAGCAGCAGCATGGTCCTGAGTAGAGAAAATATTACATGATGCCCAGCGTACATCTGCACCAAGTTCTTCCAGGGTTTCTATTAAAACGGCTGTCTGAATGGTCATGTGCAGACTGCCCATAATCTTTGCCCCTTTCAGGGGTTTATCTTTTCCGTATTTTTCCCGTGCAGCTATCAGTCCGGGCATCTCATTTTCTGCAATATCTATTTCTTTCCTGCCAAAATCAGCAAGTTCAATATCTTTTACCTTGTAATCATGTTCTGCTTTCATTAACATTAAAAAATCTACTCCTTTTAATTATTTTAAATTATATTAAAGACTTAAATTATAAATCCAAAAAACCAGTCTCATAAATTGCCGAAACCGGCATAACCGGCATAACCAGCATAACATAAAT
>JAUCGD010000678.1 GCA_030377945.1 Desulfobacterales bacterium HSG17 | reverse complement strand
TTTTGCTTGTATTTGTCCAATAAATCATTGAGTAATGGTATAAAGGCCGATACGATAAGGCTTTTTGTATCTTTATTCACGCTATGCTTTCCGAGGTCTGTACATATACGTTTGCTATGTTCATGCGGTTATATCTTGCATCCTGGCTTGCTGCCTGTGAAGTAAGGATGGATGTTATCTGTGTTCCGTCAATAATATCATCTTTTTCGGCTTTTACCAAAACCTCAACCCCTGAATCCCAGTTAGCAGGCGTCAGGGTAACTGATGATGGAGAAACACTGCATTCACCAAGATTTGTGCTGAACAAATTAATGGTAACATCAGCAGAAGGAATGCTGCCCAGGGTAATTGTAAATGTGTCTGTTCCATCAGGTTCATATACTGTTACGCTCAGGCTGACCCGGATATCGCCAATCATAAAAAGCCCCTGTGTTGTTCCTCTGTCCGGTTGGGAAACAGGCTCAATTTTCAGAACACAGTTAACAGATGGAGGCCCTGTTACAATCCATTCAAAATTACCGCTGTTGGATACTGCATCAACAATTGTTTCAAATGTTCCGGTTTTTCCGCCCTTACGAGATAATGATATTTTAACATTTCCTGCTATATTCCGGGTTTTCCATGTGATGGGAATTTTGCTTCCAATTGACCAGGCTGATGCCTGTGCAGGATTTGAAATTATCAGGTTGTCAGCCAATTGATTCTGGCCTCCTCTTACTGCACGAACAAACAGGCTGCTGTCTGCTTTTTTTAGATCATCCTTGCCGGGATCTTGATAATTTGAACCGCCTCCCCATGACTCCCAGCACCAGGCTTGTAATGAATTGTTTCCAGCATAGGAAGTTGAGGACCAGTAAAAGCCGGGTTGTGTATCTGGAAAAACAGATTTGTTTAAGGCAGGATTCCAGAGATTAAAATCCGAAATTGACAAAAGTTCATTTATACTGGGCAGTCTCCAGTCAGTGTATCCGGCAAGATTCATGTTTTCACATTGTGCCAGGGCATCCTTCCAGTTCATGGGGGCTGTGGTTCCCATCTGCTGCCACATCAATCCTGTTTTAATATCAGTAACAGTTCCGTCAGGATTAATAAATTGATGATCTGTTACACTATCCTTATTTCCGCTTACAGCCCGGACATGGTTTTCACTGGTAAATGCATTGTAGCCAATAACACCATTTTCAAAACTAATATCCCAGCCATCACCTGCAAAATTTTGAAATTGTTCAGATGCCCAGTAATATCCTGATTCGGTATTTGGGAAATATGCTATATTTATTGACGGATTTATTATATCCCTGTTTACAATACTTGCCAGTTCCTTAACTTCGGGCAAACGCCAGTTGTTATTATTTCCGAAAATTGAATTGTTTAATTGATTTATGAATAAATCCTGGATATTTTCTAAAAGATATGTCTCGGATTTGTCATAAATAGTTTCATCATCAGTTTTCACCTCCCAAATTAGACCGGTAACATTATCACGAACCATAAACCATTTATCAGCAGTATCAAAAAGATCATTAGCATTGGCATCCAGTTTGGTGTAGGATGGGGGATTGATGTTGTAGTTTGCATCCTGGCCAAAGAATTCTTCACCAGCCTGGGGGCAAAGGATTTCTCCGCTGGTGTCATTATAACATTTTGTCTGACCTGTATCAGGTATTGGCATTGCAGGGGATTCAAGAATAAATGTCAAAATAAACAGCATAATCAACAATAATGTTTTAATTATTTTTTCCATTTTTCCTCCACTTTTTCTGACTGGCATTAAAAAA
>JAUCGD010000677.1 GCA_030377945.1 Desulfobacterales bacterium HSG17 | reverse complement strand
TAGTGAAACAAAAATCTGCCCGGTAGCATTCTCATCAGATCCCGCTTCAGCCATCCTACCCAGCTTCCGGCAACTAACATTGGAGCATTTTTGTATTCGCAGGTGTGCAGATAGCTTCCGGCAAGATTGTCAATGCGGTCTTTGCATGATTTGTCCCTGAAAATAAAGCGGTTGATAAACTGGAATTCGTCAATCATCTGTACTACTTTTTCATCCGTGTGTTCGGCAATCCCCCGCGGCAGTTCCCTGGCAATATCCCACATAAAGTCAGCCTGTTCCTTGTCAGCTCTTACCTGCATCCCCCGGATAGGAGCTTGAAGAAAATCCAGCCCTTCTTTTCCTGATATCTCATATGCCAGTTCAAGATTTTTGGGTATTAAAAGCGACATATATTCCATTTTCCGGGTTTTAAAAGCAATATACTGATATATGAATGACAGGAAAAAGTTTTCAGCAAAATCTCCCAGCCATTTGTCTGATTCCCTGATTTCAAAGTAAAATGGAATGATACCGTCATTTTTTTCAAAGATTACATTGTATAATCTTTGCAGCAGGGCGCTTTTGCCGGTTTTTCTCCGTGACAAGATTGCTGTACTCTGGGAAATTTCCGATTTTATCCTGTCAATCCAGTTAAGGAAATAGGCAAGTTCATTTTTTCTGCCGGTAAAAAGCTCGGGATTTCCAATTTTTTCTTTTAGCCATGTTTTCATTTGAATGCCTTTCTTTTTTGGTAGGGTGGGCAGAAGCGGACGCACTGCCCACCTTCCCGTAATTGGTGGGCACAAAAAACCGTGCCCACCCTACATCCAGTTTCCGATTAGCAGAAACGGTGCCCAGTAAACCGGCTGCTCAAACTGATTGTCATTTATAAGTTTTATTTGAGCGTTCTGCAATGCCTTTGCTTTTGACATGCCTGATGTTATGAACTGTCGGTAGAATTCTTCGATAATCTTTGATGTTGCATTGTCATCCACTTTCCACAGGCTTGCCAGGGCGCTTTTTGCTCCTGCTCTTATTGCCACACCTGCAAGGCCGAAAGCTGCTCGTTCATCACCCACTGCTGTTTCACATGCGCTTAATGTGAGCAGGTCAAGCTGCTTTTCTTGGTACTTTTTCATGCCTACCAGCCGGTCAAGACCGTCCAGAGTAAGTTTGTAATCATAGGTCAGGAGGAAGGTATCTTCGGGATTGTCGCCGAATACTGCATGTGTTGCCAGGTGGACAATATCATAATCCCGGTTTTGAATTTCCGTTTCAAGATTTGCTTCTGTGAAATCCTGATCCAGCAGAATCCTGCTTTCTGCTATGGTTCCGATTGATTCAAGTTCGTTTTTTACATTTTCCAGGGGCAGAAACCCTTCTCTTGCTTTGGAAAGGCCGTTGAGAAGTATCTGCCTGTCTTCAGTGTCGGTCTGACTGGCATTTGTGAGGTTTAAGGAAGGCACGGTTCCCAGTGCATATTCTTCAATCAGGAATTGTTTGCCGCTGTGCAGGGCTGCAAAAGGTATGAGGCTGAGTGCGCCATCCGGGATAATTATAAGAGTTTCAATGTTCCGTGAGATAAATTCCGCCTGTGCCGGGCGGATCAGCCAATCATACATCTTCTCTGCATCATCTTTATAATTACTCAAGTTTCGCACCCCTTAATTGGCATAAAACCACAGACAGCATCACATAAAGCATCAAAATATGTTCCAAAATCTTCATCAATATCAAACAAAGCTTGAAAACTTAATAAAAAAAGTTCGCGAAAAAAATCCCAAAGCCTTTGAGAATAAG
>JAUCGD010000676.1 GCA_030377945.1 Desulfobacterales bacterium HSG17 | reverse complement strand
AAAAGAAAGGGCTATGTATTATGTTTCCATTTTAATAATTTACTAACACGATTATGATGCCTCATCCTCCTGCTTTATGATATTCAGGATTTCTTCACGGGTTTCAGCATTTAGCAATCGTTCTTTAAAAAGATCGTTTTTCAAAATTCTGGAAATATGAGCAAGCAGCTTCAAATGAAGATCTATTGAATTTTCAGGAGTAATCAGCAGGAAAAATATATGAGTGGGTTTTCCGTCAATAGATTCAAAATCAACTCCTTTTCTGCTTCTGCCAAAATTCAGCATTAAAGATTTCAGACCTTTCAATTTCCCGTGGGGAATACCGATACCGCCTCCTATACCTGTACTGCCAAGCCTTTCTCTTTCCATAAGAATTTTGACAAGTTCTTCATACTTAACACCTGCGGTTTGTACCAGAGGCATTACCAGTTCTTCAATAACACCTTTTTTATCCTGAGACTGTAAATCCGATAAAATCGCATCTTCCTGTAAAACATCAAGCATTTTCATAATTATAGATTGTCCAAAGTAAAAAAACTAAATTCTAAAAAGAAAACTTCGTTAATGTATTCCGATTCCTGTTTTCATTATTTACCTGATTTACAGGAACCGGAAAAGCTAATTTCTATTACCTGGCAGGTTGAATCAACCCGTAATGACCATCATTTCGACGATATACCACATTAATCCGGTCAGTTCTGGAATTGGTAAATACTATAAAATTATCATCTGACAAATCAAGCTGCATAACTGCTTCTTCAGCATCCATAGGTTTATAATCAATGGTTTTTACAATTATTTCTCCTTCATTATCATCATCAGGAATAAATCCGGCTTCCATATCCATTGCCGCAGCTTTACCGCTTTTGCGGTCACTTCTCCGTTCCCTGATTTTTTCTTTGCTTTTCTTAATCTGTTTTTCCAGTTTATCAAGAACCATATCAATGGCAAGGTACATATCATTGGTTTCTTCTTTGCCATTAATTTTCAAACGGTCGCCTGTAATGTTGAATTCCGCAATATGACGGAATTTTTCAACAGACAGTACCACATTGGCCTCTGCCGGGTTGTCAAGAAAACGGTCAAATTTGTCCAGTCTTTCTTTTACATAGGACTTCAGGTTTTCTGAGGGATCAAGATTTTTAAAAGTAACAGATGTCTGCATAATGGGCCTCCCTAGAATTGTTTTCGTTTATTAGATGGAAGTATCTTCATCAGTTCTCGATACTTGGCCACGGTTCGCCTGGCAATGTCAATATTAGATTCTTTTAATATTTTTGAAATTTTTTCATCACTAAAGGTTTTTTTAGGATCTTCACTTTCAATAATCTGTTTTATTCTTTGCTGAACACTGGCTGAAGAAAATGCATCTCCTTCAACACTATTAATAGAGCTGTTAAAAAAATACTTTAATTCAAAAATTCCCTGCTCTGTATAAACATATTTATTGGTCGTAACCCTGCTTATGGTAGATTCGTGCATCTCAATATCATCTGCAACATCCTTTAATATCATAGGCTTAAGATGTGCTACCCCTTTTTCAAAAAAATCTCCCTGAAATTTAAGAATACTCTCCATTACTTTGTAAATTGTTTTCTGACGCTGGTGAATACTTTTAATAAGCCATGATGCGGAACGAATTTTTTCCTGCATATAGTCACGGGCTTTACCTGCAATTTCTTCTTTGCAGTTCATGGCATTCTGATAAAAAGCATTAAGCCGGAGCCTGGGCATTCCGTCATCATTTAACATAATAACAAAATCATTATCCATTTTATATACAT
>JAUCGD010000675.1 GCA_030377945.1 Desulfobacterales bacterium HSG17 | reverse complement strand
GACGCAGTTTATGCTTTGACAATGTTTGAAAATGCTGTCTTGATTGCATCTGAAGTAAAAGAGTTTCACCAGTACCTTACCAAGCTTTATGAATACTGCCGCGAAGCTGCATATAAAGCCGGAGATTATAAGAAATCACTTGAATATGCAAAAAAGAGTCTGGATCTGATTGCAGCCCAAAAACCTGATTCCGAAGCTCATGCCGAAGCCATACTAAGGCTTGGTTTAATTCATGCCCGTATGGAGAGTTATCAAAAAGCAATGCCTTTGATTGAGGAAGCCGTTGAAATTATGACAGCCCTGGAACTTGGCCCCAGGCTCATTACTGCACTGGAAGAATCAGGCATTGTTCTGGAAAATGCCATAGAATACGAACAGGCAATGGCTCGCTTTAGCTCCGCAGCATCTTTAAGCGACACTTTAATGAAAGACGGTCTGCTGGCTAAACAATATGCACATATGGGCAGGATTTACGATATGCGTCTCAGCAGGTATGCCCTGGCTTTGCAGAATTATCAAAAAGCCCTGGAAATATTCCTGGATATGGAAGACATCTCAAATATAGCTCAATCATTATTAAATATCGGAAGATGTTACCGGCTTTTAGGAAATTTTATAGAAGCGGATAAAGACTATGGCAAAGCCTTGGAAACCATTAAACCATTAAAAATTTCGCACTCAGACTTATTTCATGAACTATGGGCAAAAATAACAATTGAACAGGCAAATAATGCCTGGTATCAGGCCAGGTACCAGGAGGCTTTTGAGCTTCAGCAAAAAGCATATGAAATTTCCAAAAAACACGAACTGTCCCTTCTTGAAATTATCACCCTTAATACATCCGGCCTTATATGGTGGACCCTTGGAGATCAGGAAAAAGCTTTGTTTGAACTTAACAAGGCACTGGGAAAAGCTCAAAAACTTAATAAACGCAAAGATGAGCTGGCAACCTGCTTTAATAATATCGGACTTGTTTACCGGGAAATGGGGCAGTATGAAAAAGCCATGGAAAAATTTGACTCAGCCCTTGCAATAGATAAAAAAATCAAATCCAGATGGGCCATAGCCTATGATCTTCGTAACAAGGCCATTACCATGCTTCGCACAAACAGGGCCGCAGAAGCTCTTCCCCTTTTTCAACGCGCAGCACAGGAAGCCCATGACATAGGAAACCGCATTAACGAGGCAAAATCCCTGCTGGGTCTTGGACAGGCAAATGCAGCACTGGGCAATAAAGCAGATGCAGAAACAGCATTAAACAGGGCACTTGAACTATCAAAATCCATGTTCATACGTGAGACCTGGTGGCGCGCATTATTTGAACTTGCAAACCTGGACCAGGATAAAAACAAAGCTATAAAACTTTTATATCAGGCAATGGACGTAATAGAAAATATGCGGGCAGAAATCAAGATTGAGCAGTTAAGGGACAGTTTTATTACAAACAAGCTTGAGGTTTATGAAACCCTGGCATCGCATCTGGCAGATATGGGCCAGATTGCCGAATCCTTTGAAGTTGCTGAACGCTCCCGTGCCAGAAATTTTATTGACATATTAGGAAATCAGCAGCTCAGACTTAATAACAAAATTGATCAGGAACTTTTGGAAAGACAGGCGAAAATAAGAAGTCGAATTGAAGAAAATGAAGAACTTCTGGCAAACAGCGAATCTGTTTCAGAAAACAGTATGAAAAAGTCCTCTGCCCTTTTGAATACAATATATAAACAAAATATTAAATCCCTAAAAAATGATCTAAAAAATCTAATGCTGGAAATTCAGGCAAAAA
>JAUCGD010000674.1 GCA_030377945.1 Desulfobacterales bacterium HSG17 | reverse complement strand
GGGGCGTATTAGTAAAGCCCAGGCCAAAGGCCTGGGATATGAACAACCCATAAAGTAAGCTCTGAAAGAGCGTATTATACTGTGACAAATATTATTATTCATAATCCGCCCTTTCAGGGCTTAAAATTTTGAATGTTTTCAGTCCCAGGCCGCTGGCCTGGGCTGTATTAATCCGCCCCTCTGGGGCTAAAAAATCATAAGTGTCGTTGTAGGGTTAATAATACAAACTTTATGCAAGATTATAATACTTGCTGTTTATTACCTCAGCATTGAAATATTTGGTCTTGATACGATTTCAGGAGTATCCTTAAAAAATATTCTGATATTTTGTTTGAGCATGTCAATTGTTTTGGCTTTGTGAACCAGGGAATAAAAGGTATGCCCGAATTTAAAGTTTGAAGCATAGTATGAGGAAAATTTATAAAATCGCCTCATGGCAACAAATTCGCCAAAATGCTTTACAAGAAGGTCAACAAGTGCCAGGGCGCTTTTTTCAAATATATCAGGTTTACAAATAAAATTATCTGTCCACTGTGCAAATATCCAGGGCTTTGCCACAGCAAGCCTTCCTATGGCAATTCCATCGCATTCTGAAATTTTCAGCATTTTTTCGCAGTCTTGAATATCAAATACATTACCGTTTCCAAAAACAGGTATATTAACCGAATTTTGAACAATGCCTATATATTCTCATTTCGGAGGCCGGGTTCTCCTGTCAGGGGCAACACGGGGATGAAAGGTAAGTGCATCTGCTCCTGAATCTTCAAACAGCTTTGCCATGTCTGCTGCAATCTGCGGGTTATCTTCCCACCCTGTTCTGAATTTAACAAAAAGCGGTATGGATACGGCTTTTCGTATGGATGCAACAATCTTTCCTGCCAGAACAGGGTTTTTAAGAAGTGCAGCTCCGCAATTGTTCTTACATATGGACTTAACTGAACACCCGAAATTAAGATCCACCCCGAAAAAGCCTTCAGCTTCAACCCTTTGGGCAGCTTTTGCCATAACTTCAGGACTATCTCCGTAAAGCTGGCATACCAGACGGGGCAGTTCTTCATCTCTCCACATAAACCCGGCCTTTACCTGGCTTTTACCCTGGGGAACTGCCCTGGCACTGGACATTTCCGAAAAGAGCAGGCCGTATCCTCCAAAATCTGCCAGTAACTCTCGAAATGCCACATTGCCAAGCTTGGATAAAGGAGCAAGGACAAGGCGGTTTTTTATTGTTTTATTTCCAATAGACAGTGGAGTGTTTAAAAAATTTGTGATGCTGTTTGAAGATTCCAATTTTTTTAAAGTTTATACTTTATTCCTATGAGAATTGCCAGTTTATTTACAAAGGTTTTTATTTTGCCAACCTGTATTTTCATTTCTTCTGAAGCAGAGGCTGTTTCCTCTGAACCGGCAGCATTGCTTTGAGTTATTTTTCCGGTTTCTCTGACAGCATTGTTTAATTGTTCTATTCTCACGGACTGCTCTTTGGATGTTTTGACAATTCCAGATATCAGTTTTTCCACCTTATTAATATAATCGGAAGTTCCTGCGAAATCTTCACGGGTTTTTATTAATATTTCTCCGTGAGAATTTATCTTTTCCAATGAGCCTTCAATCAGAGCAGATGTATTTTGGGCTGCTTCAGCAGCTCTCATTGCCAGGTTTTTAACTTCATTGGCAACAACTGAAAAACCGCTTCCTGCGTCGCCTGCCCTGGCTGCTTCAACTGCTGCATTCAAAGCCAGAAGATTTGTCTGAAAAGCAATTTCATCAATGGTTTTTACAAGGCCGGA
>JAUCGD010000080.1 GCA_030377945.1 Desulfobacterales bacterium HSG17 | reverse complement strand
CCTTTTTTCACTGATTTATCGCAGGTGGGTTAGAAAAATCAGGCAGGCCATATATCAATCCATTCTGGATCAAAGTATACAATGATATGCTTGCCTTTATGTTTTAGTTTGACATTTCTTGGCAAACTTTAGAAAGCATAGCAGTTTTACCAATTCCACCTCGACCAAGAATAGTTACTAACTTTGCATTACGATCATGTAAAAAATCTTTTAATTCATGAATCTTATGACTTCTGTTTTTAAAAATATCTAATGTATCTAAAAAACATATTCCAAT
Source organism: Desulfobacterales bacterium HSG17 (assembly GCA_030377945.1). Next base: position 12,879 of record JAUCGD010000080.1, on the reverse strand, counting down.
TATCTTTTTATTTTTTTCTCTATATTGTGTGATTTGTGATAATCATATGTAATTTTCATCAGCATTCCTTTTTTTAAAAACGCTATTATTACAAATAATCCTTCCTGTTCAATCCATATTTTTTCATTTTATAATGGAGCAGCTGCCTGGATATTCCCAGTTTTTGAGCAGATCGTGATACATTACCCCTGTATTCTTTGAGCATGTCTGCGATGATAATTTTTTCATGTTCTGCCATTTCTTCAGTCCGGGAAATCAAGGTAAAATCAGGTTTCTTTTCTGCCGGACTATCTTTTATTGGAATATCCTTTGGTATAATGCCAGGTGTATTATTATCAGGTGTAATATTATCGGGTGTATTATTATCAGGTGTAATATTATCAGGCGTTATAATATCAGGAATTTTTTCAGGTTTCAGGTTCTGTTTTTCTTGAATATCCGTTATATTTGAAAAATAGCTGGGAAGATGATTATTATGTATGATCTTTTCATCCCCGATCATATTCATTGCACCTTCTATAATATGCTCCAGTTCCCTGACATTTCCGGGCCAGTGATAATCCATGAATAATTTTTTAACATCTTCTGAAATATCCTCTACTTTTTTCTCCAGAATAAAATTGAGTTTTTTTATAAAATGACTTGTAAGAACTTCAATATCGTCAGGCCGTTCAAAAAGAGGGGGGATATGGATAAAGACAACTCCAATGCGGTAAAAAAGGTCAATACGCAGAATATTGTCAGCTATGGCCTGACGGGGTTCCCTGTTAATGGTGCTGATTATCTTAATATTTATCCTGATTTCATCTAATGAGCCGACCCTGCGGACTCTTTTTTCCTGCAATACCCTGAGCAGTTTGGACTGAAGGTTGATGGGCATGGAATCAATTTCATCCAGAAACAGGGTTCCGCCGTTAGCCTGTTCAAAAAGTCCGGGTTTGTCAAGGGCACTTGTAAATGCACCTTTTGCAGTACCAAACAAGATGCCTTCCAGAAGATTTTCAGGAATTGCAGCACAGTTTATTGCCATAAACCGCCGCTGTTTCCTTGAACTGTAATTATGAATGGACTGGGCAAATATCTCTTTACCTGTTCCTGTTTCACCAAAAAGCATGACAGGAGAAGGGGAGCTTGCTGCAAGTCTGGCGGTTTTAATGCAGTTAAGAAATTTGGAATTTGCGCTTACCATATCTGCAAAAGTAAATCTTGTACCATTGCCAAGGTCAGGTTTATCATGGTTCATTAATGTTGAGGATGAGGCTATGGTTTTATCAAGAATATTGTAATCTTTGACAACACATATTGCACCTATAAGCTTTTCAGCTTTGAACAGCGGGAAAACACTGTGGATTGTGTTCACAAGCCTGCCCTGGGTTGTTCGATAGAAAAACAGATGGCCGATAATCGGCTCCCTGCTTTTTAAGCACTGCATTATCTTGCTTGTATCTTCATCCAGGTTATATACATCTGTCACCTTCCGGGCAATGACTTTTTCAGGATCAAGCCTGTCCATTTTTGCCTGCTGTTTATTGTAAAACACTATAATCCCGGATTTATCTGCAATGATAATCCCGTCATCAAACTCGGAAAGTATGGATAAAAAATCAACCTGGGATAATTCCAGATTATTTATAAGTCGGTTTTTCAAGACAAGTCTCCTTTTTTTGGAATTTGTCAAAAATATTTTCATAATAGAAAAATATTTTTCTTTTTACCAGTATAAAATAGAAAAAATATTTTCTATTATTATTTGATCTTCATTAATGAATGAGAATTCATTAACTGACTGTAATTTTTTTAGCCAATAATTAAAGTATGTTACAATAAAAACCTATATTTTCTTTCTCCCTTATAATTTCTGGCATATAACCTGCTTTAATAACATTCAAACGATAAATCGCCTTTAAATAGGCGGGCAATGAACAACAGACTGCAACAAACCTTAAAAAATCGCCAATAACTGTTAACTGATCATTGTTAACTGCTCACTGTTAACTGATCCACTGACTAAAAAAGGAATTCTTATCATGTCTTCTATTGCAACCATTCTTGCATTAATCACCATTGGCCTCTGGAGTTTTCTGGCCTATCTTGGAGCCAGCTTAAACAATGTGCCTCCGTTTCTGCTTGCAGGTATAGCCCTGAGTATCAGCGGTCTTGTAGGGGCAATACGGTTTAAGCTCTGGAAAGTTCCGCTTAAAACCCTTGCTATGGGTGTCTGCGGAATCTTTGGTTATAACTTTCTCTATTTTTTCGCTCTTCAAAATGCTCCGGCCATTGAAGCCAGCCTGATTAACTACCTCTGGCCCCTGCTTATAGTGGTATTATCGCCTGTTATCTTGAGCGGATACAAACTGCGATCTTATCATCTTATTAGCGCTCTTGCAGGCTTGATTGGAGCAGGGCTTATTGTAACAGGTGGACATCTTAACCTGGATATGGCAAACCTGCCCGGATATTTGTTTGCAGCAGGGGCTGCTCTCACCTGGTCATGCTATTCACTTTTTACAAAAAAGGTACCGCCCTTTTCAACTGCTGCTGTTGGTGCATTCTGTCTTATCTCCGGGATATTATCATTAGGTATTCATTTTATAATGGAGCTAACATCAACAAGCCTGGAACTTTTTGACAATCCCGGATGGACCAAAAGCTGGACTGTATTTTACTGGGCATGGTGGGTTGCATGGGCACCTTTTGTCGGTGCATTTATTGCCAAAATTTCTCGCGGCAGAACAAATCGCGAATTTATCCTGGTTGTTATGATCGCTCCTCCTCTTTTCTCATATAAGTTGGAGAGCAGTCTGATATTGTGGATATATTCAGTGTTCCTGTTCAGACTGACAAAAGCACTTCAGATTTTGAATGCGCCCGGATAATGGATCACGGTTTTTCCGGTTTAAAAATGATCTCAACCAAGAATATGAAAGATGAAGAGATAAGGTCATTCAGGGGAAGAGGAGACTGGCTGGACGGTACAACCCTGATATCCTCCCTCAGCCCAATGAATACTATGGTGAATTCATTTATCCGCAGTGCAGAAGCAGGAAACAACCTTTTACTTCTGGATTTGTCCATTGCAGGATTTTCAGCACCACACAGCCCTGAATCCCTGCTGACCCTGATTCATGCACAGGAAATGTTTATGATGGTTCTGGCTCAGACCATAAATCCGGGGACCACCTGTGTACACGGAGGAATTCCCGGAGTAACCGAAAGCGGAGGCGATCTGTCATATACATCTCTTTCACAACCTCTGACCAACACGGCAATGGCTCGCCTGAACCAGTGGATAACAAAATTTCCTTCAGCACAATCAGGTGGAAGCACCAGCCAGACAGATGATTTTGAAAAGGCAGTGGAAGAATCTGAAGCCAGCAGAAATATGATGCGCCAGTATGGAACCCATATAGTGCGCCATGCCCTGGGAGCAATGGGCAGCCTCAACTTTTTCAGCCTTGAGAAATTCAACGAAGACTGCGAAAGAGAAGCAAGTGCAAGAAAAGAATTTGCCAGAAATCAACACCCTGAAACCGGCATTCTTCCAATTGAACTTCCGGCAGATCTCCAGGCATTTGAAGCCATAAGAGATATGGCAGAAAAGGGAAATCCCAGATCAACGGATCATACCCTGCAAAATGTTAAATCATTTATGGATTGGGAAAACCGTGTGGAAGAAGCAGAACAGGAAAAAGCCGGATTTTTTCAACCAAAAGCAGCGTAAACCGTTACATCTCATGTAGGGGCAGTGCCCCCGTGCCTGCCCTTGAGAGAGGGATTATGTTGATAAGCGTTCGGTAAAAAATAACTTCCTTTTTTAATGCCGTAAATGCTGTCAATTCAAGGCATCAAATGAATATAAATGCCAAATTATTTTTTGCCGAACGCTAAGGGAATTCCGGCCACGATCATCGTTTGACCCGGCAGTAAACTGCCGGGCTATTTCCTGTCGTCCCTCTGGGACTTTAAATATTTTATATCAGCTAGTTAAGTCCCGTAGGGACGACAGAAAGTAGCGCGGGAATTTATTCCCGTGCTTGCTGGACCAAATGATGACTAAGGCCGGAATTCCTAACAAACAAATTACCTAATTACAAAATTGTAGGGTGCGTTAGGCGATAGCCGTAACGCACCTTTTATGTTTTCGGTATCTTATCATGTTCTGCCGTGATTAACACACCCTATGACTCGACTATCAAGTTTTTAATGAGTATCTGTGGCATAAATATTGCTTCAGCATTATAGGTGCAGATAACAAGATAATGCGCTTTATAGACAATTGTGTTAGTACAGATCAAGTAATTTGGCGGGATTGAAGTAAAAAAAAATAAATAGATATAGGCAAATACCATGCCATCTTCTTGTATTAAAAACTTGATAGTCGAGTGATATTTTATTATGCTGCAAGTTGAGAATGTCTTAATCATCTTTGAACTGCATAAAACATAGTGATATTATAGTAAATATCGCAAATATCGCATTTTTAATTCCGAGGTTTGAATTCATAAAAATTGGGGCAGTGCTTAATATGTACTGGCTAATTTTGCTGGACAATTTTTGAGTGTAATGTTAGCAAAATTAAAAACATTGACCTTAAGGAGGATAAACCATGAATTGGCCAGCATGTAATTCAACAAATATCATCAAAAACAGTACCATTCATAACTGTAAGCAAAAACACCAATGTAAGGTATATTAACCGAAAATACGAAAATACGCCTCATGAAATCAATATCGTAAAATAAAGCAGTCTGACACTATAATGTGATGAAATGTGTTCATCACTATAATTCCGAAATTGCACAGCGCTTGGCAGTCACCAATACATCATAAACACTATTTAAATAAAAGTGGAAGCCTTTAACCAGGCTTTTGTTATTATTGCGGAGGTAATAAAAAATGAAGGTTGTCACCATTTTAGTAATGCTTATAACCGTTTTTCCCTGTTTTTCCTTTGGGGAAAATGAGTTGACAGTTCAATCTGCAAAAAAAGAGATTACTCTTACGGGTTACACCCGAAGTAATGCCAGTGCGACTGTATCTTCAGAAGTATCAGGAAAGGTGATTAAGGTAAATTATGATGTGGGAGATATTGTCGGGGAAAAACCTTTTTTTAAAATAGATCCGACATTTATAGATTTTCAGATGGAAAGTACACGCCAATCTTTGGCAAAGATAAATGCTGCACATAAAAAAAACGAATCAAGGATTGCATATCTTAAAAAAGAATTTAAAAGGATTGATCTTCTTCATAAAGGAGACCGGGCCACAGGAGTAAAACGTGATGCTGCACAGGAGGAATTTGACCAGGCCAGGCTGGAACGTAATACCTTGAAAGCTGAAAAACAAGTGTTAAAGATTACCCTGAAAGAGCTTCAGGAGCGCAAAAACCGGCATAATGTTTATGCTCCCAAAGGCTGGATTATTATTGGAAAAATGGTAGAGCCAGGAGAAATTATTTCATCGAACACACCTCTGGCAAAAGTCGGTGATTTTCAAAATCTGGTTATTCCTTTGTCTGTATCAGGCAAGGAGCTTGATGCCATAAGGGCACTTCCTGAAGAACTTGATGCCCGGTTAGAGGGCAAACAGGTAAAAACCAGGCTTAACTGGGTCAATCCTGAATTTGATGAAAAAACAAGAAAATTAAGCATTGAACTTCTGCTTATATATTATAAGGGTGAAAAACGCGGTGGTTTAAGTTTTTCCATGCTCCTTGAAATTGATGCCCAAGGGTATTGGGTTCCCAAATCTGCAGTAGTTAACAGGTATGAAAATCCACGAGTTATTGTTAAGAGCACAGAAGAAACAGTTAATATTATAATACTGGGAGAGTCTGACGATCATTTTATAATAGCTGAAAATAAAAATCTTCCTGCTGGAACTGAGTTGACAGGCAACAAATAACAATTATTTAAGAAACTATTATTATGATAAAATTTCGTCTTGATTATGCAAAAAAATATTTAGATGATGCTTTTGAGCTTTATCGTCAGGATAGATTTAACAGTGCTGTTTCAAGAGCCTATTATGCATCATATCAGGCAATGTGGTCAGCTTTGGGTGAACCTCTTCAGGGTAATTGGAGGCATCTTGCAATTATAAAGCATTTTGTAAGAGGATACTGGTTTGCACCGGATTATCGTGAAACTGGGCCTGGCTTGCTTGAAAATAAGCGGCTTCCACTTCGACGTCTTTATTCTTACCGAATTCAAAGTGATTATAATGCTGAAAATATTTCAGGGAATAGTGTCAAACAACTTCTTGACATTGTGAAGGATATCATTCTGATTATAGAAGAAAAGGGAGAGAATACAAATGGCACAGACACTAGTTGTTGATAAAAAACTTGCTCAGGCTGTTACAGAGATTATTAATATACTCCATTATAATTATTCAGGAATTACAGTCAGGGCTGTATCGGGTTATGAAGATGAAGATTTTACCCTTAAAATAATCATTCCTGAAACCCTTTCCGCAAAACAGGTTTTAGATACCTGCCATCAGGAATGTATCAAGATAGAAGATGAATATGATCTTTTCATATTACCGATAGTTGTTTATGAATAGTTACAAAATAAAGTGTGGCAAATAATTCGATTGAAATAATTTAAACTTAATACTCTGAAATAATAATATTATGAGACCTGTTGTAAAATATTCAATATCACAAACCGTATTTATCAATGTTGTATTTGTAATACTGACCATTGCCGGGGCATTCAGCCTATATACCATACCTGTGGAAAATATGCCCAATGTGGATATTGGAAAAGTCTTTATTCACACAGTCTGGTTCGGGGCTTCTGCCGAAGATGTAGAACAGCTTGTAACTGCTGAGATTGAGGATGCCTTGGACGGTCTTGAAAATGTTGAATATATCCGTTCCAGTTCCTACCGAAATTTTTCATCTGTTCTTGTTAAATTTAATGATGATACGGAATACAAAGATCTTTATGATGAACTCCGATTCAGAACCCTTAATATAAAAGACCAGCTTCCTCCTGGAGCTGATGAGCCGAGTTTTTTATATATAGATACCCATGAATGGCTTCCGGTAATTGTTGCAAATATAAGCGGAGACATTCCTCAAAGAAGCTTAAAATTGCTGGCAAAAGAATTAAAATCTCAGCTCATGGCTGTACCTGATGTCCAGAGTGTTATTCTTTCAGGTGAGTATGTCAGGGAATTTCATGTATCCATAAATCCTGAAAAACTGAGAAAATACGGTATAACCTTTAGCCAGGCAGCACGCGCCATTGAATCTGCAAATACTAAAATCCCAACCGGAAGATTTGAAAAAGAAATTTCGGAATATATGCTGGATGCAGGTAAAAGGCTTTCAACACAGCAGGAAGTTCTTGATATAATAGTTAGAAAAGATGGAGACGGAAATTTTGTCAGGGTCAGGGATCTGGTTACCAATGCAAGGTTAAGCCATAGAGACCCTTCTAATATTCCGTCTGTTAACGGAGACGACACCCTGCGTCTGAGAGTTCTTAAAGAAACCAAAGGCAATGCTGTTGATATTTCGGAAACAATAAAAAAAATTGGAACCGCTTTTGAAAAAGACCATGAAAAAGATGGAATCAAGGTCGTTTTTACCAATGATTCTACACTTGAAATAAACGATTCAGTCAAAACCCTTGGGGGCAACCTGATTCTTGGTATGACTCTTGTGACAATTTTATTATGGCTGACCCTGGGATTCAGGAACGCCATGCTCACAGCAGTTGGTATTCCTTTTGCTTTTCTCTGCTCTGTAATTATTATGAAACTGGCCGGGGTATCCTTAAATACCATCAGTCTGTTTGCCTTTGTTCTGGTGACAGGAATTATGGTTGATGATGCTGTTATTATTATGGAAAATGTATTCAGGCATCTTCAAATGGGTAAATCCAGGAAAGATGCTGTAATAGACGGCACATCAGAGGTCATGCTTCCAGTTATAAGTTCAGCCATTACCACTGTACTTGCATTTTTACCCATGCTTATAATGACAGGGAGTACAGGTGAATTCTTTTCGCAAATTCCAAAAACCGTTACTTATGCTCTGATAGCTTCGCTTTTTGAAGCTCTTTTTATCCTTCCTATCCATATTCTGGACTGGGGACCCAAAGGGGTGGCAGAAACAATGGTAACAGAAGATGAAGATCCTTTTCATCATTTAAAATCTGGCCCTTTTGCAATAATGTGGAAAATATATCACTGGATATTGCAGCGCCTTTTAAATCATAAAACACTTACACTTATTGGTATTTCATGCCTTTTTTTTGTATCTCTGGCAATGCTTATTCTTTCGGCAACAGGCATAATGCCCCTTATCAAGGTTAAATTTTTCCCGGGCAATTATTTCAGGTATCATGTTACCGTTACCATGCCGGTGGGTAAAACCATTGATACCACAGACCGGGTTGTGCGTGACCTGTCCCGGTTTATCATGTCTATGGGCCAAAATCAGGCCCAGTCTGCATCAGGGGACACAGGCTTTTATGAAGATGAAGATTATCAGCGCTATACAGGGAATAATTTCGGACAGATTGTGGTGACACTTCCTGATGACAAAGACAAAGATTTCCCTGAAAATCCCACAGATGATCCCATATTGCATCTGGAATATATAAGGGCTAAACTAAAAGATTTTGTGGATGAAAAATATAAAACAGATTCACAAAAGCCTGTTGTAAAGGTTTTTGAAGAAAGTGACGGCCCTCCCACAGGAAAACCTGTAAATATAAGGATAACGGCAATTTCAATGGATGATGCAGTCAGATCTGCTGATTTCATAATGGCATATATGCAAAAAGAGCCTGAATTAAAAGATCTTACAGATATTGATGATGACCGGCCTGAGAACCAGCAGACTGTTAAATTTATTCCCAGGCAGGCATCTGTATTTGAATACGGTCTTATGCCAGGAGATGTTACAATAATGACTGCAACTGCTCTAAACGGGTATCAGGCAGGAAAATTCAGAACTGTTGATGAAGAGGTTGATCTTATGGTCAGGCTGGCAAGAAAATCTGATACTGCAAATAGCAGTTCAGCAGGTCTTTCCGACCCTTCTGATATTTTGGATCTTCCTGTTATTGAACACAGCGCATCCCCTGTACTGCTCAGAGATCTTGTTGATATTTCATATGAAAACGAAGCAAATGTAAGAACTCGGTACAAGGGCCGGCCTTCAATAACAATAACTTCAAATATTAAGGCCGGGGCACAGCTTTCTCCTACCAGGGTTCAGGTCCTGCTCAGTAAATATGTTAAAGTAAATCAGGACAGGCTTTATGGAGCATCTATTACATTTGGAGGTGAATTTGAATCCACAAGCCGTTCATATACATCTCTGACCTTTGCTTTTTTTATTGCCCTGCTTGGAATATACATGGTCCTTTCATCACAATTTAATAATTATTTTCAGCCTTTTATCATTATATCTGCTGTTCCTTTTGCATTAATAGGCGTTGTTATGGGACTTTTTTTCAGCAGAACAACCTTTACCATTGGAAGTTTTATGGCTATTGTAGGGCTTGCAGGGGTGGCAGTTAATGATTCTCTTCTTTTGCTTGACTTTATGAATGTACGATTGAGAAAAGGCAGACCCTTAAGAGATGCGGTTATTGAGGCCTGTGCTGCCAGGATGCGGCCTGTACTCATAACAACAATAACCACTATGCTGGGGCTTATGCCAATGGCTATCGGTATTCCAAAAAAATCAATATCATGGGCACCTATGGCAACGGCCTTTGTGGCTGGATTATCCAGTGCAACTTTGCTGGCACTGCTTATTATCCCGGTGGAGTTTGAAGCCTTTGAAAAGATAAAAGGTTTTATCAGACGCAAAAAGAAATAATATTTTTGAATTTATAAAGGAATAAACCATGCATGAAGTGCCTGTTTCATCAGTATTGTTAGTTGATGATAATTCACAAAATTTACAGGTTCTGGCAGATATTCTGCGAAATCGAAACTATAAGGTGGCAACTGCAAAAAGCGGGCTTAAGGCACTTAAATTTATCAGTAAAAAAAAGCCTGATCTTGTACTTCTTGATATTATGATGCCTGAGATTGACGGGTTTGAGGTCTGCCGGAGATTAAAAGAAAATCATGAAACAAACGATATTCCCATAATATTCATCAGTGCCTTGACAAGTACTGATGACAAGCTCAAAGGCTTTGAATCAGGGGGAGTTGATTATATTACAAAGCCTTTTCAAAAAGAAGAGGTACTGGCCAGGGTAAATGCACATTTAAAACTAAAACAAACTCAAAAAGCATTAAAAACAGCCAATGAGAGATTGGAAACAGCGATAAAAACCAAGGACAAGCTTTTTTCCATTATTGCCCATAATCTTAGAGGTCCTATTGGTTCTTTGAGCAGTGCATTGGAAATGATATCAGAAGAACCGGATATTTTATCAAATGAAGAAAGTACTGATTTTTTTAAAAATCTCAGTGTTTCAGTTAACGGAGCCTATAATCTGCTGGAAAATCTGCTCAGATGGTCATCCAGTCAACGGGGTACGATTAAGTATAAACCTGTAAAAATTGATCTGGGGATGCTTGTTGATAAAAATATAGAGCTGTTGTCAGGAATAGCAAAAGAAAAAGAGATTAATCTGTTTTCAGATATTGAAAATTCAAATATTGCTTATGCAGATGAAGACATGCTCATGATTGTTATTCAGAATTTAATCTCCAATGCCCTGAAGTTTACTTCTGAATCAGGTGAAGTTAAAGTGAGTTTGAGTGTTAAAGATAATTTTTTTAAAATCTCAATATCAGATACTGGTGTTGGTATTAATGAAGAAGATCAGGAAAAACTGTTTCGCCTTGATGAACATTTTACAACCTATGGGACTGCCAATGAAAAAGGCAGTGGTCTGGGATTATTATTGTGTAAGGAATTTATTGAAAAAAATAATGGTGAAATATGGGTAAACAGCAAACAGGGATCCGGCAGTATTTTTACATTTTTGCTGCCTTGTATGGATGAGGGAAATTATGAAAGATGAACCTGTTACAGATAAAAATGAAACATCATCAGTTCTGATTGTTGATGATAATCCAAAAAATTTACAGGTTCTTGCATCTATCCTCAGAACCAATGAATATAAGGTTGCAATGGTAAAAGATGGTGTCAAGGCAATAAAATTTATAATGTCCAGAAAGCCTGATTTGATTTTACTGGATATTATGATGCCTGATCTTGACGGGTTTGAAGTCTGCCAAAAGCTGAAGCAGGATCAGAGTACAAAAGATATACCAATAATATTTATAAGCGCTCTTGTGGAAACCGAGGATAAGGTTAAAGGTTTTGGAGCAGGCGGAGTTGATTATATTACAAAGCCTTTTCAGCAGGAAGAGGTACTTGCCAGGGTCCAGACACACCTGGAATTGAGAAATGCTTATAAAAAACTTAAAAAAGCTTATAAAGACATTGAAATAGCTGCAAAAACCGATAGCATGACAAACCTTTCCAATCGCCGAGATATTATTGAAAAGATAAAATACGAAAAAAAAAAATCACAAAGAAGCGGCAAGCCTTTTTCCCTTGTTTTATCTGATATAGATGATTTTAAAATATTTAACGATAAATACGGCCATGACTGCGGAGATTTCATCTTGACTACTGTTGCCGATATTATCCGGGCAGGAATCAGAAAACAGGATACTGCGGCCCGCTGGGGAGGGGAGGAATTTTTGATACTGCTGCCTGAAACCGATATACATGGCGGGGAAATTGTAGCTGAAAACATAAGAGAAAAATTATTATCCAAAACATTTACATATAATAATTATTCCCATAAAGTCAGTATGACTTTCGGGGTAAGTATTTTTTTAAAGGAGCATAGTATAGATCATTGCATTAAAATGGCTGACAAAGCTCTTTATAAAGGGAAAAATTCAGGAAAAGGCTGTGTTATTTTGTATGAATGATATTTGAAATTTGTACCAGAATAAAGACAGCTTCCTGTATCCCAATCTTTCCATCTTTATTTATATCAGCTTCCTTAAATACAGTCTGATTTGTATCTATATTACACAATATTTGAAGCACCAAAACAGCGTCCTTTAAATCTACTCTGCTGTCTTTGTTTATATCTCCCTGAATATGTTCAGGTTCTGAAATATTATTTAAAATATAGATCATTTCCTGTATGCCTATTTTTAAATCATGATTCACATCTGCCTGTTTGTATATTGTCCGTTCAGGAATAATACCTGACATTATTTGGGCTGCCAGGATTTCATCTGTCAAGTTTACAGAACCGTCATGGTTTACATCCCCTGGGATAATACTGACATCATCATTGCTGACAAAAACTGACAATATATCTGGCTCAGGTTTGAACTGATCCGTACTGTCAGAGCCAAAACTATTCACCGTTATATTAAAATCAAAAACTCCGGAAAGTTTTGCCCTGATGCTGACATCTATCAATGAAACAACAATTCCTCCTTTTAAGCCGTTTGTATTAAAAGCATTGAAAATAATGCTTCCTGGCGTACTATTATTTATGTTCATGGGCGGAAATTCAGAGTCTGATGATTTTTCAATTGATATAATTGAAATAATTGACGGATCATAGGTCAGGGTAAAACTGTATGCTTTAAGAAATTTTTCCGGCGGAACTTCCGCTTTCAAACGGATAACATGATTTTCATTAGGTTTCAGGATAATACGCCAGGGCCTTGAGTTTTCAGCAAGATCTGTCCAGTACACCCTGTTTATTTCCTGGGATACACCATTGCCTGTTAATAAAAAGATAATAAATAACAGCAGGAAGATAGTTTTGACATGCTCATGAATGTTCACTGGTTTTTTAAAATATTTCATAAGATAAATCCTTTGATTTAATAACTTTTTATAAACACCAA
>JAUCGD010000673.1 GCA_030377945.1 Desulfobacterales bacterium HSG17 | reverse complement strand
TTTTTTTATTAAGTTTTCAAGCTTTGTTTGATATTTTTGATATTGATGAAGATTTTGGAACATATTTTGATGCTTTATGTGATGCTGTCTGTGGTTTTATGCCAATTAAGGGGTGCGAAACTTGAGTCATAATTTCGAAGCAGCCAGGTTAACGTGGTATAACTCGACTATCAAGTTTTTTAAACTTGACAGCTAAAAAATAATTTGATGAGAGATTGACCATTACATTTTATATCGCAGCGCCGGAGTGGGTTCTAATCTCCCCAAATCCCTTCCGATCATATGTTTGGATGATGGGGCTAATTTAAAAACATCCTTGATAAGTCTTGCTACCTCTTTAAGTTTTTCACCAGGATTTATCTCCTGTAATATTGACCCGATAAATTCCAGCAAGGTATCCATTTGAGACATTCTTTGCAGGCTGCCAACGGTATAAGCGGGCAGTTTGTTTTCCAGGCGGGCCATCTGCTCAGGATGAAGGATTAAAGCGTGGTCTAACAACAGACTCAGGATCAATCCATGGACTGCTCCTTCTTCATCAAATTGTCTGGCCTCTCTTCCCCAGCCTTCATAAAGCTTCCAGTCCTCAAAGAAAACCTCTACAAGCCATCTCAAAGTATAAGCTTGCGCAATATCAAGTCCACGCCAACTCAAATCAGTGGCAACCAAATAACGATAATCTTTTTCATCTTCATATTTAAGCGCAATAACAAAACGTTTTTTACCGTGTGCATCAACTTTTAACCTGGCACTGCTTATTGTTACTTGAATTTCTTCACCGCCTCTTACAATTAAAATTTTCTGCACACCTTTGTTAGTTGAATTAAAATATTCCTCTAAACTCTTTTTCTTACCTTTATAAAAAATGTTCTGATTTTTGCGTAATTGACTTATGGTTTGAACACCGCCAAAGATTAAAGATGCTTTATCCATAAATTCTCCTTTTCCATATAAAGCATCAGCCATAATTGCGGTTACATTTATTTCACTATAATTATCTGCAAATTCAGATAATAAACCTAAAGCTAAATCAAGTTTTGTTGGATAAGCAGGATTACGAATTGGCTCTGGTGGCCTATCTTTTTTTGGTACACCTTTCTTTTTTAATTTGGCATCTTCTTTATTCCAGGCAGACAATACCGGATCCGGTTGATAAAAAACAAAACCCACAGGTATGGTGACTGAATCAGTGACTAATAGCAGTAAAACTATTGTTTGACCGTTAACATATCCTCCTGTTGCTTTATCTTTTTGCTTGTGAGTCTTGTGAATACGCTTTGTTGATTTTGAACGACCTCTGTCAGCATCATCAATAACTACGCGGGCATCAGTGATATTAAGACGGGTTACAATCAACTTTACACCGGCGATAATAAGAAAATTCCAGGATATTTTCCCATTACAAAACATCCAGGATAACCTGGCTACTGTATATTTTCCCAAAAAAGTGCGTTCAAATTTAGTCCAGCAGATTGAATTAGTTAGAAGGATGCCTGTTAAGCAAATACTTAACCATACCTTTTGAATTCTTGTCAACATTGCATCAGGCTTGAAGTTGCTTAAGAAATTATTTAAATCTTCAACAAATGTCTTGATAAAAATTGCAGGCTCATTTGACAGCATTATTATAGCTCCTTCTTTAAACGACCATGCTCTGTCGTGCATAATGGACAAAAAAAATTAATGGTAGCGGCCTACTGTTTTTGATAACCTATTTATATAAATCTTCTCTTAACCTAATATTAGCATTAATTTTTCTATTTAACAAACTTAAAAAACTTGATAGTCG
>JAUCGD010000672.1 GCA_030377945.1 Desulfobacterales bacterium HSG17 | reverse complement strand
TGATTACCGGAGTGTGCTGAAAGTGATCGTAACAAGTATGGCTGACCTCGGATGGATTGAGCCTATTGAGATTCCGAATAATAAGAATTCGACACACAGAGAACTCTGGGAATTTATCTCAGCAAATGCCAAAAGCTCTTATATTGAATTCTTAAAAGATGCATTTTACACTTCTAATTTTGATAAAAGTCTGAGACCTCAAACCCGGCAAAAAGTTCTCAAACGCCTGAATACCCAAAAAGACATTGACTTGATGATCGCAATGGGAACATGGGCAGGACAGGATATGGCGACCAGTGACCATCATACGCCTACGCTCGTTGCATCCACAAGTGATGCCATCAAGTCAAAAATTGTCAAGAGCGCTGAAGATTCAGGATATGACCATATCCATGCCAAAGTCAGCCCGGATCGGTATAAAAACCATATCAACCTGTTTCATGAACTGGTTAAATTCAAGCGGCTCGGACTGGTTTTTGAAGATTCACTTGAAGGACGGAGCTTTGCCGCATATGATGATGTGAAGGAAATGTCAAAAAAATTGGGATTTGAAATCGTGACCTGTCATGCTCCGTTTAATAATATCTCCCCGGAAGAGGCGGAAAAAGCGGTCACCAAATGTTATGAGGAAATTGCACCAAAAATAGATGCCGCCTATATCACCGTACACCGGGGCGTAACCCTTAGAAATCTGCCCAATATACTGGCCCCTCTCAATAAACATTCCGTATATACCTATTCCATGTTAGGTTCTGAAGAAGTTCGCCACGGAGTTCTTATGAGCATTGCCCTGGCCGGATACAAGCAAGCCGGAATGTTCTATGCCAGAACCATCGCTAAGATTTTCAACGGTGCCAAACCCCGCAGCCTGACACAAAAATGGGTGGAGCCTCCCAGAATTGATCTGAATCTAAAGACTGCCCGGATTAATGGATTTGATCTGGAATTTGACATTTTAAGTGCAGCCGATGAACTTTACTCAGACATTGCTGTAGAAAAATAATGGTTTTCCGATAACCAGGATTAAGAAAAATGCTGTCCGGCCTGTTTTTACTAAACGTCCGGGATGTAGTATTTCACATCCTGGACATTTTTTATGGCTTAGAATATTCGGCTATCCACTTAAGCCGAGACACCTTTGATTTTAAAGGATTTTCTGCGATAGCGTGAAGGCTTGAAGCAGCAAGTGTTATGCACCATTTGAATTGAGAAAATGTCAAATTAGTGTCGCGCTTTAAGTGGATAGCCCCACATACATAGCTCCTGCATCTTCAATATCCCCTTCTTTTGAGCATATTAAAGAAATCTTTCAACAAGCTGGAATTGAAACACATATTTCCCAAAACCTGGATACATTGATCTGGGGTAAACTTATCATAAATGTCGGCATTAATGCTCTTGCTGCCATACTTCGTGTTCCCAACGGAATACTGGGTATAACACCTGAAAGTGAAAAAATAATGGAACAGGCAGTAAATGAAGCAGTGAATATAGCCGGGGCACTTAATATTGAACTGCCCTATGAAAATCCTGTGGAACAGGTTAAAACAGTTTGTGAAAAAACCTCTGCCAATCAGGCAAGTATGCTCCAGGATATACTCAGGGGGGCGCGTACTGAACTGGGAGTCATAAATCAAGCTATTGTGACAAAAGGAGAAGAACTTGGCATTAATACCCCTTGCAATGGTTTTCTATCTGAAATAATTGAAGCTCTTGAAGCAACAGCTAAAAATAGAATATAGGAGATAATTAAGAAGTATGGATGAAACTTTATATCAATACGCAGCCATT
>JAUCGD010000671.1 GCA_030377945.1 Desulfobacterales bacterium HSG17 | reverse complement strand
CTCATTCATGTTTTAGTGAAATAATAAATTCTTTATTGCCCTTGGGACCAAGAACAGGGGAGGGGATTAGTGCCTGTTTAAAAAGATTAAGCTCTGTAAAAAAAGAGGAAAGAGAGCAAATCACTTCATCATGGAGCAGGGGATCCCTGACAACTCCGCCTTTTCCGACTTTTCCCTTTCCTACCTCAAATTGAGGCTTAATCAATGCCAGGATTCGTGAATTTTCTTTCAAAAATTTCAAAACAGCAGGAACCACTATCTTCAAAGAAATGAACGATGTATCAATGGTAACAAGATCAACTTTTTCAGGCAAAGCATCCTCAGTTAAATAACGAATATTGGTACGCTCAATAACTATAACCCGTATGTCCTGTCGCAGTTTCCATGCCAGTTGCCCGTATCCCACATCAACTGCATAAACCTTTGAAGCACCATGTTGCAGAAGGCAGTCGGTAAATCCGCCTGTTGAAGCTCCAACATCCAGGCAAACCATATCTTCTATATTTATATCAATTTCCTGTAAAGCAGCTTCAAGTTTGAGCCCACCTCTGCTTACATAGGCAATATCCTCACCTTTAATATCTATAATCGCCTGTTCGGAAACAAGGGTGCCGGGTTTATCAACAGGCAGGTTATCGACCAAAACCTTTCCTGCCATAATCAAAGCCTGTGCCCGCTGACGGCTCACAGCCAAAGCGTCTTCCACAATCCGTATATCAAGTCTTTTTTTTTTAACACCCATTAAATAATTTTCTGTGCAGCTTGGAAAATGGCCTGGGAATCAACATTGTATTTTGAGCGAAGCAGTTTTTGAGGCCCGTGTTCAACAAAAGAATCTTCAATTCCAACACGATGGAGTTTAAATCCTGAAATTCCTGCATCATTTAAAGATTCCAGCACAGCGCTGCCAAAACCTCCCTGGAGTACATTTTCTTCCACAGTAATAACTTTTGGGATTTTTTTCACAAGTGATCTTATTAAATCATTATCCAGAGGTTTTACAAAGCGGCAGTTTACAATTGTAGCCTCTATTTTGGATTCTTTTAACAGGGAATGTGCTTCCAGAGCTTCAGGTACAGAGCTTCCTATGGCTAATATCAATACATCATTCCCGTCTTTAAGAATCTCGCCTTTTCCCACTGTTACAGGAGTGATATTTTTTTCAATTTCCACACCTTCTCCCTTACCCCTTGGATAGCGAAACGCAACAGGCCCTTTATGATTCAACGCTGTCACCATCATCCGGCGCAACTCATTTTCATCTTTGGGAGCCATAACAACCATATTGGGAAGGTTTCTTAGAAAAGAAAGATCAAACAAACCATGATGAGTAGCACCATCCTCTCCTACAATCCCGCCCCGGTCTACGGCAAAAACAACAGGAAGAGATTCAATACATACATCATGGAGAATCTGGTCATAGGCACGCTGCAAAAAGGTTGAGTAAATGGCAACAACAGGTTTAAACCCCTCTGTTGCCATACCGGCAGCAAATGTGACTCCATGCTGTTCTGCAATGCCCACATCAAAAAAACGGTCAGGATATTCAATGGCATATTTAGCAAGTCCTGTTCCTTCGGGCATAGCTGCTGTAACAGCAATTATTTTTTCATTATCTTTTGCCAGTTCCACCATTGTATCGCCAAAAATCTTTGTATATGTGGGAACTGAAATTCCTTTTTTTATGCAGGTTCCGGTTTTAACCTCAAAACAACCTACGCCATGAAAATAAACAGGATTTTTTTCAGCAGGTTCATAGCCTTTCCCTTTTTTTGTTGTAACATGAAGAAGCAG
>JAUCGD010000670.1 GCA_030377945.1 Desulfobacterales bacterium HSG17 | reverse complement strand
AAAGATACACAAATTATAAAACCAGGATAAAAAAACGGAGATTCTTATGGTCGAGAAAAAAAACAGATTTGATAAGCGTGTTCTGTCCGCAGGGTTGAGAATTGGTGTTCTGCTTCTTTGTGTTGTCTTCATATTAAGCAGTTGTGCAAGAATGCCGACACCGCAGGAAAGAGAGGATCTGCGTTTAAAAAGCGCGAAAGAAGATGTCAATCTTTCAAAACCTCACATGAAATATGGGCAGTTCGGTGAAAAACCTCTGACCCTGGAAGATGCTATTAACTATGCTCTGGATAACAATATCGAAATCCGGATAGCAAAGTTTAACGAAGAAATTTCAGACAAAGAAACTCTTGTTGAGAAGTTGAGGATGCTTCCCAGTTTAAGGGCAGACGGCTCTTGGCAGAGACGGAGTACATTGCGGAAAAGCAGAGTATATAACTGGGAGACAGATCAGGACCTTCCTGATAATACCGTCTCAGAACTGAAAAACAACACCCGTGGCAATCTTGTTTTAACATGGAATGTTCTGGATACTCTTATGGCTTATGTTCGTTCAGGCCAGTCGGAAATGCAGGAAGAAGTCCTGAAACAGCAGCGTATCAGACAGGAACAGCAGCTTGCCCTGGATGTTACCCGCGCATACTGGCATGCAGCAGCAGTTGAGGATGCCCTGGATTATGTGCATGTTGTTGAAAACAACTTGAAAAGAGTTAAAAAGAATATTGATAATGCTGTGGGTGCAGGAAGCTTTGACAGGATGGCAGCAAAAGATGCTGAATTAAGGCTCAAAGAACTGGAACTGACCATTCGTCAGCTTCAGGCCAACCTTTCAAAGGAAAGGCTGGAACTGGCACGTCTTATGGGACTTAATCAGAATGTTCAGTTTACCCTGGCAAGACCGCCAATCAAGCCCATTGTAGCTGCACTTCCCCATACCAAACAACTTAATATTGATACACTTGAAGAACATGCCCTGGTTCACCGGCCTGAGCTTTTTGCCAGTGATATGCAGGTACTTATCCAGAAAGAAGAAGCCAAAAACAAGGTAATATCCATGTTTCCAGGTGCAAATCTTTTTGGCGGACTTCATTATGAATCCAACAGGCTTCTTCACTCAAATACATGGAATACGGTCGGTGCCGGGATTGGTCTGGAACTGCTTGATCTTCCTGCAAAATATGTTGCTTATAAAGGACAGCAAAAAGCTGTTGAAATGGCAAAAGCCCAGCGTTTAATGACAACAGTTGGTATAATTACCCAGGTTCATATTGCATTACTGGATTATGCCATAAAGGTTGACAGGTTCCGCCTTCTTGATGAAACTTATGAGCTGGCAACCAATCTCTATGAAATGGCCAAAGAAAAGAATAAAGCAGGCCGTCTTCCTGAACTGGCTGTTACCCAGCGCCATCTGGAAGAAATGGCAGCAAAACTCCGCAGGGATGAATCTGTTGTTGACCTGCTTGTAGCACATAAAAGACTTTGCCTGACTATCGGTTCAAATCCCCTGGGCTGTCAAAACGACGGGGCAATGTCTTCAGGAGCTTCATCCATGAGTTATGACTATACTCCTACAACAGGGCTGTTAAAATGGAAATGCCTTGACTGCGGATATATCCATACAGGCTCTGAACCGCCTGAATCCTGCCCCATATGCGGTGCAGGGCCACAACGTTTTGTTGAGGTAACAGATCAAGTTATTACGACTTCAAGCCCGGCAGCTTATGAATCTTCCGATCTTGATACATGGGGAGATGACCCTAATATTAATGCAGGTGACGGTGTTGCAAGAAGT
>JAUCGD010000669.1 GCA_030377945.1 Desulfobacterales bacterium HSG17 | reverse complement strand
TTATATTACTTCAATGACATTAATTGTCAGTGCATGTCTGGGATCATGGAAAATTCAATTTCTAATTCTCAGCTTGAATCTGATGGCTTTAACTGTCTTTGTATTAGTAGAATTTGCTTTGAACGATAAAGTCTTTGATATTGTTGCAAAACAGGTTCTCGGCATTATTTATATCCCTGTTTCGCTCTCTTTGTTAATTTTTATCAAAGAGTTTGACCAGGGAGTTTTTTGGATAATCTGGCTGCTTATTGTTATTTTTTCCAATGATACTGGTGCATTTTATGGTGGGAAATTTTTTGGCAAACATGCGCTTTCTCCAAATATCAGCCCGAATAAAACCATTGAAGGATCAATTGGAGGTATAATAACTTCTACACTCATCGGTTTTATTTTCAGTGTAATATTTTTTAAAGATTTTTCCCTCTCATTTCTTTTGATACCAGCATCTTTAATACTTGGCATTACAGGACAAGTAGGTGATTTGTTTGAATCTGCTATGAAGCGGGCGTCAAGTATCAAGGACTCAGGAAAAATTCTTCCCGGTCACGGAGGCATGTTAGACAGAATTGATGGATTACTTCCTGCCATTCCAGTTCTATATATTTACCTGGCGTTTGCTCTGTGAAAAATCTGTCAATTCTCGGTTCAACCGGCTCTATCGGCACTAATGCCATTGATATTGTCAGGATGCATCCTGAACGTTTTAAAATATCAGCATTGACAGCTGCACGGAATATGAAGCTTCTTTCCCAACAGATTGAAGAATTCAAGCCTGAGCTTGCTGCAGTTCTTGATAAAGATAGGGCTTTTGAGCTTTCTAATCTTTTAAAAGGAAGAAACAGGCCTGAAATTGTTTTTGGAGAATCCGGGTTTCTCCAAGCAGCTTCTTTAAAAAGCAGTGAAATTATTCTTCTTGCCATGGTTGGAGCAGCTGGCCTTAAACCTGCCCTTGCTGCCATTGAAGCAAAAAAACATATTGCCCTTGCAAACAAAGAGACTCTGGTAATGGCAGGTGAAATCGTCATGGCAAAAGCAAAGAAAAATCAGGTTTCAATTCTGCCAGTAGACAGTGAGCACAGTGCAATTTTTCAATGCCTTAAAGGCAATCAGCAAAAAGATCTGAAAAAAATATTTTTAACGGCATCGGGCGGCCCTTTCAGGGAAAAACCTTTTAAAAAATTTAAAGATATCACATTAAAAGATGCATTAAATCACCCAACCTGGAACATGGGAAATAAAATTACCATCGATTCAGCCACAATGATGAATAAAGGTCTTGAAATTATTGAAGCTGTTCATCTGTTTGATGTCAGTCATGAAAAAATTGAAGTGGTGATTCATCCCCAGAGCATTGTACATTCAATGGTGGGTTATAAAGACGGCAGTATTATGGCGCAAATGGGACAGCCAGATATGAAGGCAGCTATTTCCTATGCACTATCAGAACCTGACAGGCTTGATCTTCACATGGGTTTCCCTCCATTTGCCGATATTCAATCCCTTACATTTGAAAAACCTGATACAACAAAATTTCCTTCTCTTTTATATGCCTTTGAAGCCTGCAGACAAAAAGGGACGATGCCGGCAGTCATGAATGCTGCCAATGAGATGGCAGTTGAATTATTCCTGGGAAAACGCATCGGTTTTCTGGATATTTTTAAACTGATTTCAAAGACAATGAAAGATCATACATGCATTGACAATCCAGATCTTTCAAGTATTATTAAAGCAGATTTATGGGCACGGGACAAAGTTAGATCTCAGATATAAATAATAAAGGTTTTTATGGGTAATTCAG
>JAUCGD010000668.1 GCA_030377945.1 Desulfobacterales bacterium HSG17 | reverse complement strand
TATTTGCAATTTATAATATTATTCAGCCTTGTACACATCTTCCTGCATAAAATCTCGGCCTGTATTTCCAGCAGTTTTTTCAAGATCATTGATCCATTTTTCAACCTGTTTTTGGCCGTAAGTTTTTTTCCATGCAGATAAAATATCATTGACCGGAACATCAGCATATTCCCCGTGATATTCCACATATTCCATAAATTGCTGATTTTCAGAGTTGTATGGCTGAAAAACAGAATCATCAGAACCATTGAATTCAAGTGCAGGAACCTTGTGTTTTATACATAATTCAATATTAAAGGCAGGGGTTGCTTTTACCCATTTTTCATTAAGATAGAATTCAGTATATCCGTGAAAAACAAATAAATCAGAGCCTAAGTATTCTAATAATTGACGGCTGGCAATATGATTTTTTACGGTTGCAAATCCAAGTCTTGAAGCAATGCCGCATGTTCTGCCCAGGGCGCAGAGCAGTGCAGCTTTGCTTATGCAAAAACCCCGCCCGCTTTTAAGCACCCTGCTGGCCTGATAATGTTTGGGAAGATAGAAAGCTAGATAAGGATCATACCATATATTATCTCGAACAGCATAATACAGTTTGACTGCTTTTGTAACAGGATCATAATCTTTTCCATCAAGTATTCTGGCAGCATAATCTTTTAACTCAGGGCTTCTGCTGTCAAGAATATCTGTGGAACAGGTATCTTTATCAGTCATTAGTCAAGTTTCTGTTTTTTTATAACCGCTCCTATACTTAGAACAACCACAAGTGCAAGGGCAGCAAGCAATATTGGATAAATGAATAGATAGGCAACAAAACATAAAGCAGCAATTGTTAATACAACAGCCAGACAAATCAAAGCAAAGGTATAAACCGAAGCTGTTACGGACATGGCATATTTGCTGGAATATCTGAGGGAAATCTCCATATTTTTATTGTCTTTCCCTGTATTTGAAAAAGGTTTTATGTTCATGAATTTACCTTTTTCAGCAATTCTTTTCATTATCTGAATTCCAGGCCTATGATTATCCTGGTTTTTATCCTGATTCTTATCCTGGTTTTTATAAGGCTCAACATATTTAGCAAGTCCTGGATATTCTTTTAAAGCCTGGTTCAGGTGATATTTCTTACTCCCTGTTTTTAAACAAAGTCCAAAAGCCTGATCTTCACTAAGTGCAAGGCTTTCATGAACCAGGGAATAAACAAGAGCTTTACCTTCCCTGGTCTTTTTAATGAAATGCCCAAGATCACAGTGTTTTTTATTACTGATCCTTGAGAGAATGCTGGATACATATCCAGTATTTATCTCTTTTTCCGAAGCTTTAACAAGAGCTTCGGAAATTTCCTTTGATTTTAAAGGTTTACCGGTCAGAAGTTCTGCAACAATCTGTTGAGCTATAGTTTTGTTTTCTTCATGTTCTTCAGTCATGTCAATGCTTTCACGGCTATTAATTATTAACCTTATCTCTGAGTTTTCCAGAACATTTAAATGTTACAACTCTTCTGGGTTCCAGCATCATATCATCTCCTGTTGCCGGATTTCTGCCCCTTCTTTGTTTTTTCTCTTTAACGCAAAATTTACCAAAGCCGCTTATAAGAACATCTTCACCATTTTCCATGCTGCCTTTCATAATTTCCAAAAGATCTTCAACTACATCTGTTGATTCCTTTTTTGAATACTGAAGGTCATTTTGAATATTATCAATTATCATTGCTTTTGTTAAAGTCATTTTTTTAATGTCTCCTTATATTTCTATTCCAGTTTTGTGTTTGTACATGAATTTCTTTGAAAAAAAATCTTTTCTT
>JAUCGD010000667.1 GCA_030377945.1 Desulfobacterales bacterium HSG17 | reverse complement strand
TATCGTCTGGGGATCAACTTTTCTTGCCATTAAATATCAACTGGGTTCTGTCGACCCAATGGTATCTGTTATTTACAGGTTTGGCCTTGCAGCCGTGCTGCTGATACTTTTTTGTTATGTGAAAGGCCTTACGCTGAAGTTTTCTTTAAAAGAACACTATTTTATGGCACTTTTGGGAATTCTGCTGTTTTCTGTTAATTACTGGTTTGTCTATGTGGCAGAGATATATGTTACAAGCGGTGTTGTGGCGGTTATGTTCTCTTCTATTGTATTTATGAATATTGCCAACGGAGCCATCTTTCTTGGCGCTGCTGTTGAAAAGAAAATGATTGCCGGAGCCATGCTTGGGATTGTTGGTATTGTCATGATTTTTATGCCGGAAATAGAAGCTTTTGATTTGTCTGATAAAGGAGTATTTGGGCTTGCTATTGTAGCTATAAGTGTTCTTCTTGCATCATTTGGCAATATTGTTTCAGCCAGGAATACAAAAAACAGTATCCCGGTAATTCAGGCCAATGCCTTTGGAATGGCTTACGGTACCATTTTTCTGGCATTGATTGCCCTGGCATCAGGAAAAGAGTTCTCTTTTATTGTGACTATTCCTTATATCAGTTCTCTTTTCTATCTTGCTGTTTTTGGTTCCATCATTGCCTTTGGAAGCTATTTGACGCTTATTGGTTCCATAGGAGCTGACAAAGCTTCCTATGCTATTATGGTTGTGCCTGTTGTGGCATTGGTTTTATCTTCTCTTTTTGAAGGATATATCTGGAATCTACCGGGAATTTCAGGTTTACTGCTTGTTGTTGGAGGCAATTTTCTTGCTTTGAGTAAACATAAATTTTTTTGAACATAATTATTGATTTTATCGAATTCTATTCTGAAAAAGTCGTGACTATTTCGGAGTTTATCCCAGAATAGATGATATAAGGATAAGCCCTGTTACGATCAGAGCGATGGGTTCTTTTAAGTAAGATTGGATAAACCGGTTAAAAGGAAAGAATATAATCCCGGAACCAAGCCCACTGAAAAATCCAAAAATATGCGCCCAGACATCCGTGTTCTCCCCCTGGCTGAACATGGCAACAAGTACAGCTCCAGCAAAAATGGGCATTGTGCTGTTCAAGCTGACAGATTTTTTTTGTGTTATCTGAAAGGCTGCAAGAAGTCCTGCAGCTCCCATAACAGCAGTGGATGCCCCTATTGAAAGATGTGCAGTCCTATGTAAATGGGCATTGAAAAGATTGCCCATGGTGCCTGTCAACAGAAGCATAAATGATCCTGTTCCATATCCTGACACAGTGATTACTGGCGCTGCAAAGATAAGTAAACCTGCAAGATTACCCATAAGATGCCGGGCATCTGCATGCAAAAAAAGAGCAGTAATGGCTCTGTATGTTTCACCCTGGAGAATAAAAAGGGCAGAGGCACCATATTTTAGTATCATGGCTTCATGGATATTGTAATAGATGCAGGCTCCATGGATAAAGCTAAGTAATCCCATGATGATAAAAGCTGTGCTGGATTTAAAAGAAGAGATGGGGAATGCCTGTAACTGCTGTCTAAATCTGAAAAATTTATTCTCTTTGTAATAGGTGTCTATCACCAACAGTGATTTTTCTTTGTCTTCCCTGTTTACCATTATATCAAACAAATTATTATGTTTTGCAATTGAACTTTCAATGTTCTGGCTTGTCAGGATCAAGATAATCAAATCAGCTTTTTTTGATAAAAGGTTTGTAAATAGTTTTTCCATATTACTGTTCATTGGCTTAAGAGAGGCTTGATCTTTTTTGATAATGGTTTTAATACAA
>JAUCGD010000666.1 GCA_030377945.1 Desulfobacterales bacterium HSG17 | reverse complement strand
TAGGCTTTTAAGTATTTCAGTTACTTGTGGGGGCATCTCATTACGCCGAAAAAAGCGGTGATCAATTGAAAAAAATTCTGTGACCTGAAGTTTCTCTAAACGATTGCGGATTTGGGACCAGGACATCTTACATTCAAGCTCGCCCACACGCTGAATCAACAGAGCTATGACGCAAATCTTCACATGGGCTTCGATTCTTCGTTCCAGCCAGTGATACATGGGGGTTATTTTTATCTGGGTCTTTTTCAATGAACGAAAGCAACGCTCTATCACCATGAGACTCCGATATCCGCAGGCAGCGTCTTCCAGGCTGATAGTATCGTCATTTGTTTGCAGGACCCATTTGCCATCATACTTCTCCGCTTCTCGGACCTTGGCTTGGTCAATACGGATTTTTTTGCTCTTTGATATCGTTAAATAGCGCTTGAAGCGTTTGGATGCCAGAAGTTCTATCGCCCATTTGGCAGTGACGGATTTATCCGGGTGCTTGTCAATCTCCGTCTCCAGCATAGCAAGTATCTGTTGCCGGTGTTTCTTTTGCCGTTCAGCTTCTTTAGGATTGTAGCAAAGGATGTATCGACGTCTGCGTTCACCATCACCGACAATGACCTCTTTGGCCATCAGATTGTCTTTGACTTGGGTATACCGGCCACGTTTGCCCAGAACAGTATTCTTTATCTCCGTGACGCTGGACATACGGCAGGCCAAAATATACTTGCCGCAGGCTTTGGCTAACTCATCCCGGTTGGTTTCCGAGTTCATACCGGCATCGGCAATGAAAAGCGCTCGTCCGAGCTGCCAGTCTCTGAGATCCGCGCGAACCCGTGATATCGTATCGACATCCGTGGTGTTGCCGGGAAAGACCCAACTACGAACCGGCAAGCCATCGCTTGTGACGGCCAAAGCGACGACAATCTGAACCGTCCATCCACCCTCCTTGGGCCTGCCCATTTGCTTGATCCCATCTACTTCATGCCCATCAATGGAAAACGATGCTGTCGTGGTATCGTAAAAGATCAAATCGACAGTTCGATTAAGCAGATTGGCGGTGCTGAAAAAAATGGCTTTTTCGATCTCTTCCGCATGCTCATGCAGAAGGTCCATGGCTTCGTACATTTGATCGAGCTTGAGACCTTCGCAAGAAGGAAGAAAAACCTTGGATAACCATCGATCCCAAACACCCAGTTTGGATTGTGGCTCGCAAAGCCGATTGGCAACCAAAGCCAGTAGGGCTCTTTCGTATGGCACTGTCAATTGCCGACGTTTACAGATATCTCGGAGTGTCTTGCCGATGAAAAGTTTTTCCCACAGCGCCTCAATGACCCAAGTGCTTCCCAAAGAACGCGTCCCGATAAGTTTTAAGTCTTTGGGAAAGCCCAATACATCAGATGGTTGCTTTGTTCCGGGTTCCTCAAAGGAATCCATCACATTTAAGCCGCAAACCCGAGCAATGGATTTGCAGAGCCTAACCAGTTGATCGCGGTCGATTTTATCGGCTCTTCCAAAATGGTGGATAATTTTAGCTACCGGCTTACGCGTTACGGGATGACGCTCATTGTGGGCCAGTTGATAATATTCGACCGCTGAGCCGTCTTTATTTTTTCGTGATGTTTTTCTGAGATACATGATGCTTACGTTGATACTGTGTATCTCTTCATATGTCAAGCACGATTGTTAAAATCGTGTGCCTACCGATTCTGAGATTTGGTCGGATGTCGCGCCTGATTTTATTGGATATTCCGCCAAGAATTGAGCAAAATGAGCCTACAAACCCGAAACGTGAGTATAAATAAACAACAGGATTAACGAATT
>JAUCGD010000079.1 GCA_030377945.1 Desulfobacterales bacterium HSG17 | reverse complement strand
GATTTTAATTTTTTTTACAAAAAACATTAATTCACTGCTCCAAACAATCAACTTTAGCTCCTGAAATAAAAAGACTTTCATTGCCTTAAAAAATATTAAAAATATTTTTTCATTTCTTGGCTTATAAAGTGTTGCTTTTTAATTTCAAGAAGGTTATGTACATTTTTTGTTCGATAAATTTTAATTAAAAATCGGTTTTTGAAAATTTTGTACTCAGGAGGAAAAAAATGTCAGAGACAATGACGCAAGCAGACAATTTCTGGTTATGTATGGATGAGCCTGTCAATCTTATGGTTATCACAGGATTCTGGGAGTTTGCTGAACCTCTGGATTACAACCGATTATATGCAACTGTTGAAGCCCGGCTTGCATCATTCCCAAGATTCAAACAAAAAGTTATCCGGCCAAAAACCGGCCTTGGATTACCCAAATGGGTTAATGACAAACATTATGACCTTGCATCTCACCTGCATCGGGTTGCTTTGCCTGCACCGGGCGGCAAAAACGAGCTTTCAGCCATGATATCAGGGCTGATGACCATGACACTTGATCCTAACAAACCTTTGTGGGATATTCATTTGATAGAAAACTACAAAACAGGATGCGTTCTTTTTTTCAGACTCCACCACTGCATTGCTGATGGAATAGCATTAATGCATGTGCTGCATTCCGCAGCAGATACTGATCCTGATGCCCCATGGCCCAAGCCATCCACAGAAGTAATGAATCTCAAATCTTCAAAAACACCCATGTTTTCTTTCAACACCATGATATCCAATGCAAAGGATGCAATTTCCAAAGGTCAGGACATCAGTAAAAAAGTATTTAACGAGGTTCAAAAAGCCTCTGCAAACCCTGCCGGACTTAAATTCATGCTTAAAGCAGCAGCCAACCTTCCTTCTGATGTGGGAGGTATTCTCTCAAAGCATACGATCATGAATTCAGATCCAAACACAGCATTTAAAGGTAAACTCCAGGTTGCCAAAATGGTGACATGGACAGACCCCATTGATCTTGACAGGATCAAAAAGCTGGGAAAAGCCATCAGTTCTGCAACATTAAATGATATACTCATTGCAACTGTAACCGGTTCCATGCGAAGATATTTGAAAACCAGGAATACACCAATTAATGAATTGGATCTTCGTGTAACTATTCCGGTTAATGTCAGAAAACCGGGCACGGAGTTTGAGCTTGGGAATAAATTTTCCCTGGTATTCCTGAAACTGCCTGTTTACCTGGAAGATCCGATTTTAAGGCTTAAAGAAGTCAAACGCAGAATGGATAAACTTAAAGTATCTGCTGAACCCTATGTTAATTTCGGACTGCTTTCTGCCATTGGTTATTTCCCTGAAACCATAGCACAAAAAGCTGCCCAGTTTTTTGGAAATAAAGCCTCAGGTGTAATGACCAATGTTCCGGGTCCCAGGATACCACTCTATTTTGCAGGAAAAGAAATCACCAATATCATGTTCTGGGTTCCCCGTTCAGGTAAAATTGGTTTAGGGATCAGCATCTTGAGTTATAATGGCAAGGTGACCATCGGCGTTGCTTCTGACAAAGGATTGATGCCTGATCCGGAAACCCTTTTGGAAGGATTTGAAGATGAATTTAATTACCTGATTGATATTGTTCAATCAGGTAAAATTTATGAAGGTCCCCTGGTCCTTCATGACCGTTTTTCTGAAAAAAAATTGAAAAAAGATTCGCCCAAAAAGGAAACATCCCCTGAAAATGACAAATCAGATGAAGATGAAAAATCAGAAAACCAGAGTGAGGAAAGTCTTTTAAAAGATGTAAAACAGATTATGAGAGACCTGTCCGATTAATTTATTGAGCGATTAATACTTTAAGGAAAAAAACATGGTTAAAAAATTACCGCAAAATGTTCATGGCAGGTTTTATGTTGATACCAATTGTATCAATTGTTCATTATGCCCGGAAATCGCCCCTGATATTTTTGCAACCAACCATGACGAAGGTTATGAATACATTAAAAAGCAGCCCGAAAATGAGGCAGAATTAAAACTGGTCGCAGAAGTGATCCGGTTATGTCCGACCAGTGCGGTCCATGACAATTGATAAAGGACAATGGATAAAGGACAATAAATTGATTTGAATGCCAAAGGGTTTCAATATTATGGGAGGAAGATGTGAAAAAAATTATTAGTATCAGCCTGGGAGCAAGTAAGGATGATTATGAATTTGAAACCGAATTTTTAGGACAGCAATTTATTGTCCGCCGAACAGGGACTGACGGAAGCCGTGAAAAAGCTGCTGAAAAACTGCTGGAATTTGATAAAGAAGCTGATGTCATCGGTATTGGCGGCATTAAATTCCCCAATGCTGCCGGTTCGAGTTTTTTGAGCAAAAAGCATGATGATAAAATCAAAACCCTTGGGAAAAAAATTCAAACCCCGGTAACCACAGGCAGTGTTTTAAGAGATGTATCTTTTGAATGGTCCCTGCGTTTTGTGGACCACAAATTTGGCGATTATTTTAAAAATGCCAAAGTATTATTTTTATCCGGCATAAACAATTATCATACTGCCAAAGTCATGGCTGAATACACCGATAATCTTACCTTTGCGGATCCGGTAATTGAAAATAATATTTCAAAGTTTATCCATTCCTTAAAAGGATTGGAAAAATATGCAAAAGGCACCCACGAGATTCTTGAGTGGCTTCCAGGGAAACGATTGACATCCTCTGTTGTTCCCTTAAAAAAATGGAACAATTATATTCTCAGCAAGGCCATGCAGAAAGCCACAATTATTGTGGTTCCAAAGCATAATTTTTATGAACTTCTTAAAGATACATCCATAGAAGAACTGGGCGGGAAAATCATTATTACGTCCACAGCCTATGATGACAGGATTGAGTTTTTAAAAGCCAGGGGCGTGGATGTTATTATTGATACAACACCAAAAGTTCTGGAACGAGTGGTTGCCCCCAATGTTATCGAAGCATTAATCCTTGCAGCCCTGGAAAAAAAATCAGACATGGTCCATCCTGATGATCTCCTGGAAATCATCAGTATGCAGAAAATGGATCCCAGGATGGTCTATCCTTCGGGCCAGGAAAAACGAATTAACCGCTTTGCCTTTGTTATTCACCCCTTAACCAAAGAAGCTTTAAGAATGGAAAAAACTGTTGATTTGATCAGCGGTTTTGCCCCCTCTGGCTTCCTTGATGCATTTGAAAAAGTGGTGGCTTATGCACCTCCCTGGGTCTATTCAAAAGTTACCGGTGTTAAATCCCCCACCGGTGCAGAAACAGAAGGATGGCTCATAACAGTTGGAGGCACTCCCAAGCAGATGCTATCACACACCCCTGAATTTACCTACAAGCGATTGTTACAGGCTGCCCGGATGGCAAAACGAATGGGCGCTCAGATCATGGGCCTTGGTGCTTTTACAAAAGTGGTGGGCGATGCAGGTGTCACTGTGGCAAAAAAAGCAGACATCCCCATAACAACCGGTAATAGTTACAGTGCTTCAGGTGCGTTATGGGCAGGTGCTGATGCAGTAAGGCGAATGGGCCTTATCAAGATAGAACCGGGCAAAAAAATTGCTGCAAAAACAATGGTAATGGGGGCTTCCGGTGCCATCGGTTCAGTGTGCTGCCGTCTTATGGCAAAAGCCTTTGATGAAGTCATATTAGCAGGCCGTAATACTGCAAAGCTTTTGGCCTTGCAGCAATCCATCCTGGAAGAAACTCCTGGGGTAAAATTAAAAATAACAACCAAAGCAGACCGATACCTGCCGGAAATGGATGTGATTGTAACTGCCACATCAGGAGCCGGTAAAAAAATTCTTGATATTACCAAGGTCAAGCCCGGATGTGTAATAACAGATGTGGCAAGGCCCCTGGATCTTTCACCGGAAGATGTGGCCAAACGGCCGGATGTGCTGGTGATTGAATCCGGTGAAATTGAACTGCCGGGAAACCCTGAATTAAAAAGTATCGGCCTGCCGAAAAACGTTGTTTTTGCCTGCCTTGCAGAAACCATTGTCCTGGCCCTTGAAGGAAAATATGAGATTTTTACAGTTGGCCGGGAAATAGAATGGGAAAAAGTAAAAGAAATTTATAAAATGGGTTTAAAACACGGAATGAAACTGGCTGCCATATCTGGTGTAAACGGTGTGTTCAGTGATGAAGATATATTCAAAGTCAGGGACCTGGCCCTTGAAGCCAGAAAAAAATTTGGAGATAAGCACAAAGAAGAATCAACACCAGATGAAATACCAGATGAAACAATAAAAGAAACAGCAGCTAAAGAAGATACAGAAAAATCAACACCAGATGAACCTGAAAATAAACCCGAACAACCTGCGGCAACCGATACTTCTCCAGGAGGCATGGCGTGAAAAAGATTATAAATATCAGTCTTGGAATGGAAAGCGAAGATTATCATATAGAAACCGAATTCAAAGAGCACAAGTTTTCAATTCAGCGCTTTGGAACAGGGGAAGATCTTACCAAAGCTGAAGACCTCCTGTTAAAATGGAATAAACAGGCAGATGTTCTTTGCATAAGCGGAATAAAATATCCGCCAACACTGGGAACCAAAGGGGTAACCCATAAAAAGACCAAGGAGCTGCTTGATTTGTGTGAACGGCTGCACACCCTTGTTGCCACAGGAGAAACACTGAACAGGGTCAGCCAGGAATGGAGCATCAGAAACATACAGTTTCAGCAGGGTAATAATTATTTTAACAATGCCAACGTGTTTTTCTTTTCAGGTATGACAAACGCTACCCTGGCAAGGGTAATGTCAGAATATACAGACAACCTGATGTTTGGGGATTCAATCATAGAAGACAATATCCCCAAAGTTCTTAATTCCATAAAAGAACTGGAATTATATGCAGGCAAAGCCCAGGGTTTTCTAAAATATGTACCCCTGGGTAAAATCGCATCTTCAAAAAAACAAATAAAATCCTTAAACAAATCCCAGATCAACAAGGCTATTAGAAAAGCCAATATCCTGGTGATTCCCCACCTGGGATTTTATGATTATCTTGATCTGTGCATGGGAGAACAACTGGAAGGGAAAACCGTTATCACGGGCACAGCATATCCTGACCGTGTTGATCTGCTCACCCAGCTGGGTGTAGAAGTAATTATTGACACCACTCCGCGATTGATTGAACCGGTTGTTGAAGATGTGGTTATTGAAGCATTAATGATTGCAGCTTTTGATGTTTCCAAAGGCAGGGAAATGAAATCCGACCTTCTGGAAATCCTCAGTGAACAGCGTCTGGATCCCAGGATTATCTATCCTTTTGAACCCAACAAACGGGTCAACCGCTTTGCATATCTGATTCATCCTTTGTCACAAAATCATTTAAAAAAGATCAAAGCTGTTGAAACCATATCTTCGTTTTCCAATAAAAGCATGAATACTGTTGAAAAACTTATGGCTTATTCCCCGCCCTTTATTTACTCTAAAGTTAAAGGGATTAAATCACCAACCGGTGTTGAAGCTGAAGGATGGTTAATCGGCATTGGCGAGACCATTGATGAAATGCAGAAACATCGTCCTGAGTTTACAACCCAAAAGATAATGAAAGCTGCTGAAAAAGCAAAAAAACTGGGGGCACAGATCATGGGCATTGCCATGATGCCCAAAAATATGAACGGAACATCCATTGAAGTGGGCAAGTATGCAGCACTTCCTATAACAACCGGCAATTCCTACACAGCTTCAACTGCATTATGGGCTGCGGCAGATGCAGTTCGTCAAATGGGATTGTGCAAAGTAAAAGGCAAGGTTTTACAGGCAAAGGCAATGGTAATCGGTGCTACCGGTGATGTTGGCTCCATTTGTTCCAGGCTCCTTGCCACAGCTTTTGAAGAAGTCTATCTTGTGAGCCGGAATATGGCAAAACTCTTATCCATTAAGGAAACCATCCAGGAACAAAAACCAGGCTTAAATATCCAGATTTCCACCAGGGCTGATCGTTTCCTGGATGATATGGATGTTATTGTTATGGCAAGTTCAAGTACTCAGAAAAGCTTTGACATCATGCGCGTTAAACCAGGCTGCGTTATCACAGACATTACCCGGCCCATGATATTTTCCCAAAAAGACCTTGCCAAACGCCAGGATGTTCTGGTTATCACAGGCGGTGAAATTGAACTGCCTGGAGAGGCCATTGAAATGAAAGACATTGGTCTTCCCCACGGTGCTGCCTATGCAGGTCTTGCAGAAACCATTATCCTGGCACTTGAAGGACGGTTTGAAGATTTTACCAAAGGCAGCAATACTGAGTGGGACAAGGTAAAAGAGATTTATAAATTAGGAATAAAACACGGCATGACACTTTCTTCGATTTCCGGGATTGACGGCCCATTAAGTGAAGAAGATATTTCAAGGGTCAAAGCCCAGACATTGAAGCAAAGGGGACTATATTAATACAAACATGAAACTTGTTACAAAAGCCCGGCAGATTCGGGAATCAGCCATCCGCTTTGCGATTAATGACCTGCCTGCCCAGGTCATTAATGTCAGTTATGACAGTTACAGCAAATTCTATAAAGGCCAGCTCAGCCTTGGTCTTCCGGTTGCTCCGGAGCTTATCATAAGCCGGGAAGAGATAAAACAAAATGCCGTTGGAAAGCTTGCACTGACTCTTTATCATATTTTTTACAGGGTTACCCAGACTGTTATTCCACGAAATGAGATCAAGTCTGTGCTGTATGATGAACTGGAAAAAGATTATATCTGCCTGACTGAAAAGGTGATTCTCCTTTCCTGGAAAGAGCTTGAATATATTGCAGTCAACCGGCTGAAAATTGATCCTGAG
The DNA here is from genome assembly GCA_030377945.1 of Desulfobacterales bacterium HSG17. Next base: position 6,564 of record JAUCGD010000079.1, on the reverse strand, counting down.
TTTTTAAAAAAAATATACAATGAGGCCTATCGCCGAAACATTGTTAAAGAAGCCTTAAAAGCATCCTGTCAGCCTGTTTATTTTGAAAGTGAAGTGGATGAAAAAGAAAATAATGGCAGGGGCGACTATGAAATTGTCTATTACCAGGATTTTACAGAAGAAGGTAAAGAAATAAAATTTCGCCGCCTGTTGAGCATGGAAGATGTCACAGCAGGCGATAACAAGCCTTCAATAATACTGGTTCCGGGCTTTGCCAATAATTCCAATTGTTTTGACCTGAATAACAGGTATTCAATTGCCAAAAATCTTGCAGACAAAGGCAATTGGGTCTATTTGTTTGACCCGCGTGGTGTGGGCGTAAATGCTGGCCGTTTTGATCCTGATTACACGGTTGACACCCTGATTGACCACGATCTTCCCACAGTGCTGAACTTTATTACCCAGCGCAGCTGCGGCAAGCCCTCAATCCTTTTGGGGCACAGCATGGGCGGGCTTGTATCTGAAAACATGGTTTTAAACTGGTCCATGCGTCTTGATTTTGACAAAATCAAAATGCCTGACTCTAATAAAAGAGAACTGGACAAAGTCCTGGTGCCGGCCCAAACTGCCATATCAAACCTGAAAACAGTTAAAGGCGTTATTTCCCTTGGTTCTCCCAGATGCTTTGATAAAAAATCCCATATATTTTTTCCCTCAGCCCTCTGGTTAAACCATTTATCCAGAATATTCAAGTTTTCCCATGTACCCATCCAGGAAATATCACAGCTTTTCACCCAGTTACCCCTGCTGAAATCTGTTAACCGGTTCATCTACAATCAAGATATTGGCGGACTTAATTTTTTAATCTCCCCTGAAAATCATAGAAATGATAAATATTTTATAGAACGCTACCTTGAATGTGCAATGGAATCCATACCTCTTGGCCTTGGGTTTCAATTCCTGAAAGCCATATATGACGGCAATGGTTTTAAACGAATGGACCCGTCTGCCTTGAATTATACCCATCATTATTCATTTTTCCCCAATAACATTCCTTTGTTCCATTTCTGGGGTGACAAAGACTGCCTTGCTCCCCTTGAAAATATACGATACAGCCAGTTCTATCCTCACAAATATAAAAAAGTTTACCACCTTGAAAAGGTTGAGGATTTGAAAAAAGTAGAGATTTTACCGGAACAAAGCCAGCTAATTGATTTTGTTATTAAAGGGGCAAATCATCTTGATCTGCTCTATGGAAAAAAGGCACAAGAACTGATTTATCCCCTGTTTGAGCAGATTATTGAAAAAGTCTGGGGAAACTGGTCTTATGACAGCCATGCTGCTGTCAATCCGGATGATTCAGAATGTATAGCATACTTTGATATGTTAAGGTAATAAGACTAGTGCATCAAATCATAAATTTGTACACCGTCGTAGAGACAAGGCATGCCTTGTCTCTACAATAACCATACGCATCATTAACTGTGTACAAACTTGTGAAACAGTGTACTATCTTTCAATAGAAAAGCCTGGGAACAAGAGTATAAATTTATTTTCTGACAGGAAATATTATTCAATATGCTAAGCCTGAGAGATCTTGATGTTGTCGGCCGTACTTACCGGAACATAAACCGTTACCGTCAGATATTAACCATTCTCTTCAAGTATGGGTTTGGTAATATTATTGATGCCCTGAAGATTGACCAATACCTGGAAATCGGTCTGAAAATGATCTCCAGGGATAAACCGGAACAGGTTGAACGTTTGACCCAGCCCCAAAGGGTCAGACTCCTTTTTGAAGAACTCGGCCCCACCTTTATTAAATTTGGACAAATTCTCTCCACCCGCCCTGATCTTGTGCCTTTACAATTTCTTTTTGAACTTGAAAAACTCCAGGACAATGTCCCCCAATTTCCATTCTCAGACGTTAAACAAATCCTGGCCAAAGAATTTGGCACTGAAGAAACACCCTTTGTTTCCATGGAAGAAGAGCCTTTTGCATCTGCATCAATCGGCCAGGTTCACCTGGCATCATTAATAACCGGTGAAAAGGTTGCTGTAAAAATCAGGAGGCCGGGCATCAGAAAACTTATCACAGTTGATCTTGAAATCATAAATCATCTGGCCACCCTGATGGAACGTCACATTGAAGACCTTTCTTTTTTCCGCCCTGTTAAAATTGTTGAAGAATTTGCAGAAACCCTTGATAAAGAAATGGATTATTCCCTGGAAGCATCCAATATGCAGCGTGTAACCCGCCAATTTATCTTTGATTCAAACATCCATATTCCAAAGGTTTATCTGGACAGAAGCACCCGGAAAGTTTTAACCATGGAATATATCCAGGGCATCAAAATTTCAGACCTGGATACACTTGATAAAGAAAATATGGACAGGAAGGCCCTGACCCAAAAAGGTGCAGACCTGATTTTAAAACAGGTGTTTGAATACGGTTTTTTTCATGCGGACCTGCATCCTGGCAATCTCTTTGTTTTACCAGGTAATGTACTGGGCCTTGTTGACTTTGGCATGATGGGATTTATGGACCGCCGTGCAAGGGAAGTTTTTATTGACCTGATTGCCAGCATAGTTACAGAAAACCCTTCTGCCACCAGCCATTATTTACTGGAACTTACCGAATATGACGATGAACCGGATATGCGGTTATTGGAACGGGATTTGTCCACATTTATCAGTCAATATCTGACCAAATCATTAAAACATATAAATGTGGGACGATTGTTGCAGGATTTGTTAAAGATAATGGCAAAACATAAACTCAGATTATACCCTGATACTTTTTTAATGATGAAATCCTTTGCTGCTGTTGAAGGCGTTGCCCAAATGCTTGATCCTGAATTTGACATGGTAGGATATGCAGCCCCGTTTATCAAAAAGAAAAAAATGGAACGCCTGTCTGTATCGCGTATCTCAGAAGATGTTTCAAGATTATCTGTTGAAGCCATTCAATTACTCCAGGAAGTTCCCAGGGATTCCATTGCCATTATCCGCCAGGCAAGAAAAGGTAAGTTTGTTTTAGGCTTTGACGTTCAAAAATTAGAAAAAATCCTGGGTTCGTTTCAACGGGAAAGTAATAAATTATCTATGTCTATCATAATTTCATCCCTGCTTCTATCTTCTTCTCTTCTTTTGAGTTTTAAAGTTCCTCCACAGGTTTTCGGGGTTTCCGTGCTTGGGATAGGGGGTATTGTCAGCGCTGTTTTGCTGGGGTTCTGGTTGTTTTTTCGGCCTGAGAAATGAGGCTGGATAAAAGTGTCCTTAATTTTCACCTAAATCAACCTTTATGCCAAGTAGTTTTGAAGAATTCGATTCATCCGTAAGTGTTAAGTACCTGTGCATAAATTATGTTACATTTATTGTAGGGGCAGCCCCTTCATTAATGTTCTGAAATATTTGATTGCCGCGCGTCCCCAAAGTACGGTGCAAGCCGATTGTTAACAATTCAACTTCTATTAAGGCAAAGTCATGTTTTTTTACTTTCATATTTTTGATATATTCTGATACAAACGGTGTGTGTTGAAACTGTAATTCACTGCTATAAAGCCTTTTTCAGGAAACAATTCCATCAAAGAGAGAAGAATATGTTGGTCATATCAACACAAACCGTTAGTATCAGGCTATTTTTTATAGGATACTTATAACTGCACACGAACAATATTCATTACGTCCTGTCGCTGAACACCTCTGTGAAATTTGATAGACTGATAACCGAATGCCAAAAAGCAACTGAAGTAATGATCGTCGGGTATACCAAAAGATTTTCTAGCATTAGGACATATTTCCAATAGGCTGCGAGGGAATGATTTGATACATGTACCAATGCCTGCTGAGTTCATAAGTAACTCTAAGTAGGTAAGCGCTATTGTCGTGTCAAATACCCACTCCCCTTTGCCGATTATTGCATGAGGAATTGCAAGATGTGGAGCCCCCATAAATATTGGATCTTCACCATTTCGGTACATGGCTACAATTTCTTTCATTCGATTTTCGTCATACCTTTCAGGAAGTGTACCTTCATCGATTTTAGCACTAACTTCTTCATACAACATTTCAATAAATCTTCTGGTTTGTTCTTTTTCATCAATCACACTGAACATGACAAGTTGATTATTACTACCAGTTGGAAGATTTCCAACAGAACGTACCAATTCTTCAATAAGTTCCCTATCAACTTCTTTCTTTTTAAAGTTACGAGTTGAACGCCTGTTGGCAATAAGAGCTTGCATCTGCAACTTGTTTGCCATGTCCTTTTTTGACAAGCTATCTTCTGGCCTTTTGCCACATATCAATATGGAAGCATTAGGACAAGCAGCAAGACATCGATGACATTCCCAGCAGGTAGTCCAGAAATCATGCCCTGACTGATCAATCATATATGGTTTTTTATTGTCGTCCAGTTTTAGAACACGAGTAGGACAAACCTTTACACAAGAACCACAGCTAATGCATTTTTCAGGGTCAACAGTGAAATTTTTAGGTTGGTCAGTGATCATATTTTTTACCTCCAAAAGTAGAAACTAAGGTTTAAAGGAACAAGCAGATTTTATCAGTCCAACGGCGGCATCAGCGATCGGCGAGTTTCCATGTGTCGGCTCTGCCGACGCTCGGAAATGTTAGCAGATTCGTTGCATGAACGAAAGCTAATGCTAAGCTAACTGGAACCCTTTTGCGTCCGAGTTCAGCGCTTGGTTAACTTTTATATTTCAAATACTGTAAGTACTTTCCTTATTCGCTTTATTTTCACCAGCAACAAATTGGTTAAAAACATTCAAAAGTACAAACTGTCGGTTGACATCCTTGTCTTCAGGCACCTCCGCTCCGCTATACAGGTTACGGCAACTTTTTTAGTGGAGCAGTTGAGTTCTGACACACATTATTGCAGCACAAGCGCCCTTATAATATAAATCACTTCATTCATCCCCATAACCCCGTCCTTATCCAGATCAATAAATAGAAAATCTTCTGTTGGACTGCCGGTTATTATTTTAAGAAGAATTATCAGATCTTCCAAGTCCGTAAAACCATCATTATTGATATCATATTCTATTCCTGCGGGTTCTCTTGTTTTGACAATTATTTTCGATTTGAAAGGTTCAACCGGTATGTTGCCGACTTTGCCGTCCAAAGTTTCATAGTTACCAGGTATTGAAAAGGATTTATTTGCAAATGTTTTATTCACAAGCAGGGCGGAATCACTTGAAATACCTTTTAATCCTTCATTGTCAAAGACTATTTTGGTTTGTTCTTTTTGTATTATCTCCACTTCCTGCAATTTAAAATTGTCTATCCAAAGCTGCCGATCGTCACCGTCTTTTACTGAAAATATAGGTTTTTCAGTCAGATCATATATTGCTCTGAATATATATTGGTGGTGTTGCTTTTTGTTATTAAACTGAAAATTGGATTCCGGTATCAGCCTGGTAAATTGGCCGTCAATTGTCTGTGCTATCCTTCGCTGATATGTGGTTATTCCTTCTGCATAGGAGTCAAACTCCATATTGTAAATTTTATCTTTTTGAAAAGCAATCTCATTTGCAAGCCTGAAAAACGTGCCGTCTCCTTTTGCAAAACTCATTGAATCAGTTTTACTTATATCATCACTGCATGTGCCCCCGCTGAGACTTGGGGCTGTGTTCCCGCAGTCTTCAAAATCATCGGCAGCCAGGGTCTCTGTCACGGACTTTATTTTAAAACTGGGAAAACGGACATCATAGGAGCCTGAGTTTTGATCGTACGCGCCATTGAAATACTTAAAAGAATCAAGATTATATCCTCCATCAAAGTAGATATAGCTTTCGGAATACGGAGAGCAGTAGAAATTGCTGTCAATAGTAAGATTAACAGGACTACCGGTTATTTCCAATCCTTTGTGAAATGCGAATTTTTCCATGCCTATGATGATGTTGTCAGCAGCATACATGGTGTTGTTTATAATTTTTATACCATCTCCGCCTTTTTTGGCCTGGATTTGAACTTCATTTCCATAAGTGATATTGCCGCTTATTTCGTAATTCTTCCCTTGGGCTATCATTATTCCTATATCCCTGGCATAAGCAACCGTGTTACCTGTGATAACATTATTTTCCGTTGCCTGGTAATCAAAAATACCCATGCCGTATGATCCGTGTCTGGAAGTTTTATCTTCACCTGCATAACCGTTTGCACCGTCATTGATGTTGCCGTAAACACCGATAATAATATTATCTGTAATGCTGATATTACTTCCTCTCAGGGTAATTGCGCCGCCATCATTGATATTCAGCAGCGAACCCCGAATATAATTGTTAGTGACGATTGCGCCGTCAGTGCCTATCTCTATTGCGGAATAAGTTGAATTGATAATGCTGTTGCCTGATATGTTCAGTGCCCCGCTTGTAAGGCTGTTAATTCCCTTTCCTTGTGTTAACGGCGTGTTAAAGCTGCCATAAGTCAGAAACATTCCGTTATTGGTGATTTGATTTCCCGTAATATCAATATTTTCATGTTTTCCCACATTAATACCGGTTTCAAAGGAGTTGTCTATACGATTATTCTTGATTACAGTGTTATTTGAATTATAGATAT
>JAUCGD010000665.1 GCA_030377945.1 Desulfobacterales bacterium HSG17 | reverse complement strand
CATAATCTCGGATATTTCCTTTTTTATCAGGGTTTGCTCCTCTCCACATGGCAGCTGTTATACCAAATAATGCCATATTCAGGATGTCAGCTTCGTTAGCGTAAATATGACTGGTTTGCGATTTGTTTTTTATTATTTTTAATCAATAAAAGTATAATAAAATAAATTATACCTTTGTGTCAAATATGAATATCAAATCAAAATAAACCGGCAATTATCCGGCATACCTGTGCAGTTCCTCCCCGGTGTTTTTTCAGATAGCTTGCTGCTGCCTCACGAACGGATTCACAGGAAAATTGATTTTCCAGGTCATCAACCAGATCATCAATCAGATATTGAGCAACTTCCTGCCAGTTTTTGCCTTTGCGTACCAGACCCTGCTCAAATAAATCACGGCCTGCCCATTTAAAATCCTTCCAAAAAGGTCCGATAACCGGCCTTACACCAGCTGTCAGGGGTTCGATAAAATTCTGGCCTCCCAGTGGCACAAGGCTTGCACCTACAAATACTGCTTTTGCCAGCTCATACATAGCTGCAAGCTCTCCGAAAAAATCCCAGAGGATAATTGTTCCTTCAGATACTTCTTCCTTGATCTCAGACCTTAATTTCCAGGGAATATCTCCCTTGTTCAGCCTTTTGCTCCAATGGCTTACCCTGTGAAGATGCCTCGGAAAAATACATATCACGGCTCCGGGATTTTTGCCATGAACATACATGATTATCTTTTCAAGCAGCTCTTCTTCATCACCCCTGACAGAGCCGAGAACTATAATGGGAACATTATCTTTAAAAAAAGTTTTTAAGTGTTTTGATAAACCTGTTCTGCTCAAATTTATACGGTCAAATTTGATATTATTCATTAATTCAACAAAGCTGCTGTTACCAAACAAGGCTTTATAACGGTCTGCATCTTCCTGTGATATGGCTAAAATTTTGTCCGGGCTTAAATGTTTCCACAGGGAAGGCCATATTTTATAGTTTTTCAGGCTTTTTAAAGATAATCTGCCATTAACAATAAATATTTTGACCTTCTGTTTTTTTAGTTCCCGGATCAGTCCGGGCCATATCTCGGTTTCCAGGATTAGCATGAGTCTGGGGTTTACATCTCTTACAGCAGATTTCATTATAGAGGGTTTGTCAAAAGGAAAATAAGCGATTTGAATGTTTCTAGTTTCAAAAGAATTATCTTTTAAAGCTTTTGTTAAAATTTCAATGCCCTGACTGGTGCTGCTTGTAATTAAAATTTTTAATTGATCTGCACATGGCAAATTACAGAGCAAATTACAGACCAGGCAATTGACGATTTCAACAGCCAGATAAGCTTCTCCCACAGAAGCAGCCTGAATCCATAAATCTGCACTGGATAATCTCTGTTTTAATGTTCTCTGATTATAGCCCTGGGCAATTCTTTTATTTTTTGCAAGAAACGGAATTGCCGCAGTCCATATTATTTCATAAAATTGGAAAAAGGTTTTTTCAATCAAAGGGGACAGCATAAAATTTTAAATCCTATTTATACTCTGCATTTAAAAGCAGATACACGGCAAAACATGAAAAAACAAGGTTAGCAACCCAGGCTGCCGCAACAGGGGGAAGCATTCCTCCGTAGCCCAGGGAGATGCAGAAGCTGTAAAATATCCAGTAAAGAAAAGCAATGCCTATACCGTATGCAATGCCAGCAGGCAGTCCGTCTTTGATTATCCGCCTGGAAGCTATGCTGATTCCCACAATACTCAGAATAATGCAGATAAAGGGAAATGCTGCCTTGGCGTGGAGATCAACCTTATACAATGTGGCATCATATCCTTCGGATTCT
>JAUCGD010000078.1 GCA_030377945.1 Desulfobacterales bacterium HSG17 | reverse complement strand
CCGTAAAAGACGTCCTGTCCTTGTTATTACCCAGCCTGATCAGCGAAATGATTTTATTGGATTGGCTGTAACTTCAGTGTATACTGTAGACAAGGCTGTCTGTATAAATGAAAAATCTATAGAAAATAGTAGACTGCCTCTGCCTTCATTTGGGTTGTAAATGATAATTTTTATATTTTTTTTTTCGTTGTTCATGGTTTTTTATGCCTATTTTGGTTATCCGTTCTCTTTGGTGATAATTAAGAATATCAGGTCTAAAGAGGTTAAGCGCGAATCTGTGACACCGAGTGTAACTTTGATCATTACAGCATTTAATGAAGAGAAGAGAATTCAGGATAAGTTGGAGAATTCAATTTTTTTGTCACAAGCTGTTGAGATGGCTGGTGCCTTTTTTCCTTGCTTTGGCGTTGGTAAGTAATGTTATTCTGGCTTTTGCGTCAGGATTCTTTTTGTTTTTGTTGGTTGGACAATTTGTTTTTTATGGGATTGGGGTTTTGGGATTTTTCAAATCCAAATCCAAATCCAATTTTGAGTTTTTAGTTTTTAGTTTTGAATTTTTAATTAGTTTGTTTCGCGGTTAAGATTATCATGTGTTCTAATTGCTCTGTTACAGAAAGTTTGCTATAATTTGATTAGTGCCATAATTAAAAAGAAAGGTGAATGAAATGGAATTAATTGATAAACAATATATAATAGACGAAAATAATAAAAAAATAGCTGTCCAAGTTTCTATTGAAAATTTTATTAAAATTGAACAAATACTTGAAGACCATGCATTGTATCATTTAATGCAGGATAATACAGATACTGATTTGTTGGAACTTGATGATGCTCAGGCCTTTTATGAACAATTGGCCAAAGAATCGTGAAAATTCAATACAGGAAAAATTTTTTAAAAGAGCTGGCTAAAATTCCTTCCAAAACACGTAACAAAATCGAATTCTTTGTTTTTCAACAGCTTCCTGAAGCAAAATCAATACATCAATTAGGTAAAATTGAACAAATGAAAGGTTATCCTTTTTATTTTAAAGTCCGTTTCGGTTCTTATATGTTAGCGGCGGCGTGAAAATGTCATAAAATACTTGGTTTGAAAATGTATGCCCAAAAAAGCCGGCAAATCAATATTTTTGATCAACCGGCTCAGGATAAAAACTACTCTTTTTTTTCTTCTCTCATCCGATAGCTGTCCCCTTCAATAACAACAGCTTCTGTATGATGCAACAATCTGTCAAGTAATGCAGAGGTGAGGGTACTGTCATTGTTAAAGATTTTTGGCCACTCCTGGAACACGCGATTTGTTGTAATAATAATGGAGCCTTGTTCATATCTTTGGCTTATGATTTGGAAGAGCAGGTCTGCTCCGGTTTTATCTATAGGCAGGTACAGGTGCACACCCGACAGTTCTTTTCAGTACAGCAGATTTGAGATTATCCACCATAATTTTTTCAGGAACACAACCAAAAAAATGAAAGGCATTTTGATGAAAACCGAGAAAATGTTCCATGGTTTGGGAGACTGTAAATTCAAGATACATCATTCGGCTGTGGCATAACACCATTACAAAAAAGCTTAACCTGCGAGAGGTAGATCCTACACGAACTGTTCCATAAGAACCCCAGTCCACCTGAGCACACTCACCAGGTGCAAATGCAAGCTTTAAAAAAGCTTTTGTTTTTGCAGGAAGCTAAAATTTTGCTTGATATTTTATTGTTGAAATTGTACAGTAACATTGTACAATAAAAGGGAGGTATAAAATAATGATCCATACAACATATTCACAAGCTAGGGCAAATTTGGCAAGTCTTATGACAACAGCATCAGACGACAAAGAGATTGTTTTAATAAATCGTCGTAATGCAGAAGATGTTGCTTTGGTCTCTTTTTCAGAGTTATCAAGCCTGATGGAAACAGCGCACTTGTTACGTTCTCCTGAAAACGCACGCCGCTTACTTACTTCTTTAAATCGTGCTCTCTCAGAAACTGAGCCAGTAACAACTCCAAGCAGTTTTAAAAAAAAACTTGGATTTGAGTAAGGCAAAAACAAATAAAACAAAAAATCGGGATGCGGTTTTTCAACCGGAATTTCGGGAAGATCTGGAATTCTGGATAAAGACTGACCGTAAAATTGCGTTGCGGGCATTTAGAATAATTAAAGAAGTGATGAGAAATCCATTTCAAGGAATAGGAAGACCTGAACCATTGCGATACTTAGCTTCTGGCACCTGGTCAAGAAGACTTACTCAAGAACATAGAATTGTTTATCTCGTAAAGAATGAACGTATAGATTTTCTGCAGGCAAGATATCATTATTGAAAAAAATGTTAAAAATTTTTCACTCAAATTATTCAAAATCAACCAAATGCTGATGAAATGTAGGTTTAGGGAACTATTGACATGTACACGTACAATGTGTATACATTAGATATTGCCATATTCTTCAAATATAATTAAAGAGGTTATACAATGGAAAATATAAATGTGAGAGAAACACGACAGCATATTGGTCGTATTCTTGATGCTGTAGTAACTGGTAAGGAATTTATCATTACCAGGCGCAATACACCTGTTGCCAAGTTATCAGGAATTCATAAAGAAGATATCAAGTCTCTTTGCTTTCCTCATCGGGATAATTTTAGAGCTAAATTACCCAAAAATGTGGCGGGCAGTTCCAGACTGATTCGCGAGATGCGTGATGAACGAGGCTGATATTTATTATATTGATACAAGTGCTTTGCTCCCTTATTACCGGGAAGAAACAATGAGTCAGCCTATTCAGAATTTGTTGATATCCCTGAAACCACCCGTTCTAATAAGTGATCTTACAAAGGTTGAATTTGTTTCTGCCGTTGCTCGTTGGACAAGAACTGGAGAAATAAATGAAATTCAGGCAGTTTTGGTAGAAAATACTTTTAACAAGGATGTTAATTCAGGGCTCTTTGAGGCTCGTCGGGTTATACCTGAACATTTCAGTCAAGCTGAAAAATGGCTGTCTGCAAGGAAAACAGCCCTTAGAACTCTTGATGCTTTACACATTGCCTGTTGTTGGGGATATGACGCAAAATTAATTACTTGTGATACAATCATGCACCAATCAGCCAATAAATTGGGGATTGATAATATATTTTTTGAATAAATGATGATGATTTTAATACTTATATTTTTTCTTTCTTTGTTTTTGACTTTTTATGCCTATTTTGGCTATCCGTTATCTTTGGTGTATGCGGTATGCAGGGTCTGACCCCACTAAGTATTTTATTTTAATTTTGAATTATTATAATAATATTCTTTACATATAGTATATGAATAGTATAGCATAAAGTCATCAATATATGATTAAATCATTTATTTGCAAGGAGACAGAAAAAATTTGGAATGAACAGAGATCCAAAAGATTTCCACCTGACATCCAAACCAGAGCATTGAGAAAATTAAGAATGATAGACTCTTCTGAACTGCTTCAGGACCTAAAAATTCCTCCTTCCAATCATTTGAAATTGCTTGGGGGAGATAGAGCAGGACAATATAGTATCAGGATAAATCGACAATGGAGGATTTGCTTTAGCTGGACTGATAATAATGCAGCAGAAGTTGAAATTGTTGATTATCATTAGAGAGGAGGAGTAATGGCACAAAATAATAGAATTAAAGTAGAACATCCAGGGGTTATCCTTAAAGAAGAATTTATGGAACCTTTTGGTATTTCTGCTTATAAATTGTCTAAAACAACAAAAATAGATAAAATGACATTGAGTGGTATTATAAACGGGAAAAAATCTATAACTCCTATTACAGCTCTAAAAATTTCTAAATTTTTTGGTTTATCTGAACGGTTTTGGATAAATTTGCAGTCAGATTATGAATTAAGAAAGGCTAAACTAAAGATCATAGATGATTTGGAAAATATTGACACGATTCCAGAAGCCTTAACTGTATAATTTTGAATTTTTAGGTTTGAATTTTTAATTGAGGAAGTGAAGCCATTTTAATATTTATATTTTTTATTTCTTTGTTCATGGTTTTTTATGCCTATTTTGGTTGTCCGTTATCTTTGGTGTTAATTAAGAATATCAGGTCGAAAGAGGTTAAACGGGAAGCTGTGACACCGGGTGTAACTTTGATTATTACAGCATTTAATGAAGAGAAGAGAATTCAGGATAAGTTGGAGAATTCAATTGTTTTGGAATATCCTGAAGGTAAACTGTAGATTCTTGTGGCATCTGATGGTTCTGTTGATGGAACTAATGATATTGTTCGTTCTTATGAGGCACAAGGGGTTGAGTTGCTGGAGGTGGGGGTAGAGTAAAAATAGTATAATTTAAAAAATTATATAAGATTAATATTGAAAGCCGGAACTTCTTTTATGGAGTTTCGGCTTTTTGTTTTTGAAAAAATTGTTTAGAGTTTGACAATAAAATTTAATGTGATTATATTGTAATTACATTAGTTATGAAAGGAGGTAAGTATGACTACTTTAATAAAAATTGGAAACTCACATGGTGTAAGGATTCCAAAAGCAATTATTGAACAGACTCAATTAAAAGATAAAAAATTAGTTTTTAAGATTAGTGATGATGGACTGCTAATACAACCTGTGCAGGAACCAAGGCAAGGGTGGAAAAAGGAGTTTGATAAAATTTTAAAAGTAAAAGGGGCTGAACCAATTGATCAGGAATGGTTAGATGCTCCACTCACCGATAATGAAGGTTGGGAATGGTAAGACCGAATATTCATAGATTTGATATTTGGTTAGTCCGGTTAGATCCAACAAAGGGCTCAGAGATTAAAAAGACAAGACCATGTGTTATTATTTCACCTGATGAAATGTCCGCACTAAAAACCGCAATAATAGCTCCAATGACTTCAAAGGGATTTAATTTTCCAACTCGAATTCAATGCACATTTCAAGGAAAAAAAGGTTTGATACTATTGGACCAATTGCGAGCAGTTGATAAATCCAGATTAATTCAAAAACTCGGTACGATTTCTCAAAATGCCCAAACTAAGACGGTTAATTGTTTGCAAGAATTTTTTGCAAATTAACATGAATTAAATTCTACCTATCTGAACTCCCATGATATTTGAATTGGGGAATGATATTGAGAAATATTTGACTTTGTAGATAAATGGTATATACTGATATGTATCAATATCATAAAAAAGGGGGATAAATTTATGGAATTAATTGCAAAAGTATTTCAAAATGGTCGATCCCAGGCAGTCAGGATTCCCAAAGCATTTCGTTTTAGAGGTAATGAAGTAAAAATAATGAAAAAAGGTGACAGGGTAATCCTTGAACCTCTTGCGAGAAGCCAGTGGCCAAAGGATTTCTGGGATAATTTTCCCGAAGATCCGGATTTTCAAACACCTGAAGCATTGTCCTCAAAAAATTTTAATTTAGATTAATCAGGAATGATATGTATCTGCTCGACACAAATATTATCAGTTATTGGATGCGTGGTGATAGAGCAATAATTGATCAGATTAAAAAACATGCTCCGTCAAGTTTGTCAATATCAACAATTACCATTGCTGAAATATTGTACGGTATAGAAAAGTCTCCACAGAAAAAAAGAGAAAGGCGGTTGAAGATAAGACAGATATCATCGATACTGGATATGTATTCTTTTGATGAAGCAGCGGCCGGAGAATATGCTGTTATAAGGGCTCAACTTGAAAGAGAGGGTAGGATGATCAGTGAAAGAGATACTCAAATCGCATCTATTGCCATGGCAAACAAGCTTGTAGTTGTTACACATAATGTAAAAGAATTTGGTAGAATTGTGAAATTAAAAGTTGAAGATTGGGCAGCTGTATAAATCAAAAATTAAATGTCAATATTGAAATTCATGTTATCATTAAAATATGTGTTGACTCCCTATTTATTGTGCCTATAATAGGACTGTGATATCGGACTAATATTTGGTCCCAAAAGGAGGGCGTATGCAACAGGCGAAATTTAGTGTTGAGGAAGCACAGATCAATTTTTTGAATAGTTTTAAAATCTATGGATTTAAGGATAAAAGTTCTCTAGTGCGAACAGCTATTGATCATTATAAAAATGATCTCGAACTTGAAAGTTTAAAAAAATCTGCGGAGTTATATTCTGAAATTTATTCCGAGGATGCTAGCCTGAAAGAATTGACTGAGACAGCTATAACTGGATGGCCGGAATGACAATATTGACAAGAGGAATGATTATTGATGTAAATCTTGATCCGACCCAGGGTTCTGAGACAGGAAAGGTCAGACCATGTGTAATTGTAACTAATGATATTTATAATGAAAGAGTCCCAGTTATTCAAGTTGTTCCAATTACTGAATGGAGTGCAAAAAAAGTTCGAATAAAAACGAATATTGAACTCAATTTTTCAAAAGAGAATGGCCTATCAAAAAAATCCGTGGCAGATTGTTTACAGACACGTCCTATTGACCATCGTCACAGACTGGTAAGAATCAGGGGTAAATTGTCGCATTCTAAAATACAGGAAATAAATCAAGCTTTATTAATTGTTTTTGAGCTTCAATCAAAATCCATATAGTTATTGGAGGTGCTTTTTCATATTAAAAAAGGGATAACGCCGATTACGGTCCTAAAAATTTCTGCCAGGTGTTGCCATGCTTCTTTCCAGGCAAAATGAGAAGAGCAGGGCTTTCTATTCTTTTTTATTGACGTAGCTTCAAATGTACAATATATTGTACATGTACAATAAAGCAATGGAGGATACAAATGCGCGCTATCACATATACAACTGCAAGAAATAACCTTGCTAATACCATGAAACAAGTTTGTGAAGATCACAACCCAATCATTGTTACTCGTAAAAATAATGAAGCTGTCATACTAATGTCTCTTGAAGATTTCGAGTCGCTCACTGAAACAGCCTATCTTATGCAAAGTCCCAAAAATGCAAAGAGGCTGATAAATTCAATTGAAGAGTTAAAAATTGGTAAGGGTGAAGAGAGAGAACTTATGGAATGAAGCTAATTTTTTCTGGGAATGCCTGGGAAGATTATTTGTTTTGGCAAAAAAATGATAAAAAAATATTACGACGTATAAATAATCTTATTAAAGACATCCAAAGAAATAAATTTAAAGGACTTGGCAAGCCCGAACCTCTTAAACATAATCTTTCAGGGTATTGGTCCAGAAGAATAAATAATGAACATCGTATAGTTTATAAAATAGAAAATGATGCCATCCTTATTGCTCAACTTAGATATCATTACTGAGTTTTGAGTTTGTATCTCATGAATATAAAAGGGATAATATTTACGAGTTATGCAGATAATCTGATAGTATCTCCTGAGCCCATTCCGGCAAAGGAGACACAAATTCTGTATAATCACCATTTTTCACTACAGCGGTTTGCTGGTAAGGGTTCTCTTTTGAAGAATTGTCTAAGAACCTGGCTTCATCCACTAAAGGCAAAGCGGCTCTAATATGTTTCATTGTTCGAGGTATTCGGTTATGAATTTTTTCTAAAGGCACACTATGTCCACCTTTATATACACGTTGACTAACCCTGGCTTCATTCAAACTCGAATCAACCAGATGAATATAAACCAGTATTACTTGATAGCCACGAGCTTTCGCTTTGGCAATAAAATCAATTTTTGATTCATGCGAAAAAACAGTTTCAAAACAAAAAGTTATACCTTGGGAAAGAAGGTCTTCTCTTATTTTAGCGGCTATAGTTGCTGCCTGATAGCTTACAATTTCAGGATTATCCGGATTGATTTCTCTGGCAATCAAATCGGCATTTACAAAGTTAACACCGAATTTTTCCAAGTAGAGATTGTAAAAAGTAGACTTGCCGGCACCGTTGCCGCCAGCTAATACCCAAAGTTGTTTCGAATTAGACATCAATAAACCTTGAACATGCCATTCTCAAATTGTCCTGTTTGTCGTTCGCCTGTCGTGGAATTAATTTGATCAAGATAACCTTTCTTACTTAGGCTTGCTTCATAATATATTTTTGATGATGTTATTTTTTGAGAAAGCATACCTTTTATTCGGTCTTTTTCAAGATTTCCAAATATTTCATCTGTACTTATACCCTTCGTTTGGAAAGGTTGAGTCATTTCTAATTTTAGCTCTTTTATCCCTTGAGTGATAGCAAAAACATCTGCAATATTTAATTTTGAAGATATAATCCTGCCTAATTTTGCCCAATATTCAATTTGCTTGGCTTTAGATCTGTTTTCAATTCTTGCTTCACGTTCTGCTTGCATCACCAAATTTGAGTCAATTCTTAGAGAAATTGTAGTCATGATAATCTCCTTTAAGATGCATTTTGCATCAATATGTCTATATCTGCATCAATGATAATTCTATTTATACATAAAGTCAAATGGGAAAAATCAATCATGGGAAAAAGGCGCTTATTTACAACCCATGTGTATACAGCAAGAGGAAAATCAGGTTAAGCAGTATAAAGAGCAGCCTTATTAATTTTACCGTTGGCATTTTTTGGTAGATTTTTGATGATTTGTACTTGACCAGGCATTTTATACTTTGGCAGCAGGCGCGAACATTTTGCAAGAATTGTATTAGAGGTGGTCTGTTTATCTTTTACAGATGCAAAAGCTATTAATTTATTTCCAAGAAGCTCATCTTTGATTCCTATTACTGCTGATTCTACAACAAGATCAGTTTCCATTAATGCATCTTCTATCTCCTGGGGATTGATGCGGTGCCCTCCAACCTTGAGAAGACTGTCTTTTCGCCCCTTGATAAAGTAAAAGCCTTCTTCATCTTCGTATCCCTGATCTCCAGTATGATAGCCATTATTATCAAGGACTTTTGTCGTTGTTTCAGGGTCTTTCCAATAGCCGGACATGATATTTTTGCCCGAGGCAACAAGCTCTCCTGTCTCTCCCCGGGGAATTTGGTTGTTATTTTTATCAAGGATTTTAATATTTACTCCCGGGATTGGTTTGCCAATGGAGTCAATTTTCTTTTCAAGAAGAGCCGGTTCAAGCCATGTGAGTCTTGCAGAAGCTTCTGTTGCGCCATACATTATGCAGATTTGGGTATGCACAGGTAATACTTTTACAAGCTTTTTTTTGATGCTTGATGCCATGTGTCCGCCTGCCTGGGTGCAGCATCGAAGATGTGTCAGTTTGTCTTTAAATGATTCTAAAGGAGAGCGGTTTAACAAAAAAGCATAGGTGGAAGGCACTCCTGAAAACATTGTGACTTTTTCCTGGACCATCTGGTTTATAACAGAAGCTGGAAAGGCAAATTTATTGTTGATAACAATGGTTCCGCCAACAGCAAACAGTGTATTTAAAAGCGATTTGCCCATAACATAGAAAAAGGGAAGAACAACCATCTGGATATCACTGGATGTAAGGTTTAAATATTCACATATGGAGTTTGTATTTGCTGTAATGTTAGCGTGGGAAAGCATGACTCCTTTTGGAGTTCCGGAGCTGCCCGATGTATAGATAATGCTTGCAAGCTGGTTGTTATCTATTGTTTTATCAAGGTTGCTTGTATCCAGATAATTTTCAATCTCTGACCAGGGTATTACAGGAAAGTCAAGGAGCTGCCACTCCTGTTTGATATCGTGAATTATCATTGCCAGCAAAGGGGATGAGCTTAAATCGCAGGCCTTTAATTTTCTTTCAAATTTTTTTGATGATATCAGGACTCTTGGTTCAAGTTCCTGTAATAGATGATTGATGGATTCAGGTTTTAAATCATTGCTGAATGGAACAACTACAGCTCCTGTTTTAAGTGAAGCATAATATGCAATAATATATTCAATGCAGTTATCCATCATGAGAACCACAATATCCTGCGATTGGATATTGTGATGTATCAGCAGCCCTGCAAGCTGATTGGCTCTTGAGTTTATCTGTTTATATGTGGCACGTTCTGTGTCAGTGATTACAGCTGTTTTATCAGGAAATTTTTTAGCACTCTTTTCAAGAAAATGATGTATCATTAAGCTTTGAGAAGTTTTGCAATAAATTTTTCTAAGTTATTTAAAGAGTCCAGGTTTTCAGGAATCATATCTTCATCATCTATCTCAATTTCAAATTCCTCTTCAAGAAATTCAATAAGTTCCAGTACTCCTGTGGAGTCAATAATACCCTCTTCAAGAAAGGATGTATCATCATTTAAGTCGCTTTCTTCTCCAAACAGGAAGTTTTCTATAATAAATTCTTTAATTTTTTGTTTTACTTTATCCATTAACCAAGTTTCTCCTATTGTAGTTTATTCAGGTCGTAGTTTATTCTGGTCGTAGCTTGTTCTGGGCATAATCTACCATGTCACTGTTCTGTTCAGTATAGATTTTCGTCAATCCTTCATCACGGCTCATAACACCCTGTCTTACCATATTTGCAATTTCCCACACATAGGGGTGAAATCCATGGCGTTCAATATGGCATTTGTTTGCATAGGCGTTTATAAGGCAGTTTGATGAATTGGTATCAGTATCTTCCGGTGCCTGCCATCCAATAGTTCTAAGCTCATCTTTGATCTCTTCCTCATCATAGTCAAAAAAAGCCAGGGGATGAATATTATATGGAAAGATATCTTTAAATGTTTCAAAATATGTTTCAGGAATAAACCATGAATTCAGGGTGTCTGATAATTTCTGTGGATAGGCTTTTCGCAAGGCATCCTGATTGGGTCTAATCATTGAGGGATTGGTCTTTAATATGGCAGACTGAATAGGTGCCTGGCCCGGAGACCAGCCAAATCCCACAAGGGGGATAGACATTTCAAGGGCTGTTTTCAGAACTACACTTTTTACCATACCAATACATGCAGTACAGATGGAAGATGCCCGCAGCAGAGTTGGTTTAGAGAAAATATCCTGCTGGGATGTTAAAGAAAATACATCTTTTGCAATGGACCATGGAGGTCTGATGATTGATGAATCAACTTCTAAAGTGTCTGTTACATTTTTTACATTATCAAATGCAACAGGAGATACAAAGTGATTGTCAAAGGTCAGGGCAAGTATTCTTAGATTATAGCGCTCTTTTAGAAGTTTGAGTGTATATGATGAGTCTTTGCCGCCGCTGTATGCCATAATCACATCATAGACAGGAGCTTTGTCTCTTACCTCTTTAATAAGTGAGTCAAGCTTATCCTTGTATTGTGATTTTTTTTCAACAGCTTTTGTCTGCTTGGCTTCAGATTCTTTCTGGCAGTATTTGCAGATACCCTTGTCATTGAATTTAATTCCCGGGAAAGTACCGGGCAGGATGCACTGTCGGCATATTGTTGCCGGGATATTTAGATTGTTTGATGTCAAAGTTTTCTCCTTATTAAATAATGATTACGAAGATGTTATACCCTTGAAATTAAAACATGTCAATTTGGAAAGTTTTGAATAAACTTGGAGTTAACAAGTTGGGTAGATAATATACCCACAAGCGCCATATTTTCACGCTCACTTAAAAGAAAGCCTTTTTGTTTCTGGCATTTTGTTACAAGGCGGCTGATTTTTTTAGCATCAAATGTCCCATACTCTTTAATTTTGTTTTCACTCAACAGTTCATGTACATATTCATGGTGTGTCTCACCAAGAAAAGCCTGGCTGATGGGGGCACGATAGGGCTGTTTTGCCCTGTTAATCAGTTGCGAAGGAATTTTACCTTTAGCAGCTTTTTTAAGGATATATTTTTCTGTTAATCCGTTCATGCGGATATGGGGCGGCAGTTTTGCAGCAAATTCAATGACCCTGTGGTCAAGAAAAGGATATCTGCCTTCAATGGAGTTAGCCATTGCCATGCGATCTCCCTGGGATGACAAAAGATAGTTAGACATGAAAACTTTATTTTCAATATACTGGGCTCTTGACAGAGAATCCCATGTCATAAAATCTTTGGGTAGAGTTTTTGTATATCGCTGGACAAAATTATCAAGGCCTGATGTCTGACTTTTTATATCTTTGGATAAAAACTGCTTTAAATGAGATGTGTTCTCCCAGCGAAGCATGTGCGAATATACAGGAGAATCAAGATCCATCATGCCTTTTTTAAAAAATTGCTCCAGAAATTTTACAGCCCTGGAATTATTCTGGGAAAAAATATAGGGGTAGAGTTTTTCAAGAAGTCTCGGGCGCATTGTTGAATCAGGATCTTTTGCCCAGAAGCGGCGAACCTTGTCTTCCTTAAAAATATTATATCCGGCAAAAATCTCATCAGCTCCTTCTCCTGTTAAAACTACTTTATATTGGCTGTCACGGACAAGCTTTGAAAGCATCATGAGAGGTGCAGGTGCAGTTCTGATAACAGGGGTTTCAGTATGCCATATTACTTTGGCAAAGCTTTTGCCAATATCATCATAGGAGCATGATATTGTCTTATGATCAGTGCCAAGATAGTCAACAGCAGTGTTTTGAAAGCTTGATTCATCAAACTGTTTGTCAGAAAATCCAACGGAAAAGGTGCACAGTTGATTATTAAAATTATTTTTTACAAGAGCAGATGTATATGTGCTGTCAATGCCGCCGGAAAGATATGCCCCGACAGGGACATCAGCTCTCAGCCTTATACGGGTAGCATCAAGAAGTATTTCATTGAGCTCTTCAGCCCACTCTTCTTCCGGGCGTTCCTCATAAACTCTGTTGCTAAAGGGCAGTTCCCAGTATTGTTTTATTTGTAAACCTTTTTCTGAAAAGAGTGCAAAATGACCCGGAGGAATCTGAAATATGTTTTTAAAACAGGTCTGGTCATTAATAGTTGACCAGCAGGTAAAAATATCAGACAGGTTTTCAGGTTCAATCTGTCTTGGAATAGTGTTGTCTGCAAAAATACCCTTTATTTCAGAGGCAAAAACAAGACGCTGGCTGTCATGATAATAAAACAGCGGTCTTATGCCCATCCTGTCACGGCCAAGCAGAAGCTCTTCTTTGTTTTGATTCCAGATGGCAAAGGCAAACTGGCCGTTAAGATGTTCAAAAAGCTCTGTGCCGTACTCTTCATACAGATGAACAATAACTTCTGTATCGCTTTTTGTATAAAACTGGTGACCTTTGGATAATAATTCTTCTCTCAGCTCGGGGTAATTAAAGATTTCACCATTAAAAACAATCCATATTGATTTATCTTCATTGTGAATGGGCTGATCACCGGAGTGAAGATCAATAATACTCAAACGGGTATGGGCAAGCCCGACTGGGCCTTGAATATATGTCCCGGAAGCATCAGGTCCTCTGTGATGCAGAAGCTCAGCCATTTTTAAAAGAAGACTTTTTTTATCTTCAGATTCTTTATAATTAATTATTCCTGCAATTGCGCACATAAATGCCTCTCACTATTCAATTGTTAATTATTAATTGCTCTAATGAAGATTTGTAAAAAATTTCCAAAAAGGAATTATATTGATATCTTTGATTATCTCTTCCTGATTATAAGTAATAATTGTTTTTCTGCTAATTTTTATAAATTGATCAATCTTTTTTAAAGCTCCTGTTTCCCTTTTTCTGTTTTGATCAGTGAGTTCATAGCAAACCTGTATGG
>JAUCGD010000664.1 GCA_030377945.1 Desulfobacterales bacterium HSG17 | reverse complement strand
CCATAACAAGGCATAATACTCAATTGAAAGCCAAGATAAAGGGTGAAATGGACAAAAGCAGAGAACATACGCAAAAAGATGCAAATAAAATAATTGAAGTTTTATTTAGGATCTCAAAGGCTGTCAGCAATGCCCGTGACTTGAATGAATTGTATAAAGCAATTCATAAAAATCTTGGTGATATACTTAATGTTGATAACTTTTTAATTGCCCTGCACCATGAAAAAAAAGATTCTATTACTTTTCCATACTATGTGGATGAAAAAAATGATAACCCGGAAGAAATTTTAAACTGCAGTAAAACTGCTTCTATAACTGGCAGGGTTATTAAAGATAAAGAACCTTTGATTTTTGTCAAAAAAAATATTATCCAATTTGCAAATGGTCTGCACCAGAAGCCCATAGGCACTGTCCCGGAAATCTGGCTTGGTGCTCCTTTAATTATTAATAATAAGGTAAAAGGAGCTGTTGCAATTCAAAATTATGAGTCATCAAATGCCTATGGAAAACAGGATCTGAATCTATTAAATTCTATTTCCCATCATATAGCCCTTGCCATTGAAAGAAAAGAATCACAAAAAAAGTTAACCGAGCAAAGAAATATTCTTACAAAAATTATGGATTCCTCCCCTGTGGGGATTTGCCTTATAGAGAACAGGACTTTTAAGTGGGTTAACGGTGAAATGGTTAAAATATTCGGATATGATAAAAAAGAGGACCTTGAAAATTGTGATACCAGAATACTTTACAAATCAGAAAATGATTATAATAATGCCGGGAAAATTATCTTTCATGACTTACAAAATCAAGGGAAAGCAGAGTTTGATTTTGAACTCAAGAAAAAAAATGATACCAGTTTTAATGCCCATATCATTATTACAAGCTTGAGCACTGACAATCCTATGGAATCAACCATTGCAATAACTGCTGATATTTCCCAGCAGAAACTTGTTCAGCAGGAAAAATATGAAAAAGAGAGGCTGCAAGGTGTGCTGGAAATGGCAGGAGCTGTCTGCCATGAGATTAATCAACCCCTTCAGGCAATTTTAGGGTACTCAGAATTATTACTTTTAAGCTCAAAACCTGACGAGCTTAAAGATGATAAATTAATGTCCATAAAGAACCAGGCAAGCAAGCTTGGGGAAATCACAAAAAAACTATCTACTATTACACACTATCGTACTCTTGATTATCCCGGAGATACCAAAATTGTTGACATTTGGAATGCCAGCAGCGACACTGAACATTAAGTTATTCTTCTAAAGCACTCTCCTTATCACTGGCAAGGGTGTCAAGATACCTTTCTACACATGCACGCAGCGCCCTGTTAGGATCAAGATTGTCTGAATGATAATTTAAAACCCACCATAGATTATTTAATTTTTCACTATCGTTCTGCCACCAGGATGCAGATTCTTTAATGGCTTCCGGTGTGTCAAATTCAGAATTGATTTTTATATAAAAATCATGGCACATGGTCCTGGTAACGGGTTTTAGATCAAGAACCTTGACTGTGTTCCGGTTTATCATGCACACCTCCTTAACATCTCAGGATTAGATTGCATTGGTTATTTTTTAAAACCTATATTAATAGATATTGATTGTAAAGTATAAATAGGAAAATTTAAGTTGCCATTACCTGTAAGGATAAGATAAGTTATGTGGAAAATTTGAGGCTTTAAGATATGAATTATGATATTTACCAGATTAGTTATGATATTTAAAAGCATGATACAAAAAAGGTAATTTTGTTTTGAAAAAAAATATAACACTTGTCATTGGCGGATGCAGAAGTGGCAAGAGCTCTTTTGCCCTTAAT
>JAUCGD010000663.1 GCA_030377945.1 Desulfobacterales bacterium HSG17 | reverse complement strand
ATAACATATCTCGGCCATGCTCATCATTTCACCCGGCAGTAAACTGCCGGGCTATTTTCTGTCGTCCCGCTGGGACTTTATATACTTTTTTATCAATTATTTAAGTCCCGTAGGGACGATAGAAAGTAGCGCGGGAATTTATTCCCGTGCTTGCCGGAGCAAATGATGACCAATGCCCATATCTCTTATTTAGAAATTTGATAATTCCCTTTGAAAAATTGTATCTTGTGCTTATATTAAGACTATAACACTACACATTACAAAAAAACTTCCTGGTAAATCCTGATCTGTTTTTGCAATTTAAGCAGGTCTTAACCAATAAAAAAGGAGGTGCAAAATGGGACTCAAGATTCTGGCAGCTTTTGACGATTCTGAAAATGCCATGAGGGCAGTCGATCATGTATCAAAATTTTTCAATCCTGACTGCAAGGTTACATTGTTTAGTGTTTTTCAGGATACTGCAACCTTGTGCGATCTGCAAAGTCCTGAATTAAGTTCCTATTTTCTTTCCCAGCAATCCAGCTTCTGTACATTGGAAGAAAAGAAAAAATCCCTGGTAAAAGCTGCCCTGGAAAATGCTAAAGCATCACTTGTTGAAGCAGGATTTGAAGATGCAAATGTTGTGATTAAGACCCAGGTGCAGAAGAAAGGTATTGCCCGTGATATTGTGGAGGAAGCAGGGACCGGTTATGATGTTATTGTTATGGGCAGAAGAGGGCTTTCCGGGTTTAAGGAATTTTTTGTGGGCAGCGTTTCCCAAAAGGTACTCAGCCTGGCAAAAGACATGTCCATATTGATGGTAAATTGATCTGTGTTGGTCCATATTAGTAAATTGCAGGCACAATTTTTGTGCCTGCAATTATTTTAATAATGTTCAAAATCTTCATCATCCAGTTCATTTTCAATCTTTAATACTCCGTCTTTTTTCCTGGTTTTCCTTGATTTGGAAACTCTCTTTTTTTTTATTTTATCCGGTATATCAGAATCGTCTTCGATTTCTTCAATGCTGCCTTCTTTGGAATCGGAAAGCATTAATTCCAGCCTCTTTTTTTCTTTTTCCAGTTGCAAACCACTGAAAAAGGATGCTGATTCGAGCAGTCGTTCAGCCTGATCTGAAAAATCTCTGCTTCCGGCTGCCATTTGTTCTGTTGAAGCAGCATTTTGCTGGATAATCTGGTCAAGCTGCTGGATAGCTTTGTTAACCTGGGCTATTCCGTCAGATTGTTCTTCACTTGATGCACTTATCTCCTGAACAAGCTCTGCTGTTTTTTGTATGCCTGACACCATGTCTTCAAGAAGGATGCCTGCTTTTTCAGCAATTGTAAGGTTGGATATGGAAAGGGAATTTATCTGTTTGGCTGCATTCTGACTTCGCTCTGCAAGCTTTCTAACCTCTGCGGCAACTACTGCAAATCCTTTTCCATGCTCACCTGCCCGGGCTGCTTCAATAGCTGCATTAAGTGCCAGCATATTGGTCTGCCTGGCAATTTCTTCTATAATTCTGATTTTTTCAGATATGATTTTCATTGCTTCAACAGTTTCGTTAACCGCTACTTTTCCTTCTTTTGTATCTTTTGCAGTTTTCATGGCAATACTGGCTGTCTCACGGGCATTGTCAGCATTCATTGTCACCATGCTGCCCATTTCCTCCATAGAACTTGAAATCTGTTCTATGCCTGCTGCCTGCTGAGATGTTCCCTGTGATACCTGCTCTGCACTGCTGCTCAACTGCTCACTTCCGGTTGCAACCATTTCTGCTGCATTCTGGACATCAATGGCAAATCTGCCCAGATTTTTTATCATCATATTTAGATTATTTCT
>JAUCGD010000662.1 GCA_030377945.1 Desulfobacterales bacterium HSG17 | reverse complement strand
AGAAAAGGTGATGATTGGCGACCAATGAAATTTCGATATTTTGGTGACGTCAATTTTTAAAATCAGGAACGATTTGAAAGTGTCCAAAAAATCATATGCAAAAGGGCTATTTATTCCGAGGTCTGATGTAACGGTTTTTGATGATTCCACAGGCATTAAAATAACTTCGATTTACCCGGCCTATGGAACTGAGGGCAATGATCTTAATGCAGCAATAAAAGGAATCGGGTTTGCAGACAATACCAAAGTTTATTTAGTTTCTTATCCTTCAGGCACAGGAGAAATTGAAATCACCCAGAATAATGTCAAAAGCGATACGGAAATCTCCATAACTATACCTGCACAGGCTTCTGGCAGTTACTCAATCAAAGTCAGTAAAGACGATACTTACGATTTTATGGAAAATGCTGTCACCTTTGCCCAGGATCAGGAAATTGAAATTCAGAAAAAGAAAAAGGGCATTATTGTTGCAGGAGGCGGACCTTTTATGGATAATGACTTGTGGCTGGTAACTGAAAAACTTTCAAATCTGGCATATTCAGCTCTTTTTACCCAGGGATATACAAATGAAACAATTTATTATCTCAACTCAAGGCCCTTTATTGATGCAACAGGCAATGGGATGAATGATGCAGATGCAGAAGCTTCATTGAACAGCCTGGAATATGCCCTGAAAACCTGGGCAGCAGACTCGGAAAACCCCACATCTGAGCTTGTTTTATACATGACAGGCTCAGGTTCAGACCAGGGTTTTGAAATTAAAAGCGGAAAATCTCCTGAAATCCTCACAACCCAGGTTCTCAATAACTGGATTACAGAGGCACAGAAAAACATACCTGGAAAAATAATTGTTATTTACGATGCATGCCAGTCAGGAAGCGTTCTTACACCCATTGCAGACTCTGAGCGAATTATCATAACCGGAACATCAAAAGATGAACCTGCCTGGTTTTTAGATGACGGCGAAATCTCCTTTTCCTGGTTTTTCTGGAATTCAATATTTAATAATGCAAAAATATATGAGTCTTTCATCTATTCAAAAAATATGATGAACCTCCTTCAAAACCCACAGATAAACGAAAACGGAAAACTGGTCATCAACAAAAAACGAGAAACAATCGAAGACTTTGCATTAGGCAGAGAGCGGGAAATTTTGACCAATCCCCCGGTAATTGGTGATGTCAGCCCTGAACAGATATTGCAAGACACAGAAATCGCGGACATCTGGGCCAAAAATATCATAGCTGAAAACAGCATCAGTCAGGTATGGGCTAAAATAGTGCCGCCCTTTTTAAAATATAGAATCAAAGATATATCTGTTCTTGTTGTCCCTTCACTCAAACTTCTGGACACGAATAATGACGGTCAGTACAATGGGACATATGATAAATTTACCTGGAACGGAGAATATGGAATATTTATCTACGCTCTGGACAAAATTGGCCTTCAATCATTGTTTATGCCTACAAAAGTAACGCAGCCAGCCGGAATTTTAATTGAAATAGGCGATATTAACTTGGATGGAGCGCTTAACCTGAAAGACGCTGTTATTGCACTTCAGATTGCAGCAGGTATGAATAACATAGATGTGAAGGTTGAACTTGAAGCCAGCGGGGATTCAAGGATTGGGTTGAAAGATGCGGTTTTTGTACTTCAGAATGTGGCTGGGTTGAACCATGATTGAATGATTAAATGATTTGAGTGTAACCAAAATAAAACATTCGTTACTATCTGAAATTACATATAGTTTAAATTATACTGGATAAATTATCTATTTTAAAATATATAATTCTTCCTACATATAAATCCGAAAAAATAGGA
>JAUCGD010000661.1 GCA_030377945.1 Desulfobacterales bacterium HSG17 | reverse complement strand
TTGCAGCATCCACGCTGTTTGTCAGTATATCGGACAGATTTCTTCCGCCAGGGTCTTTTCCCCAATAGACATTATCGGAAATAAGGTTTGTAGTAACCGCTTTAGCGGTTAAATAAATTAACAACTTAATTTTGCACAACTTTTTTGAGCGCTAAAGCGCTCTATACGAACATTTTTTTATTTCCGATAATGTCTAATCTATCGCTTTGGAAAAAAACTGTTCCCACTGATTTTTTAAAACCAGTGCAAGGGTTTCACACAATTCAAGATGAAAAAAACAACCAAAACGAACAACATCGGTGTCCGAAGGCCATGAACGGTTTTCATTATCCCAGAAATAATGCCTGACAGTGTTGACAGGTGAACAGAAAACAGGTTTGCCGTCCCCCCCCCATCTTCTTTTAAGAGTTTCAGACAATTTTCATGATCACTCCCCAAAATTTTCTGTGGAAGCTTTCTATCCTGAGGCCAATTCTTTTTCTGGGCTTCTGTTGCATCAGGCTCGGAAGGCCATTTTGTCAGATAGCAGCGCATATCATCATACAATAGTGTGATTTTAAGCATGTCAACCTCCTTAAATAATGTTTTAAATGGCACACTATCAAGTAAATTTTGTTGCTGCAATGTGCATTATGATGTGCATTTAAACAAGAAATCTTTTAAAAAAATCCTTTCCCAAACTCTTGACACAAATTGCCTAACAATATACATATTAATTATCCTTGTTAGGCAATGTCAAAAACGGTGTCAATATGAGCTATCTCAAAAGCATATTAGAGGAAGAACATCAGCGGTTAAAAGCGCTTTCTGAAAAATATCAGGCAACAGTCCTGTCTTATCCCAGGGGGAGCATTTCTTTAAAAAAGAGACGGCAAAAAGAATACCTGTATCTTGCATACCGGCAAAACAACAATGTTAAATTTGAATACATCGGCCCGGCAGATTCAAAAAAAGCTGAGGCAGTTATAAAAAAAATCGACCTCCGCAAAAATTATGAAGATAAGCTAAAGCAGGTAAAAAAAGATCTGACAGAGATTGAAAAGGCCATTCATGGAAGAAAAATATAAACTCCTTTCAACTGTTCTCAAAGAGCTTCAAAATGCCGGGGTTCTGGACAAACTGATTCTTGCCGGAAGCTGGTGTCAGTATTATTACCGGATTCTGTTTGATGAAGCACCGGAAATCCCGCTTATCAGAACCACTGATATTGACTTTCTTGTGCCAAACCCGCCAAAAATAGTGAAAAAGGTTGATGTGACAGGGCTTTTAAACAACCTCGGATTTGACAACGATTTTGATTATCATACCGGCCTTGTGAAATACGTTCACCCTGATCTTGAAATTCAGTTTCTAACCCCGGCAATCGGCAGGGGAAAAGATACGCCATATGAGATAAAAAAGCTGAATATTAATGCAGAAGGTCTTAGATATATGACGCTATTGCAGGATTTTAAATTTCAAATGAAGCATGGCGGCATTACCATCTGGCTCCCGGAACCGGAAGCATTTGTGCTTCACAAAATTCTTGTCAGCCAGAAACGGAAAATTCAGGCAAAAAGGGATAAGGATTTACAGAGTGCCCAAAGTATCGGTGAATTATGCATAGAGGATGAAGCTCGCCGGGAACGACTGAAATTTATATTTGAAGGGATGCCCCGTAAATGGAAGAAGGATATATTGGCCGTGGCAAAATTTATTTGAGTGTAACCAAAATTAAGCACGCAATTTTTCTTGTATATTAAGGGGATTGTATTCATCAGCTATAAATTCATTATCTCTGGCCTGACCGGTAAAAAAATCCCAGTAACTATCCCAATCCTTA
>JAUCGD010000660.1 GCA_030377945.1 Desulfobacterales bacterium HSG17 | reverse complement strand
CTGTTCCACTGGCTAAAAAAGAACCTGATCTAATTGTCATATCAGAATTCAGGTCAAAATTACTTTGAACACTTGCTCTGCCACCGATTGATGATCCTTTCGCAAGAGTCGACCCATCTTCCAGAGTTGATCCTGCCCTGAGAACAGTATGTTCAAGAATATTAACATCCACTGAATTCCCGTTGGAGTCAACTCCGCCATCAACATATGTGTTGGCTCCAAGTTTTGATCCGGACATCATTGTGCTCCCGGCCTGAAGAGTGGAACCGATTCCAAGAATCATATCTTCACTTATAGATGCATCATCAAGTGCAGCGACTCTAAAATTAGTGTTGTCTGTCAAACCACCATCCAGATCAGTCATTTTAAACCCGACAGCAAGGATGGAACCCGCATTAATTGTCTGACTTGCTGTTGAAATAGAATATGATATAAGATCTTCTGAAAGGACCTGATCTCCCAAAATAGTATAACGCGATTCTAAAGTGAGAGTCTGACCTTTTTCAAGGACACCATCGGTAGTCACAAGCGTTGGTCCGTCCCAGGCGCCTTTATCCAGAATAATGGATGAGCCATCAGCAAGCATAGTTCCATGCTTAAATGTAAAATTTCCCTGAACTGTTATATTTGCACCAAGATATAAATCTGCGGATGTTGTTGTTGAACCTGCCGCACTTGCAACTAGAGTAGAAGCAGCTGAAGTACTATCTCTATTAATTCCTATGGCAAAACTGGCACCTGCTGTACTTCCAGAGCCAAGAGTTGAGCCAGCTTTAATTTTAGTATTGTGATCTGTATTTGAACTGTATCTTAATACCATATCCTGGGTAAGAGCAATATCTGAATCAAGAGTAACTGTTGAAGTTAATACATCACCATTTTTATAAGTGGTGCCGTTAGCAGTAAAATCAGATGTAATTTGTGTTCCTACACCTATAACAGAATGTTTTTTTAAAGTACTTCCTTTAGACAGAAGCATATCCATATCAAGGACAGTTAGCCCTGTTCCTGCGTTATCTTGAATATCTCCTGAAATAACAACCATTCCTGTTAGAGTTGTTCCTTTAGCAATTACTGAACCATGCCCCAATGAAGAACCGGCTGTAATTCTTGTACTCGTTCCTGCTGAGTTCACAATAGATTCAACCCTTGCTTTTCCACCTATTATGGATCCGGCAGCAATACGAGATCCTGCATCAATCACTGATCCAGATGCCAGAACAGAATCTTCAACAGTAACCATGTCTCCTGAAATTCTAAGGTCACCTCCAGTTGCTTCTCCTCCAATGCCGTCAATTGTAAACTGACTGACACCTTGTTGTGTAAGATCCAAATAACCATATGTTGACATTGCATCTGAAGAGTTACCAAAAACATCAGATATACTTCCTTCAATTTTAATTGCTCTGCCGTCTGTAGAAGAAAAAATAAAACGCCCATCATTGCTAATGGATGCTGATATGCCGGTTTCAGCAGTTTTTCCATTTATTGTAGTTACAAGAGCATTGTCAGAATCATTATCAATAACATTGACTGCGCCTATTTGAATGCCGTTAATAGAAAAATTATCACCAGTTGTGCCGGATTTTATCGAATCGTTTGTTTTGCTTTCAACAACAGCAAGAGCTTTTATCCCGGTAACAGAAGAGTATCTACTGACTTCATCTGCAAGAGCTCCCATTGAATGGTTACGATCATTGTCATATTGAATATTAATGGAATTAAGGGTTAGCTTCTCTCCAGTGACTGAACTTTGTATTGTCAGTTGAGTCTCACCTCCTGCGTTTCCGGTTAGTTTCAACTGACCTTTTTTAACATGCCCCATCTTTGA
>JAUCGD010000659.1 GCA_030377945.1 Desulfobacterales bacterium HSG17 | reverse complement strand
TATTGCTCAGATAAAACCTGAATGGGCGCCTCCCATTTCCCAGGAAGTCCTTGACAAGATAACACGAAAAGAACTTATATCAATGGTTTTTAAAGCGCTTATCCCTCCTTTAACCCTTATGATTGCAGTATTGGGTTCTATCTTTGCAGGAATTGCTTCTCCAACTGAAGCTGCTTCTGTGGGTGCTATTGGTGCTACCGCTCTTGCCATCATCCATAAAAGATTTAATTTCCAAATGGTCAAAGATGTCATGGATATGACCACTAAATTAACCTGTATGGTTTTTATTATTCTTGTTGGCGCAACAACGCTTGGTCTTGTTTTCAGAGGTCTTGGCGGTGATGCACTGGTGAGAGAATTAATTGCAGCCCTTCCTTTTGGCAAATGGGGAGTCCTTTTCATAGTAATGTCTATAATTTTTATCGCAGGGTTTTTCCTGGATTTTATTGAAATCACCTTTATCCATGTACCTGTTCTTGCTCCCATTATGTTGGAATTCGGCTTTGATCCGGTCTGGTTTTGCATTCTTATTGCAGTAAATCTTCAAACATCATTTATGACCCCGCCTTTTGGTTTTTCATTGTTTTATCTAAAGGCTGTAACTCCCCCTGAAATAACCACAGGGCATATATATAGGGGTATTATTCCTTTTGTTATCTTTCAGCTTATAGGGCTGTTGATTGTAGTGTTTTTCCCAATACTTGTTACATGGCTGCCAAAATATGTTTTTGGCGGTTAAAACGTAAATTAGAAAGGAGCCTGTTAGAATGGAACGACGTGATTTTCTGAAAAAAACTGGTGTTGCCGCTGCTGCCGCAGTTGCAGGAACTACCTTATCTGCACCAACTGTGATAGCTGCGGAAAAAAAATATCGCTGGAAAATGGTAACAACCTGGCCTCCGGGACTTCCGGTGCTTCAGACCGGTGCTGAACGTTTTGCCAAACGCCTTGAGGAAGTAACAGGGGGAAGGATAAAAATCCAGGTATTTGCAGGGGGGGAGTTAGTTCCCCCATTGGGTGTGTTTGATGCAGTTTCAGATGGAACAGTTGAGGTTGGCAGCGGAGCAGCCTACTATTGGGCAGGCAAGGTTCCTGCTGCTCAATGGTTTTCTTCGGTTCCCTTTGGACTTAATGCCCAGGGCATCAATGCTTGGTTTTACGGGGGCGGTGGGCTTGAATTATGGGAAGAAGTGTATGCCCCCTTTAATGTAATCCCCAGGCCCCAGGGTAACACAGGTGTTCAGATGGGGGGATGGTTCAGAAAAGAGATGAATACCATTGAAGATTTTAAAGGTCTGAAAATGCGTATCCCCGGCTTGGGCGGCAAGGTTCTTGCAAAGGCAGGGGGAACAGTTGTTCTTCTTCCTGGAGGGGAGATATTTACATCCCTTGAAAGAGGTGTTCTTGATGCTACTGAATGGGTTGGCCCAATGCATGATCTGAGAATGGGTTTTTACAAGGCAGCCAAGTACTATTATTATCCAGGATGGCATGAGCCTGGAACATGTCTTGAGGTTATCTTTAATAAAAAAGCATATGAAAGTCTGCCCAAAGATCTTCAGGCTGCTGTTGATGCTGTGGCTATGGAAACAAATTTATGGAGCCTGTGTCAGTTTGAATCAGGCAATGGAGCTGCTCTCCAGGAATTGATAACAAAACACAAGGTTAATCTTGTAAAATTTCCTGCTCCGCTTTTGGATGATCTTAGAAAACTGGCAAAAGAAACCCTGGAAGAAGAAGCCAAAAAAGATGCCATGTCCGGTAAAGTTCATGCAGCATTCAAAGCGTTTAAGAAACAGGTCGGAACGTGGGGTTCCGTATCTGAGCAGCCATA
>JAUCGD010000658.1 GCA_030377945.1 Desulfobacterales bacterium HSG17 | reverse complement strand
CAATCTTTTCAGGAGTCCAGTCTTCAGGATTTTCAATCCTGACAGCTTTTGTTCCGGGATCATAAGAACCTGCTTTAATAATTTCCTCAATTGCTATGGATGCGGAATCCTGGGCATTAAAAACATTGACCAGCATATTATAAACAAAATCTTCCACCCTTTTAGCCATACGTTCCCTGATGGCTTTTGGCTGTCCCAGGATTTTATTTTCAAAGGGAAGATTGAGTTTTTTGAAATTTCCGCCTTTCCAGCCCTGTGCTGCTGCATGGGATTTCATTTCTTCCCATAGTTCCTCTGTTACGCCTTCATTTTTAACTTTGATGAAATTGCCGTCAGCATCAAGGATGGCATTGCCGTAATCGTTGACTTCCAGACCCCAGGAGATCATCTGGAGTGCTGTGGCAACATTGGCCTTGGTAGTACTGGTTTTATTTGCAATCTCACGCAGACGGTCGGAATTATTGCCTGATGTTCCGTGCTGTGCCCCTGAGGTTTTGTATTTTTCAAGTTCTTTATGAATATCAGCAGTCAAATCAACCTGGATACCCTGGCCGCTGGCTTCAATTCCGTGGGTTGTGCCGTTATTTAAGGCAATCCAGTTGGGGAAAATATCATGGGCGTTCAGGCCCTGGATTAAAAACAGGGCTTCATCAATTGTGGAAAGCCCGTCTTTTCCTTTTATTTCACCAACTTCTGTTTCCAGTCCTGCCCATTTGGGTACAACATTTTTAATTATATCAATGCTGGCAAGCAGGTTTTTGTCATCAGGCATGTGGGAGGCGTCAACAGCAATGGATGTTATACCCATGTCAAAGATCGTAGGGATTTCAATTTTTGCAGGTTCAACATCAGCTTCTTTTTTAATCCCGTAGTGGTCAGCATGAACAGCAACCGGTACAGTTATATTAAGTTCATTGCAGAGTGCATCCACCTGTCTGGCTATATTCCAGTAATTGACAGCACAATATGCATTTGCCCCGCCTTCTGATCTGGCAATTTCAATGATAATAACGGAATTGGCGCGCTGGGCTGCCTGCAATGCTCCCCGGATTATCATTTGGTTTCTGCCATTTGCAGCCATACATATGGCATTGCCTTTTTTTTGCATGGCAAGGTCAATAAATTTACTGCTGACCAGCAGAGCTTTTGAATTTGGAAAAAGTTTTACAATATTAGGTGTACGGCCAATCATTAATGCTTTTTCAAAATCTGTCCCTGATTCTGTCATGGATACCTCCTTAATTTATCTATGATTATGGCTCAATTTTATAATAAAGAGTAATATTTAAAAAACTTGATAATATCAAGAAGAGATTGTCAGACTATAACAAAAATGTATAAAGGGCTTTATTATCAGATACTTTCAAAGTCTTGCAATAATAGTGTTAATCTGGTAAAAGTCTTTAGATTTTAAAAAAATATTTAAGAAAGGAAACTCATGAAAAAATTATGTTTAATTACTATTAGTCTTTGTTTATTAGCCCTGTCTTCTTTTAATCCTTTGTTTGCAGCAGAAAAGAGTGTTCAATTAATTGTCCCGGGATGCGGAGCCTGAGGTGATTTTGACGATTAAGAACAAAATTATACATATAGATATAAATCATGATTTTACGATT
This sequence comes from Desulfobacterales bacterium HSG17, assembly GCA_030377945.1. Next base: position 223 of record JAUCGD010000658.1, on the reverse strand, counting down.
CCTGAAGAATAGACATTATCGGAAATAAGGTTTGTAGTTAAAAATCCCCCCTTGAGGGGGGCAGGGGGGTGTCGCATGCAGTATTTCTGTTCAAAAACACCCCTGCCCCCCTCAAGGGGGGAATAAAAAGGTAAATTGGGGGCTTTAAAATCATAAGTGTCGTTATAGGGTTAATTATTAAGAAAGACTTTTTTCAAGAATTTCTATCAAAAAAAAATTTACG
>JAUCGD010000657.1 GCA_030377945.1 Desulfobacterales bacterium HSG17 | reverse complement strand
AAAATACGCATATATTCAGATACAGATTGTGATTGTGGAAAACGCCGGAACAAAAGGGACAAATCGTACTATGTTATTGGATATCGACTTCATACGCTAACCGCTATTAACCCTTCAACTGGGCATATTTTTATTCCATTGCCATTCTCCTGATTCCGGGACTTGGCGGTCATGTATATTTTGAAACTTCTGCCGTGATTATCACTTTGATAAAATTTGGCAAACTTCTTGAGGCCAGAACTAAAGGTAAAACAGGAGGCGCCATAAAAAAACTCATCGGCCTTCAACCCAAAACAGCTTTTATCATTGAAAACGGTGTGGAAAAAGAAGTTGCCATATCAAAGGTTAAGCTTGATGATATTGTTGTAATCCGGCCGGGTGAACGTATTCCAGTGGATGGTGTAATTATTGAAGGCACCTCAACTATTGATGAATCCATGCTGACAGGAGAACCTATTCCCGTTGATAAGAGTAAAGAAGATGAAGTCACCGGCGGTACTGTCAATGGTGCAGGGTTTTTAAAATTCAAAGCCACCCGGGTGGGCAAAGATACAGCTCTCTCCCAGATCATACGACTTGTCCAGGAAGCCCAGGGCAGTAAAGCCCCCATCCAGACTCTTGCAGATAAAGTAGCAGCGATATTTGTTCCTGCTGTAATCATTATTGCAGTTATAACTTTTGGAATCTGGTGGGCAGTAACAGGAGAGTTTGTGCCGTCAATGATAAGAATGGTTGCAGTCCTTGTAATTGCCTGCCCGTGTGCATTGGGGCTTGCAACTCCCACAGCCATTATGGCAGGAACCGGCAAGGGTGCTGAAAACGGAATTTTATTTAAAAGAAGTGTAGCCCTTGAAAATGCTGCAAGACTTGAAACCATTGTACTTGATAAAACAGGTACTATAACCATGGGTAAGCCAACAGTGGTTGACAAGATTCCCAATAAAGATTTTAATTTATCTGCACAGGAACTTCTTATGTTTGCAGCCTCTCTGGAAAAAGGCTCTGAACACCCCATTGGAAAGTCCATTGTTACATTTGCGCAAAATGAGAATCTGCCTTTAATTGACCCTCAGAATTTTATAGCTCACAGTGGTTTTGGCGTAGAAACTCAGCTTGATGACCAGGTTTACAGATTTGGAAAGCCGGGCTGGTTTGACCAGGATTCAATGCTGTCTGATGATATTCAAAAAGCAATCCTTGATCTGCAGAACAAGGGCAGAACTGTCATGGTGCTGGCAAGAGATAAAGATGTGCTGGGTATAATTTCTGTCTCCGATGTATTAAAACCTGAGTCAAAACAGGCAATTCAAGAGCTTCACAAAGAAAACCTCAAGGTGGTTATGCTTACGGGAGACAATTTGCAGACAGCCAGAGCCATTGGTGATGAAGTCAATGTGGATGAGATCAAAGCCGAGGTAAAGCCGGAAGAAAAATCAGGGGAAGTAAAAGCCCTGCAGCAAAACAATGTACTGGTGGGAATGGTGGGAGACGGGATAAATGATGCTCCTGCCCTTGCCAGGGCTGATATTGGCTTTGCCATTGGTACTGGTACTGACATTGCCATTGAAACAGGAGATGTGATTCTTTCGGGAGGGAAATTAACAGGCATTCCAAAGGCTATTAAAATCAGCAGGAAAACCATTGCCACAATAAAACAGAACCTGTTTCTGGCATTTATTTATAATATTGTTTTAATTCCTGTTGCAGCAGGAGTCCTTGCACCTTTTGACATGTTTCCCATGTTTTTAAGACAGCTGCACCCCATTCTTGCCGCCCTTGCCATGGCAGGCAGCAGCATATCAGTGGTGACAAACAGCTTAAGGCTTTATAATACAGATATATAA
>JAUCGD010000656.1 GCA_030377945.1 Desulfobacterales bacterium HSG17 | reverse complement strand
GGAAGATCAGCATCTTTCATTGCACTTGCTGCAACCTTGAGCATAAGCAGCTGCTGGGGAAGGATGTCAGGTATCTCATTAGGGGGAATTTGAAATTCTCCTGCATAAAGAGATATTTTATCCATATATGCGCCCCAGAGACCCTGGCCGTCTTTCAGATTATCCGGTAAATTCCCTGCAAAATCATCAGCCCCTTTCCAACGGTCTAAAGGCCGTCTGGCAATAGCGGAACTGCCGTTAAGAACAGCCTCCTGAAATTCCTGTAAAGAGTTCAATCTGCCAAAGGCAGCTCCCATACCTACAATGGCAATATCGCAATTATCAATTGCACCAGGTACTTCCCTGCTGTTAACGATTACTTTTTCATTGGCGGTCGGCAGATATTCTTCAAATAAAAGATGTGCATTTATGCCTCCAAATCCAAAAGCGCTAACTGCTGCGCGGCGGGGAGTGCTGCTGTTTCTTTGTTCCCATTCCTGGGCCTGGGTTTGAACCCTGAAAGGGCTATTGTTAAGAGGGCTGTTTTTATGAGGCTTTGTAAAGTTCAAGGAAGGAGGAAAAGTTTTATGATTAATACCCAGAAGGGTTTTAATCATGCCTGCTGCACCTGCACCAGTGAGCAGATGGCCTGTCATGGATTTTACAGAGCCGATAGCGCATTGTTCTGGCGACCATCCTGATTCACCCCACAGGGTTCTAAGGCTGATAAGTTCTGTTTTGTCACCTACCGGGGTTCCTGCTCCGTGGCATTCAATATGGTCAACATCAAAGGGAGACCATCCTGCTGATTTATAGGCAGCTTCCATTGCCCTGACCTGGCCTGCTGTATCAGGTGCCAGGAGATTGCCCCTCATATCATTGGAAAGTCCGATACCTTTTATTATTCCGTAAATGTTGTCATTGTGAGTCAGGGCATCTTCAAGGCGTTTTAATACAAGAATACCTGCTCCTTCACCTACCACAAGCCCGTCTGCATTTTCATCAAAAGGAGCGCAGTTGCCCGAAGGAGAAAGAGCCTGGAGCTGGCTGAAGCCAACTTGGGTAAAAAGGCATTCCGGTCTTGATACACCACCTGCCAGCATTGCATCCCTGCGCCCGGACTGAAGTTCGTCACATGCCAGTTTTACTGCATAAATAGAGGATGCACAGGCTGCATCAAGTGTAAAACTTCCTCCCCCAAGTCCAAGAGCTTTTGCCAGGATTGCTCCAGGAAGGCTTGTTACACGGGTACTGAGGCTTAAAGTTTTATTTATGGATAAGAACTCTTGATTTTGAGTTCCTGGGGTATTGAGAATCTTGTCCTCAAAAGATTTTCCCAGAATTCTACGGGTAAGAGATGATGAAGAATCAGTTGGCAGGGCAATGGCAGCCAGAGAAACACCTGCCCTGTTTTTATTTATGGGTTTTGTTACGCAGTTTTGCCAGGCTTTTTGGCCCGCATGAAGCACCATATGATACAAAGGGTCCAATTCCATGATAATGGAACCTTCAATTTCAAATCCTTTTGGATCAAATCCAAAATTTTTATCAACCAGACATGCACGTTTTGAATATGCTTTATCTGGCATGGGTGACTGATTATACATGGCATGTTTGGGAATTATCCATCTGTTATCAGGAATTTCAACAACAGTATTCTTTTTATTAGTCAGATTTTCCCAGAATATATCAAGGTCAGAGGCTCCGGGAAAAAGACCGGCCATTCCCACAACAGCAACAGGCATTTTAAACTTCATCATATTTTTTTAAATCGTCTTACTTCAGCAGGTTAAGTTCTTAAAATTTATAAGCGGCTTGTCTATACCCGACTCTTTCATTTAAGGCAAGTGTCAATATAAAAACTGATCG
>JAUCGD010000655.1 GCA_030377945.1 Desulfobacterales bacterium HSG17 | reverse complement strand
ACAAGTGACTTGATAATGGATTTTGATTGTTTTTTCTTAAGAGAATATTTATCTGCCAGATGCTTTTCCAGTTTTCCAGGAGGAATACTTTCTAATGCAGATTCAACAAATTCAAGAGCACAGCTTTTTATTTCAGATTCAATATTCACTTGTTTTCTTCAAATATTTTCAGATAGTTGGCAAAAAGACGGGGATGTACCCTTGAAAACCTGTCAAAATCTCCTGTGATTTCCATGCCTGGAATTACTGCCCTTACAACCGGGATTCCAATATCCTTTCTTGTAAGATCAATATAAACAGGATTGTATTTATTGGATATAAGGAGTTTTTCCAGTAGAGCCAGGTTTCCTGCACCGTTTCCAAAAGAATAATCAGGAAGATTTTCAAAAGGAACCTTTGTAAGCATGTAAAGACCATAGTCAGAAGGTTCGCCATGGGGGAATGGATAAGGGGTTTCCGTAAGAGCAGATAAAAGAGCCTGCCTTGCATTAAGATTGGCTCCAGTTCCTTTGATTATTTCACCATCCTTGTTTATTACAAAACACTTACAGCACGGCACACCCATAGCAGGGGTAATATCCTGAAACTGAATCCTGATTCCGTTTTCTACATAGTTTTTTAATAAAGCTGACAGCTTGGAATCTTCAGCTTCCAGGGAAAAACATTGTGACGGATTATAAGGTGTAACCCCTTCGCAGTCTCTTTCAATTATTTCATGGATAGCACTTACCTTTGCTTCTTCCATTGTATTGCCCGAAGCCAGTCCTGTTGAACCCAGACCGCTGAAAAGCTTGACTTCATCCAGGTTACAGAAAAGAAATATGCACTGGGCAGGTACAAGCACGGGTATCTGGCTTTCAGCAGTCTGCATGATACCTTCCAACCAGTGCAGGGGTTCATCCCTGTATGGTGTTTCAAGGGCAAGGGTGTTGGGATTTATGGGCAGGATGGCCTTATCTTTTAATTCGGAATAAGTGCCATAAACAAGAGGATATTCTTTTTCATATCCTGTAATACATTTCGAGCTAAAACCGGCAAAAGATGAACAGCGTTCAATCATTTCCATGTTAAGGGCTGCCCTTGTAGATTCCAGGTCAAGCCCTCTTCCATAGGATGTCTGGATTCCTGAGAACTGATAGTTATGCCGTTTGTTTTGAACAGAGATATTAACCTTCCATTTTCTAAGTAATGCAATGGGACTTAAAGAGGCAACATGACGTTTTTCTTCTTCACAGATTATTCCAAGCTTTTCCAGTTTTTCCAGGGCAATCTGTGAAGTCTCTTCTGGTGAAGGTCTTGGAGGCGATTGGGGAGGCCCCTGTTTAACAAGTTCTTCATGAACATCTTTTACGCTTACAACATTACCGGGCAGGTTATCCATTTCCTGTTTTGAATATGGAAAAGGAATATTCATGGAGGATGGAGACTCAAGTGTATGATGCCCTGAAATATTTTTCCCGAACATGCGAATCCATTTTGAATGAAGGGCCTGATCTTTTACAAGTTTTGATTTTATGTATATCAAGGGGGTATGAGCCGATAGGTTCTTAAGCTCTTTTTCCTTGAAATGTTTCTTCAGGCCATTAAATTTTTCATATAAGAGACAGGCTTCATAAAAAAGTGATAAAATAACCCTGGCTTGAGCATCTGTTTCTTTTATCCGGGTTTTTAAATATTCTTTATCCCAGGAACTGATTTCTTTGAGCAGATGCCTTCGAATAAATTCATCATTGGGACAGGCTTGAAGAATGGCAAGTGATTCTTCAAAATCCGTTTCCTGTTTTGGTACACAGGAAAAAAATCCGATTCCTGACTCTGTTTCCATGAGACGCAGTTCATACAAGATTG
>JAUCGD010000654.1 GCA_030377945.1 Desulfobacterales bacterium HSG17 | reverse complement strand
TTTATTCTGATTATAATAAGTATTTTGACAAAAGCTTTTATGAAAAAGATAAATCTTCAAATGACAAAATCAAATCGCCCAATCCACAGGAAGAAAAATCTGATAAATCGCCGGAACTTACTTCTAAAGCTCAGGAGCAGATACCATATGTGCTTCAACTATCAATGAATAAGGACGGCGTTGTTCCTGTTTAAAGCTTAAACTGGGGGCGCAATGCCCCCTTAACTCAACAAACCCAATGGATTGTGTATCCATTGCTCGAAAATATAGATAAGGAGAACAGTAACTTATGAAGGCATGTAACCATAATGTAACTAAGAAAAGGCTTTTCTCTATAAAGGAACTTGTAAAAGAAATAGGCGCAACAGAATGGTTCTGGCGCTGTCAGATATGGGACCGGAAGCTACCATATGTACAGGTCGGCAGGAAGATGTTTATTGAACTTAAAGATGTTGATGAATTTATCAGCAGTAACAAAGTGATGGCTTGATTTGTAAATCACTTTCAAATATAATTGTGGGTAATGCTATAAAAAATATTCCTGCTTTCCAATCGGAAGGTGGGAATTTTTTTGTGCTTACCCATATAATCCGTAACCGTCAAGACGTAAAGGATGGAGGTTTATTATGGGAACAATATACAAACGTGGAAAAACTTGGTGGATTAAGTATTATCGAAATGGAAAACCCTCTTATAAAAGCTCTGAAAGCTCCAAAAAAATGGTAGCCAAAAGACTTCTGGATAAAATTGAGGGAGAGATAGCTCAAGGCAAAACTCCCAGCATTCATTTTGATAAAACAACTTTTAAACAATTAGCCGATGAATTAATCAATGACTACAAGATTAATGGCAGGAAATCTTTGAAAAGGGCAAAGCAGAGTGTAAATAACCTGAATAGATTTTTTGAACACTTCACTGCCCAGGCTATAACAACACCAAAAATCAGGGAATACATTGGAATGCGTATGGAAGAGGATGTTTCAAACGCAACAATTAACCGGGAATTGTCAGCTTTGAAAAGGATGTTTAATATTGGCTCACAGCAGACCCCGCCTGTTGTTGAAAAACCTCCCCATATTCCTATGCTTAAAGAAAACAATGCCAGAAAAGGATACTTTGAGCATGGCGATTTTGAGAAATTACATAAAGAGCTTCCTGAATACCTGAAAGGATTTGTAACATTTGCTTATAAAATCGGCTGGAGGTTTGAAGAAATCACCGGTTTAACCTGGAGCCAGGTTGACAGGGAGCAAGGAATTGTAAGGTTGGAAGTTGGGGAAACTAAAAATGATGATGGTCGAACCATTTATCTTGATGAAAAATTAAAAGTCGTTTTTAATCACCAGTGGGAAATGAGAAAGAAGCGTGAAATCATAACACCTTATGTCTTCCCCAATAAAAATGGTAATGGCAGGATAAAAGATATTCGGGGTTCCTGGTTCAAAGCCTGTGAAGTTGCTGGTATCGGTAGAAGGTTATTTCACGATTTAAGAAGAACTGCTGTCAGGAATATGGTCAGAGCAGGAATTTCTGAAATAGTTGCAATGAAAATCTCAGGTCACAAAACAAGGTCTGTATTCGACCGTTACAATATTGTAAATGATGCTGATTTGAAACAGGCATCTCAGAAGCAGGCAGAATACATAAATTCCCTGACGGTTACAGATACAGTTACAATCGTCGATTTTGGCTAAGAAAAAGGGGTTAACCGAAAACGGCTAACCCCTTGATTTTGTTTGGTACCTAGGGCCGGAATTGAACCGGCACGGGGACAAGCCCCAAGGGATTTTAAGTCCCTTGCGTCTACCTATTCCGCCACCCAGGCATTTGCATGTGCAATAATGGAAACGT
>JAUCGD010000653.1 GCA_030377945.1 Desulfobacterales bacterium HSG17 | reverse complement strand
ATTTGTCTGGCCAAGTGTTTTCCTGCAAATATCTGGTATATCTTCTCTCTTTACAAGACTCAGTCTGATAGCATCTTCAAGATCCCGACCGATATAGCTTATGGTATCAGCCATCCTTACAACACAACCTTCCATGGTCATGGGGATCTCATCACATGCTTTTTTTTGTTTCATTTTGTCCAGCATGATATCAAAATCTTTAAAGGTTCTGTTTTTTTGCGGAAAGAGTTTCTTTGAATGAACTTCTCCATTATGGCAGATAATGGCATCCATGGTTTGAAGGCTTAAATTCCACCCTTTGCCATTTTTTTCAATGCAGTCAAGAAATTGGATGCTCTGAAGATTATGGTGGAAAAAACCTGCACCATGTTCATGGGTAAGTTTGGATAGAAAACGCTCTCCATCATGACCAAAGGGAGGATGCCCGATATCGTGTCCAAGGCTTGCAGCTTCAATCAGGTCTTCATTCAGCCCGAGATATCTTCCAATGGTTCTTGCGATCCTTGAAACAAGCTGGACATGAATTACTCTGTGGGTTAGATGGTCGTTGTTTATAAGAGAAAAAACTTGGGTCTTATCAATATAGCGTGTAAAGGCAAGTGAGTTTAAAATTCTGTCAGAATCTGCTGAAAAAGATTGGCGGTATTCATTTTTAGTGTATTGTTCTTTATGTCGGCGTATGGCTGTACTGCTGAAACTTGCCAGGGAACATAAATATTTTTCTTCCCGAAGATCAAGAAGACCTTTTAGTTCCCTGGCTTTTTTTAAATTGTCATTCAATATTTATAATTGCTTAAGAATTTTTTCAACTATGATATCAAAACTTTTTGAAAAATTTGTCTCTTTATCCTGCAGCATCAAGGGAACTCCACTATCGCCCGAAGTGACTACTTCAGTATCAAAGGGGATTGAGCCAAGAAATTCAAGGCCTTTATCTTTAGCTGTTTTTTCACCACCACCTGAGCTGAACAGATCAATGGGCTCGTTGCAGTGGGGGCATTTGAAACCTGCCATGTTTTCAACTATCCCAAGGGTTTTTAAGTGAACAGTCTTGCAAAAGGAAATTGATTTTCTAATATCTGCAAGAGCTACTTCCTGTGGTGTTGTAACAACTACACCAAGAGCTTCGGGAATAGTCTGTACAACGGTTAAAGGCTCATCTCCAGTTCCTGGAGGGGCGTCAATAATCAGAAAATCAAGTTCACCCCAGTCTACCGAACTAATAAATTGACGAATCATACCTGTTTTAGCGGGTCCTCGCCAGATAATTGCCTGGTCTTTATCCTGCATTAGTGCCTGTACTGAAACAACTTTAAGATTCTCATTGATTTTTTTAGGGAGCAAAAGTTTATTTTCAGACATATCTAATAATTCTGTGAGCCCTAACATCTGGGCTATGGAGGGACCATGAACATCAACATCCATCAAACCTGTTTTGTAGCCTTTGTTGGAAAGACTTGCAGCAAGGTTGGCAGATACACTGCTTTTCCCTACTCCGCCTTTTCCACTTAAAACAAATATTTTATATTTTATTTTTGAGAGAGAAAGCTTGATCGCTTCATCTTCGAGTTTCTGCCTTGCAGCCATATCCTGTTGACCTCCCTGGGAAGGGCAGCCAGATCCTTTTTTTGCATTGTCAACACTGTCGTGAATCATTTTATGACATCTCCTTTGAGAAAAATTGTTGGTAAATCACCATTAATAATGGTCATTATCCATGGTCTGTCAACCGAAATACCGACTCTTTTATGGATGGATTTGAAATGAAATTTGTGATTTCAAGGGTAAGTTTTCTATTATTGTTGTCCTTGATTTCTAGTTTTGCAGGAACATTCTCAGAACCATATGTTTTGTATGTA
>JAUCGD010000652.1 GCA_030377945.1 Desulfobacterales bacterium HSG17 | reverse complement strand
TAAAACTTCCCTGTAATTTTTATCAAAGATATGTTTAAAAATATAAAGCACAACATCCAGTGCCATGTAGTTGCTTATCATCAGCATTTCATCAGGATAATTACCAAGATCATAAACTTTATAGGTAAAATCAGGTATATATTCTGAAAAAACATCATCGCCTTCAATCAGTGCGCTCAAAGTCCGTGGAGCATTCCACTTTGCTTTTCCATGATAAAGCACAGCCGGAAAAATCACGGGCAGGCATTTTGCTTCAGGATTCTGATCCAGGTATTCCTTCCAGATATTGACCATGTAACACAGCAGCCGGAAAACCATCATGGGGTCAGGCGAACTCTGATGTTCAAAAAGGATGTACAAAAATGCATCCGAGTTTTTAAACTTTGTTTTGTAAATAATATCGGAATGTTTTTCCCTGAGCTTTTCATCCACATAACTTTTGTTGCCCGGTTCAAGCCGGTCAAAGTCAATAAGCTTTACGATCTCTTCAGGAAAATAAGTCTGAAAAAAAATCTTTACCAGTTTTCTTTTCTCAAATGCAGATTTGAATGCAGCATCATGTGGATTGTTTACTGATTTTTCAAAGTCATCTTTAAAACTCATTTGTTTTTATGCCTTGTCAAACAGGGTTTATTTTTTAACTTCATATTGATTCTGTCAAAATTCGGTTGGAAAGTCAAAAGTAAATCAATTCAATAACTCTTTGTAAAAAGATGATCCCCAATAGCTCCTGCATGTATTATTTGACCCCATAACCACATTTCTTCAAAAGGTACAGGATTATTTCCGGTAGTTCGTCCTTCAGCCACTTACAAAAATTTTCAATAACTGGGGCTTTGATAACACATTATTGATTGATCCTCAAACCGGGAAACCGCTTAAACGCTATTATCTTGAAAATGAAAAAATTATATTCTATCCTCTTGAAGTTGCTTATCATCCTACTTTTGGCGTTAAACTGAAAATTGTGACCCACTCTGTTGCTAAAAAAGCATTTGAATTAAAGAAAAGGAATGTTAGCTCAAAGAACATGGAAACATTGTAAAAAAGCCGATAGAGCATTTATAAATCATTTTAACAGGATGAAAAGCATAAAAATATCACAACCCAAGAACAAACTCCTGCTCAACAACTTCAGTACCCCATTGCGCCCCTTGATTCTGCTCAACAAGGCAAAATCCGTATTTTTTGTAAAGATGCCGGGCTGAATCAAGTCCTTTAAATGTATTCAGATACACTTTATTGTATCCTTTTATTTTACAAAAAACCACAGCTTTATCCATCAATTTATTACCAAAACCGCTTTCCCGTAATTCAGATGACAGGATAAACCATCTCAGATATGCTTGAAATTATTTTAGCTGGTCTGGAACTGTACGGAGTCAACCTTGACGATTTACTTGAAAAAAGACAACAAAGGAAAGCCGCGCGTGGAGGTTTTCAGAACAGAATATTTCTTGAAAACGTTGGAGAAACAAAAATAGATAATGTAGAATTTCAAAGCGCACCCGATCTTATTTTTAATCCTGTTGAAAGAAACCGACTGCTTGAAATTATTAGAAATGAGTTAAGACAAAGCAATAGTGTATGGATTGCTTCTGCATTTTATTCGCCCGGAGTCACAAATTTGCTGATTTCAGATTTTGAACACTTCATAAAAAAAGGGGGAGAACTCAAAATACTGCTCTCAACAATGGGCAATATCACCCGTCCCGAACATCTGACACATATTTCAGATTTTGTTGCACGCATCCAGGTAAAAGTAGTTCATCCTCACAATCCTTGCTTTGACAAAAATACGCCAAATACTCATCTTAATACCAGGCTGCTTCTTCATTCCAATTATTAGGGATGCAGTA
>JAUCGD010000651.1 GCA_030377945.1 Desulfobacterales bacterium HSG17 | reverse complement strand
CTTTGCCAATATGCAAAAATGATGAAATCATAGAAAAAAATTTCAACAAAGAGGTGCAACTGCTATTGTTACCCATAAGCACTTAAGGTGACAATAAAAGTCCGCCCGATAGGGCGTTAAGTTCAATGTATGGTCTTCCTTGTACCCCATGTTATTGCTTAAATACTTCCCAACTAGTTTGCTATCAAAAGCCCTGCCTTCCTCTGAATAAAATGAAGCATTTACATCCTGTAAAAATATAGTTTTTCGGTGTAATTTTTCACTCAATTCTTTAACAATCTGCTTTTTTACAACCTTCGCTGCTCCAATATAATCATTATATGTATTACCAATTCCAAATATTGGGTTTGATAATGAACACAAAGCCTCCGTAGTGCTCAATGAGAGCATTATAAATAATAGTATAGTTCTGTACATGAGATGTCCTTTCGTTCACGTTAAGCTCACCGCTCATATCAAACATAGAGCGATAGAGGAAAGTTAGATACAACATTTATTTTAAATATTTTCCATAAAATACTCATAATTTACCTTCAAAAAAGGCCGAGGTTGTGTCAGCATCCCGCTTATTCTCCAAGTATGTTATTTCATAAAAAATATAACGCTAAGCTAACCGGCGCAAAAGGTTGGAGGGAGTGTAACGAGCGGAAACGTTTTGCGTCCGAGTTCAGCGCCTGGTTGGACTGTCGCCTTTTCACCATCTAACCTACTAATACTAGTTTATACCATATTTTCGCCAAAAAGTCAACTGTAAGTATTTGTAATAATTTCGAAACTTACGTCTTGTTAATAAATTTGATGTAAAATAATTTCAAGAATTCAAGAACTCAAGAACTCAGGACCAGAAAGTAAAGCAGTCCAACGCTAAGCTAACCGGCGCAAAAGGGTGGAGGGAGCGATAGCGACCGGAACCCTTTTGCGTCCGAGTTCAGCGCCGGGTTATACCCGTTAAGTTGCAAGCATAGGCTCAATATCTGCTCTTTTAATTGGAATAATTCGCTTTTCAATATCTGACCAGATTTTACGTTTGATAATTCGTAAATCATATTCTGCTTGAAGGTTCAACCAGAATTGGGCTTCAACACTGAAATATCGTTGTAATCTTAGAGCAGTATCTGCTGTGATTCCCCTTTTGCCGTTTACAATAGCACTTATTCTGTTTGGAGGAACAACAATATCTCTGGCAAGCTGATTAATACTGATTCCCAACGGTTTCATAAAATCATCATACAATACCTCACCTGGAGTGATGGGTGTAAGAATTTCGTTGTTATTCATATCGTAACCTCAATGATAATCTGTTATTTCAGCATTATACACATGTCCGTCATTCCATACGAAACAGATTCTTCATTGTTTATTGATGCTGATTGAATATTGGCCTTTTCTGTTTCCGCTTAGAGAATGAAATTTGTTTCCGGGAATTAACATAAGAGATTCAAGAGTGGGAGCAGCGCTCAATATCATAAGTCGTTTTCTTGCTTGCCTTTCAAAAGATTGAAAGCGGCGTACTCTCAGGTCGTTAAACAATTTTTCTGTATCTCGGCATGAAAATGATTTAATCATACATCTTATGTAATACTAAAAACGTAATATGTCAATCATAATGACATGTTAACCTAATTTATGTATAGTTTAAAATCTGTCTCTTATACACATTCAGCACCTTCGCACTCATTGCAAACTTTCTCCACATCTCGAATCGTTACAGCATTCCCCCCAACAACTTTCCCTTAACACCTAATCGTCCATTTTTCGCTTCGTTGCCCTCCTCCCGTAACTTCTTTCCCTGACTCCAGGCGACAC
>JAUCGD010000650.1 GCA_030377945.1 Desulfobacterales bacterium HSG17 | reverse complement strand
CTGACCGGAAAATACTATATGTTTAAAATTCGATGGGTTAGGCTCGAAAAGTAAAAACGAAGATTTTTCAACCGGATGCATTTTTTACTTGCACCCGGAGGGTATTGTCGATAGTTAACTTATTGATAAAAATAAACAAAACGACATTTGTCGATTTTACAGAATCGGCATTTCAGACCCTTAAATGAAAAATCTTCGTGAGAAAAATATGAGAAAAATCATTGAAAATCAACTTAAATTTGGCCAAGTAGATATTTCAAATATTGAATTAGATCTACGTTCACGGGATGAAATTCCGCAGTTATTAGCTGGCCTGCAAGCCATTTACTCTAATCGTAAAACGCGTAGCAAAGTATTTTCGATTTTGCAGGATATTATTCCTGATAACACAGATAGTCACAATGGCCGACCCGGCATGAATTTGTGGTCCATCCTGGTCCTTGGGACGTTGCGATTGAACTGCAACTGGGATTATGACAAAGTTTTGGAAATCGCCAACAATCATAAAACGTTGCGTGAATTTTTAGGCCACACCATATATGACTTTGATCAGCGGTATGCGCTTCAGACGATAAAAGATAATGTTTCGTTACTGACCCCGCAACACTTGGATCGCATTAATCAGGTTGTCGTAACGACCGGGCACAAGTTGATCGGTCATGCTGACCAACCTTTAAAAGGTCGGTGCGATTCGTTTGTGGTAGAAACCGATGTGCACTATCCGACGGATATCAATTTATTATGGGATGCGATACGAAAAGTCATTACCCTAACGGCTGCGGCATGTGAGGTGGAAGGAATTACCGCATGGCGCCAAAGTAACCATATTCTGCGTAAAATTAAAAAGGTGTTCAACCGAGTACGCAGACTAAAGCGGTCATCTTCAACAAATGAGGATCGCAAAGCACAAAGACAACTGCTGATTGTGCAGACACACCAGGAATATGTGGATTTGATTCGGCTCTATATTGAACAGGCACGATTCACAATCGGTTTTTTTAAACAGGCCGATATCGGCAGCATGTCTCGTGTGATAAACATTGAACACTTTATCACGCATGCAGATCGACAGATGAATCAAATTTTACGCAGAGTGGTTAAGGGTGAAAAAATTGAGCACCATGAAAAAGTGTTTTCACTCTTTGAAGAACATACCGAATGGATCAGCAAAGGCAAAGCCGGTGTACCCCAAGAATTGGGTTTAAAAGTATGTATTCTCGAGGATCAATTTGGCTTTATACTACACCATCATGTGATGGAAAACCAAACCGATGATCAAGTTGCGGTAGACATGGTGGCTGAAGCCCAAAAAAAGCATGCAAACCTTTTCAGCTGCAGTTTCGACAAGGGATTTCATAGCCCGAAAAATCAAAAAGACTTGAAACCGCTATTGGATCAAGTGGTGCTTCCACGAAAAGGCCGACGATCAGCAACGGCCAAACAAATAGAACAATCAGAAGCGTTTATACAGGACCGGCGGGTGCATTCAGCGGTTGAGTCGGCAATTAACGCACTCGAAAATCACGGATTGGATCGCTGTCCCGATCATGGCCTTGGTGGTTTTAAACGGTATGTGGCTTTAGCCGTATTATCTCGCAACCTTCAAATATTGGGTGCTAAGTTGCAAAAACGGGAACTGAAAAAAATGCAACGCAGACAAAAAGCGTCATAGAACCGGTTATCCCGCAATTAGAAGTTAATGGAAAAACGAAATCACAGGTGAATTGTATATAAATTTGACTGCTATGGTGTAGAAAAGCGGTGTATTTTTCTTTTCGACGCAACAAAGATCAATCCGGCAGTAAAATTTTTTGAGCACAGAACCTGGCTGGCTAAAAATGGGTGGTTTTCGTTCAGGCACTAATTA
>JAUCGD010000649.1 GCA_030377945.1 Desulfobacterales bacterium HSG17 | reverse complement strand
TGATTTGGTTAAAGAATATTTATATGAAATGGACATTGCCATTATTGAAGAAGATAATGAAAATGAGCTTGTTGTTGTTGAAAATGAAAATGAGGGTATAAAAAATCTTATTGTTGACTGCGAAGAACCAAATGTGATTATTGAACAGTTAATCATGAAACTGAAACCATCCGTATCTGCTGACTTTTATAAACGTCTGCTGCAAATGAATCGTGAACTGGTTCATGGCGCTTTTGCTTTGGATGAGACAGGAGATCTGCTGCTTTTCAGGGATACCCTTCAGCTTGAGAACCTGGATTACAATGAACTTGAAGGATCAATAAAAGCTTTGAGCCTAGCCATGTCCGAATACGGGGCTGAATTACTTAATTTTGCAGCAGCCTGATTTTTTGCTTTGGCTGCTTACCCTGAAATTGTAACGATAAAGCATTAAGGAGGACCTTATGTCATTCTTTTCACGAATTTTTAAAATAGGTCAGTCAGAAGTACATTCTGCTATTGATAAATTTGAAGACCCCATTAAACTTACAGAGCAGGGAATAAGGGATTTAAAGAGAGATCTTCAGGATGCCATGACCAGTCTGGCTGAAGTAAAGGCCATTTCCATAAGAACCAGAAGGGATGCAGACAATAAAAAGAAACTTGCAGCGGATTATGAACGAAAAGCCATGCTTTTACTGCAAAGGGCACAGGGAGGAGCAATGGATATGTCAGATGCTGAACGTCTGGCTGCTGAAGCTCTTTCCAAAAAGGAGCAGCAGGCAAATGATGCCCTTAGAGTTTCTACTGAAGCTGACCGTCATGAAAAAATGTCAAATCAATTACAAGCAAATGTTAACAAGATCAAATCTACTATTTCAACTTATGAAAATGATCTGACAACATTAAAAGCCCGTGCCAAAACAGCTTCATCAACTAAAAAAATCAATAAGCAGCTATCAAAAATTGATTCTTCAGGAACCATTGCCATGCTGGAAAAAATGAAAGCAAAAGTAGAAGAGGATGAATCCCTTGCCATAGCTTATGCTGATATAGCCACTCCTGATAAAACAGTTGATGATGAAATTAATAAAGCTTTGGAAACAGGAAAGACTTCAACAGCATCAGCTGATTTACTGGAACTTAAAAAGAAAATGGGAATCCTTTAAAACAGGAGCTTAATTTTATGGGATGGAAAGATCTTTTTGGTTTTGGTAAAAAAGAAGATAATACAGAAGTCGATAATATAACAAACCTTACTCTTTCTTCTTTAAAACCGGGATACATGCTGGATTATGATTTAAAAACCTGGGAAGTTCTGGCTCAACATCATTATGATTGGGGTGATGGAGAAATCAGTTATGAATGGCAGTTAAAAAGTCATGATGAAACCATTTACCTGGGCAAAGAAGCAGATGATGAGGTTGAATGGATTGTGAGTAAACCGGTTTCTATTGCAAGGATTGGAAATAAAGTCCGTAAGCATATTGAAGAGCATGAAGATCCGCCTGATGAAATAGTTTTTGAATCAACAACATACTATCTTGATGAATCCGGGGGCGGTCACTTTTATAAAAACGGAAAAAGTCCGGGGCAGGCTTTTATTAGCTGGGATTATGAGGATGATTCAGGTGAAAAATATCTTTCCATTGAACAATGGGGAGAAGATGAATTTGAAGCTTCCACAGGTGAATCGGTTGAAGAGTATCAGTTTACCAATATCCTGCCCGGACAAGCCAGTGTACAATAAAATAGAGACGCATCTGGATGATTTTATTTCTCTGGCTGTGTCTTTTTTATTTATTATAAAATATATAAGCTATGTTTGTTTTTAAAATTAGTAACTTACAGGAGAATATTGAATGGAAGACTTGAAAAAAGAGCTACAA
>JAUCGD010000077.1 GCA_030377945.1 Desulfobacterales bacterium HSG17 | reverse complement strand
ATATCTCTTTTGTCCATTTTCCATCATGTCCAGAAGTGCCAAATCCTGGTAACTCAAGCAGCTGGCCTATTTTGTGAACATCAAAATTATTAAAAAACGGTTCAAAATGGCCAATTGTATAGTTTTCTCCTTTTTTATATCCGTCTCTTCCCTGGAAAATTTCCTGTTCCCAGTCCTGGGGTTTTCCTTCTGCCTTTTCCCAGACTCTTTCCTTGAAAAAACCATATTCCAGAACTCTTTGCTCTTCTCCTTTTACAATATCCCAATAGCCAATGGCATCCATAACTGACTGACAGGCGATTCCTATAATCCTTGTTTCAGGAAATAGTTCTGCAATACTTTTGATATAATTAGGTATATTTTCCGGCTCATCTGTCCATGCCTGTGCCCAGGGCAGGGATTTGTGGTATCTTAGGGTAAAAAGCCAGCCATTGTTTTTTAATATTTCATTAACTTCATCAAAGGCTTTTTCCGAATTTTCAGGAAGATAAATATATATTGCACCAAAATTGCTCATGGTCTGCCTCCTGTATTATATTCTAAATATGGTCTTGTAAAATCTCTTTTACCCTGCCAACATCCCCACTCTCAAGGCGCACTTTGATCCCAATAGCGGTTATGACAGCCTTAATGATGGCGAAAGTGCATCAGAAATCTTTGTATATGAAATTTCAGATAGCACGGATTCGACAACAGCATCTGCAAGCATTAAAATTAACGGGAAAAGCCTTTCCGGTACGGAAGAACCCTGCCTGGTTTCCCAATTGGCAACTATCAACCTCGGTTCCGTAGTTCGTACTGACCTTGGGCAGTCATTTATCGCATGCGGCACCGGAGAGATAAGCTCAATAACCGTTTTCACTAGAAATGCCGGAACCGGCAGTCTTTATCTTTACAGTGGTGCTTCGGGTTATTCCGATCTGATGTACACCGTCCCCTCTGTCAGCTTTAACGGCAACAAGGCGGCAACAGTGATTGATCTCACAGGCGGCAGTGGAGATACATCCGTGGTAGCGGGTCGAAACTATCATTTCAGAGTTAAAAGCACGGCTGATGGATGGATTAGTAACTGGGCAAATGCCTATGAAGGAGGCGATAGGCTGACATCAGCCGGCCTTCCCAGCACCGGCAGTGATCTCAACTTTGAAGTTGCCATTATAACTGCCACCTCTCCTGAAATAGACATCCAGCGCCCTGCCGGAATTTCCATTGCTGACGGCAGCGCAGATGATATCGGCACTCAAAACACAGGCACGGTTCATCTGAGCTACACCATAGACAATACAGCCGGAGATGGGCAGCTTGATATTACCGCTGTAACACCATCCAATATGATAAATGCCGACAATTTTACGATAGTAACCTCTCTGCCTCTGAGCGTGGCAGCCGGTACGACAGGCTCATTGGATATTTCTTTTGGCGTTGCAGCTGTAAGCGTTTTCAGCCTGGATATGGCGCTTGATAATAATGACAGCGATGAAAAACCTTATGATATTTCCATATCAGGCTCCGGTGTTGCTAATAGTCCACTGCCGGATGTTGTTGACGGGAATTCGCTTACTTTTGACGGAGCGGATGATTATGTTGAAATAGCATATTCCGCAGAAATCAATCCCTCAGTTTTCAGTGTGGAGGTATGGGCAAAGGTAACATTTACCACAGGCAATTACCAAAGTGTTATAACGTCCAGAGATGCCGCATTTTCAATGGGATATATGTTTTATATTGATCCGGCAAATAAATGGCAATTATGGATTGGCAACGGCATCGGAACAACCGGCTGGGAAAGCTTGGTTGGTCCTGATATTGTATTAAATAAATGGACACATCTTGCAGCTGCATATGACGGCACAACTATGTCATTTTATGTTAACGGTGTAAATGCAGGTTCTAAGGCAGCAGGTTTTTCAGCAAACACCAGCAAACCGCTTCGTATCGGCGCAGGTACAACCGAAGGCGCACCTCAACTTTTTTATAATGGTCAGATAGATGAAGTCCGGGTATGGAATAAAGTGCTTACCCAGACTGAAATATTGAGCAGCAGGTGCAATACCCTTGCCGGAAATGAAACCGGTCTGGCTGCTTACTGGCGCTTTGACCATGATACAGGCACGACTCTCATGGATCACACTGCAAATGCCAATCACGGAACCCTCATGAACAGCTCTGCAAACACCCCGCCCGCAGACGGCGCAGCAGAAGGTCCCATATGGACACAGCTTGCAGATGATCCATGCAGCGTAAGTGTTGCCCCTGATTATGCCTTGAATTTTGACGGCACAAATGATTATGTTGCTGTGCCTTCAACCCTGGACCTGAGACCGGCCAACAATTTTACAATTGAGGCATGGGTAAATATTGCTGATTTTACAAATAATCCCGTTATTATAGTGCATGATGAAAATGGCGGGGGAGATGATGGTTATAATTTGGTTATAAATAGTGCCGGACAGCTATATTTTAATCCTGCCAGCGGTGTTGGGCAGGTAATTATATCTGATGCAGTTCTCACTCCAGGACAGTGGCATCATGTCGCAGCAGTGTATGATAACAGCACTGCAAAGATATATGTTGACGGTGTGGAAAAAACACAGGCATTTACCGGAGATATTGTCTATTCCCTGACAGGTTTCGTCAATATCGGCAGAAGAGGGGGAACTTTTAAACCCGGCACAAGCCCCATGAACGGCATGATTGATGAGCTCCGTTTCTGGAACGTGGTACGCACACGGGATGAAATCATTAACAGCAGATGCAACACCCTTGCCGGAAATGAAACCGGTCTGGCTGCTTACTGGCGTTTTGACCATGACACAGGCACGACACTCATGGATCACACTGCAAATGCCAATCACGGAACTCTCATGAACAGCTCTGCAAATACTCCGGCAGCAGACGGTGCAACAGAAGGGCCTGTATGGATGCCTGTTACGGATGATCCTTGCAGCGTGAGTGTTGTGGCAGATTCGGCCCTGAATTTTGACGGTACGGATGATTATGTTGAAATACCATATTCCGCAGAAATCAACCCCTCTGTTTTCAGTGTGGAGGCATGGGCAAAGGTAACAGGCACCACAGGCGATTTTCAAAGTGTTATAACGTCCAGAAATGACGCGCCGTCAATAGGATATATCTTTTATATTGATCCGGCAAATAAATGGCAATTATGGATTGGCAACGGCATCGGAACAGCCGGCTGGGAAAAGTTGGTTGGTCCTGATATTGTATTAAATAAATGGACACATCTTGCTGCTGCATATGACGGCACAACTATATCATTTTATGTTAACGGTGTTAATGCAGGTTCTAAGGCAGCAGGTTTTTCAGCAAACACCAGCAAACCGCTTCGTATCGGCGCAGGTTCAACCGAAGGCGCACCTCAACTTTTTTATAATGGTCAGATAGATGAAGTCCGGGTATGGAATAAATTACTTACCCAGACTGAAATACTAAGCAGCAGGTGTAACACCCTTGCCGGAAATGAAACTGGTCTGACTGCTTACTGGCGCTTTGATCATGATACAGGCACGACTCTCATGGATCACACTGCAAATGCCAATGATGGAATTTTAATGAACAGCTCAGCAAATACCCCGGCCGCAGACGGCACGACAGAAGGCCCGATATGGACACAGGTTACTGATAATCCATGTGATGCCGGCCCCGGTGATGTAACTGAAAATCTGAAACTATGGCTCAAAGCCGATGCGATTGCGCTTTCTGACGGAGCTGCCATAACCTCATGGACAGGCATCGGAAGAAATCCGCTTACTGCTGCTCAGGGCACTGCTGCTCAACA
The DNA here is from genome assembly GCA_030377945.1 of Desulfobacterales bacterium HSG17. The sequence continues at coordinate 10,057 of JAUCGD010000077.1, read as the reverse complement.
GCCGTCTTACACCCTGGACGCCTTGAACTATAACCCGGTTGTAACTTTTGACGGAGATGACAGCCTTGCAATTTCTACCGCAGATTACGGCCCCCTGTTTCCGGCCAATGATGAATCACGGACACTCATAGCAGTAGCCAGAAGCGGCAGCGCTAATGACATGTATATCTTTAGCTATGGTACCGAAGTTATATATGGCGGATATGGCTTACGTTCATTAGCAGAGGATGCAGTCGGAGAAAATTACGGGATCAACCTGGCAGGTGCAGCAGGCAGCTTTCCTGTCAATAATTCTTTATTGATGTCATACAGTCATGACGGCAGTCTGGCAGCAGGAAATCCCGACAGTTTTCTCTATCTTAACGGCAGTCTCGAAAATTCGGATGAATTTGATTTAATCACGGCTAACGCTTTTGATGCACAGGTCGGAGCATTATTGGCAGTAGCACCATTAAGGAACTGGATCGGTGATATTGCTGAAATTATTTTGTATGGCAATAATTTGACAGATGCAGAGCGCACCAATGTCGAATCCTATCTGAGTCTGAAATATGGTATTGAGAAAGCAGGAAACTATACCGATTCAACCGGTATGACTCTATGGGATGCCGCAGCCAATGCAGCCTATCACAACAATGTGGCCGGTATAGGCCGTGATGATGCATCAACCCTGGATCAGCAGAAATCCCGCAGCGTAAACGCTGATGCAATTGTTACCATAGACAAAGGCAGCGCATTTGCAGATGACAACAGATTCCTTATCTGGGGCAACGATAACGGACTGACTGATGAACAGACCACAGAACTGCCCTTTGACGTATCCATGCGTATAGGCAGAGAGTGGATGGTATCAGAACCTAACGGAGACATGGGAACCGTTACTGTTCAGATAGATGCAAGCGGACTTGCGCTGACCGGTACCCAGGCGATTCTGCTCATCGACACGGACGGAGACGGAGATTTCACTAGCGGAGATGTTGAGCAGGTTACAGCAAATGAATATACTGCCGGAGTGGCAACCTTTAATAACGTCAACCTGGGCAATAATAATGTCTTTACGCTGGCTACGGAAGTTGAAATCTATGCTCCGGGTAATGTATTTACAAACTTAGCCTTGTGGCTCAAAGCAGGTGAAGGAGTTTACAGTGACCGAAACGGATATTCAGCAGGCAGTACAACAGCAGGAGACGGTAATTCGGTCAATTCCTGGGCAGATTCTTCAAATAGCAGAATAAACGCTGCAACCACTGCAAATGCAGATATGAATCCGCCGATATTAAAAAACAATGCAGCAGATAATTTCAACTTCAATCCGGTTGTTATGTTTGACGGGGTTGATGACAGCCTGGATTTTTATGATGATTATATATTTTCAGCAAATACTGGAATATCCATTTTTGCTGTTGTAAGACCGGATGCTGCATCTACCGGTGCTGCGGATTTTATCTTTGATTTCGGATTACACGGTTCATATAGCTATGGAATCGCCTATTCTGCTGATTTCGGAACACTGACCACGGCAGCAAATTCAGGTGGTACAGGGATTTCTTTCAATCATATCAGAGGCAGCCAGGGGACGCTCATTTCAGGAATAGTTGAGTTTGCCAATACTCAGGAGTTATTTTTTGACGGTGTCTCCCAGGGTACGGAACCAATTACGCTGACACAATTGACCGGTGCGGAAATTAATGAAAGTCCAACACACGTTTCAAATGGAGGACCCGTAACCATCAGCAGACAAAGTAAGTCTGATCTCTTTGCCGGGAGATTATTTCAGGGAGCTATGGCTGAAGTTATTTTGTATGATAACCTGGTTTCACCTGCTGAAAAGCAGAGAATCGAAAGCTACCTGGCAATAAAATATGGAATATCCAAAGCCGGTAATTACTCGGACACAGCAGACGCAATCCTTTGGGATGCAGCAGCCAATGCTGCATATCACAATGGTGTAACCGGTATAGGCAGGGATGATGCTTCAAAACTGAATCAGCAGAAATCAGGAAACGCCAACACCGAAACAGTCGTTGTTATTGATAATGGCAATGCTTTTACGGCTGACCTCTCTTTTCTTATATGGGGCAGCAACGGCCTTGATACTGCTTACGGAGTTGCCATAGGCAACAAATCTCACATGAACCGTATATGGAAAGCTTCTGAAACCGGTACAGTGGGCAATGTCACCGTTATGATAGAAGACAGCACCGGTGCTGAATTCCTCTGGATCAGTGATACAGCAGATTTCTCAGGAACAGTTACGGAGCTGACTCTTACTGATAACGGAACAGGCTATCTGACAGCTTTGGTCGATTTGACAGACGGACAGTTCTTTACATTTACCCATCTGTCACTGGTGGTTCAGGATGATGCTGTTTCAACTGACGAAGCAACAATTTTTACAGGCAATGTTCTGGCTGACAACGGAGCAGGCGCAGATATTGATGCGAACGGGAATCCTCTTACCGTAACTGAAATAAACGGGGATGCAGGCAGTGTTAACAACCTTGTTACCCTGGCATCCGGTGCAATGATCCGGGTGGATAGTGACGGTAATTTCTACTATGATCCTTACGGCGCATTTGACATCCTGAACAGCGGTGAAAGCAATACTGACAGCTTTACATATACCCTGAACAGTCTGGGGGCTGATGCAACAGCAACAGTTAGCGTGACTATCCAGGGAATTGACGGTGCAGTAAATGCCTTGCCCGCAGCATCAGATGATGATTTTGCAACAGATGAAGTAACTACTCTGACAGGTGTTCTGTTTGAAGACAACGGAAGCGGAGCAGATACAGATACAGACGCAGGCGATACCCTGACCATTGCTGCAATAAATGATGATACAACTGCGGTCGGAACGGAAATTACCCTGCCCAGCGGTGCATTGCTGACTGTTAATGCTGACGGAACGCTTATCTACAACCCCAACGGCAGTTTTGATACCCTGAGTTCCGGCAGTACTGCAAGCGATACATTTACCTATGCCTTATCTGATGGTACTGACAGTGATATTGCAACTGTAAGCATTACTATCAACGGTTTAAGCGAAATGGAGCCTACTACCCTGCCGCCTGTTGCATCAAATGATGTTTTTGATACAGATGAAGACACGCCAGTATCTGGAAATATTGTCTCTGGAGACAATGGCAGCGGACTTGACGTGGATGATGATGGTGATATATTAAACATAATAGCTGTAAACGGAGAATCATCGGTTATTGGAATGCCCATGATACTTCCTTCGGGCGCGGAACTAACTGTGCAGCAGGACGGTTCTTTTACTTACACACCAGGAGCGCAGATTCAACAGCTCAACACTGGAGATTCAGCTGTTGACAGCTTTATCTATACAATAGATGACGGTAATTACGGAACAGATATTGCTACTGTTACAATTAACATCAGCGGAACAGACGATATTCTGACTGTAAATATAGAACAGGCCGAAATATCTGAAAACGGCGGAGCCAGTTTTGCTTCACTTGCCCGTAACCCAGGAACAGCAGGTGATCTGACCGTCACTCTGACCAGTCAGGATACAAGCGAAGCAACAGTTCCCACATCTATTATTATTCCTGACGGAAGTGCAGAAGTAGCTTTCATTATTTCAGGTGTAGATGATACGGAACAGGATGGAAGCAAACCTGTTCTTATTATTGCGGAAGCTGCGGGATTCAATGCTGGAAGCGGTTCTCTTGACGTAACTGATGATGACAGTAATCCCCCGGTTCCCCAGAATGATATACTTGAAACAGACAAGAACACTGTTTTAAACGGTGATCTCCTGGCCGATAACGGGAACGGAGCTGACACTGATCCGAATACTGGTGACACACTTGCCATTAAAGCCATCAGTGCAGGCGGAACTGTCTCTCTTGCAGGTAAAGAAGCTGTTCTTGGAAGCGGTCTTTTAACTGTAAATGCAGACGGAACCTTTTCGTTTAATCCAAACGGCGGATACGCTGCTATGGAAACAGGTGATACTGTCATTGAAAGCTTTACATATCTACTTACAGATGGAATCTTCACTGTAAGTTCCGATGCAGCCATTACCATTAGTGGTATAACCCCGGTGATGAATGCACTATCAGATTTTACCCCGGCAGCGAATGCACTGAACATAGCCACGACAACAGCCATTACGGTTACATTTCCTGAAATAGTTGATGAAACGAGTATTAATAATAACACCCTGTATGTGCTCGGCTCCCTTTCAGGTCTGCATACCTGCACTTTTGCAGGAGGCGGAACTGATACTGTTACCTGTACACCTGATTCCCTGTTTGAACCCGGAGAAAATATAAATGTAATTATTACAACCGGAATTATCAATGTTAACGGCAGCTCACTGGAAAACACATTTTCATGGCAGTTTACAATAAGTGCGGCATCAGGATCAGGCATTTTTGCAGATTCGGGACTGGGCTTAGGTATTTCCGACAGTGTAGCAGCAAGCCTGGGAGATGTTGACGGAGACGGCGATCTTGATATTGTTGTTGCAAATGAAAAGGGCAAAGATACTGTCTGGCTCAATGATGGAACAGGCAGTTTTACAGATTCGGGAGTCGCTCTTGGAAAAGAAGGAACCCGTGCAATGAGCCTGGCAGATGTTGACGGAGACGGTGATCTTGATGTCTTCCTTGCAAACAGCGGTGATAATGCTGTCTGGATAAATGATGGAACAGGAAATTTTACTGATTCCGGTCAGATTCCGGGAAGCGACAATACTGGTGTTACAATGGGAGATATTGACGGAGACGGAGATATTGATGCTTTCCTTACTGCATCAGGCGCAAACTCGGTCATGTTAAATGACGGAACAGGCATTTTTACAAACTCAGGTCAAACCCTGGGCAATGCATTCAGCACAAATGCTGCATTAGCTGATGTTGATGGAGACGGAGATATTGACGCTTTTGTAACAAATGCAGGCTCAGATACTGTCTGGCTCAATGATGGAACCGGCAACTTTACCGATTCTGCCCAGGCACTGGGTATTAACAGCAATGCCGTTGCAATGGGAGATTTTGACGGAGACGGAGACCTTGACGCTTTTATCGCAGGTTTTGGGCCAAATACAGTATGGTTTAACGATGGAACCGGAATTTTCACCAGCTCAGGACAGACTCTTGGCAATAAAAACAGTATGTCAATTGCTCTGGGAGATTTTGACGGAGACGGTGATCTTGATGCTTTTATTGCAAACGCCAGCCCTAATACGCTCTGGGTAAATGACGGAACAGGTAATTTTACAGACTCAGGCCAGATACTTGGCGACAGCGACAGTATGGATACTGTACTGGGAGATTTTAACGGCGATGGAACTCTTGAAGTTTTTACAGCCAACACCAATGCCCAGCCTGATGAAATCTTCTCTGCTGACAAAGCAGCCGAATATATTATCAGTGCTGTCAGCGGAGATACAGCAGAAGACGGCACAACAGCAACTTTTACCATCAGTCTTGCTACTCCGCCCGCAGGAGAACTTGTTCTTGATATAACAAGTTCGGATACCGGCGAAGGAACAGTTGTACCTTCAAGTCTTAACCTGACTGCTTATAACTGGAATGCTGTTCACACTGTTACAATAACAGGTGCAGACGATGATCTTGCTGACGGAACACAGCTCTATTCTGTACTGCTGGCAGTTAATGCAGAAACCACAGATACAGGCGGATATGCGGAAATTGACCCGTCGGATGTTAATATTAATAATACTGACAACGAAACCGCCGGATTTACCGTAAGCTCCATTGGCGGTTCAACATCAGAAGACGGAACATCTGCAACATTCACAGTCAAGCTGAACACCCAGCCTGACGGAGATGTGATAATTGATGCTGTAAGCTTGGATACAGGAGAAGGAACAGCCCTGCCTGCATCTCTCACATTTACTGGTACAGACTGGAATTTAGAACAGACTGTAACTGTAACCGGTGCTGATGACGACATTACAGATGGATCTCAGTCATATATCATTAAACTGACTGTAAATTCAGATACTGACGATACAACCGGCTATGCAGCTATTGATGCGGCTGAGTTGAATGTTAGCAATACAGATAATGACGGTCCGGGATTTACATTAAACCCAATAAGCGGTCCGACCGGAGAGGATGGAACAGGAGCCACATTCACCGTCAAACTGAACAGCCAGCCTGACGGCAGCGTGGTTCTTGACGTATCAAGCTCTGATACAGGCGAAGGAACAGTGTCTCCAGCAACCCTGAGCTTTACTGATGCGGACTGGAACACAGCCCAGACAGTAACAATAACCGGTGTTGATGATAATATTGCTGACGGAAATCAGTTGTATATAATTCAACTGACTTTGAATACCTCAGAAACATCAGATACAACCGGCTATGCAGCACTTGACCCGGCTGAAGTAAATGTTAGCAATACAGATAATGAAGCAGAACCGGAAACAGATACAGATGCAGACGGAATGCCTGACAGTTGGGAGACCGATGGCGGCCTTGATCCGAATAATCCTTCCGATGCTGCGCTTGACAGAGATGGTGACGGTATAAGTAATCTGGTAGAATTCATAAACGGAACCAATCCTGCAAGTGCTGACACAGACGAAGATGGATTAGATGACGCAGCAGAAATTGCAGCCGGAACCGATCCAAATGATTCTGACAGCGACAATGACGGCGTAACTGATGGAGCCGAAACAGCAGCTGGAACCGATCCTCTGGATAATTCTTCAGTAGATACGGATGCAGACGGAATGCCTGATAACTGGGAAACTGCCAACGATCTTGACCCGAACGAACCTTCCGATGCTGCTGCCGACACTGATGGCGATGGTATAAGCAATCTGGAAGAATTCATAAACGGAACAGATCCTGCAAGTGCTGATACAGATGGAGACGGATTAGATGATGCAGCAGAAATTGCAGCAGGAACAGATCCAAATGATTCTGACAGCGATAATGACGGTGTAAGCGACGGAGCCGAAATAGCAGCCGGAACAGATCCTCTGGATAATTCTTCAGCAGATACAGATGCAGACGGAATGCCTGATAATTGGGAAACTGCTAACGGCCTTGACCCGAATGAGCCTTCAGATGCTGCTGCCGACACTGATGGCGATGGTATAAGCAATCTGGAAGAATTCATAAACGGAACCGATCCTGCAAGTGCTGATACAGATGGAGACGGATTAGATGATGCAGCAGAAATTGCAGCAGGAACCAATCCGGCAGATGCATCTGACAGTGATCCTGCAAATATCACCGACACCGACAGTGACGGAATGCCTGACTGGTGGGAGGAACAACAGGGACTTAATCCTGCCGATGCCTCAGATGCCGCAGTTGATTCAGATAACGACGGTATTAGTAATCTGGAGGAAATCGCAGCCGGAACCGATCCAAATGATTCTGACAGCGACAATGACGGCGTAAGCGACGGAACCGAAGCAGAAACCGGAACTGATCCTCTGGATAACTCATCAACAGATACAGATGCAGACGGAATGCTTGATAACTGGGAAACTGCCAACGGCTTTGACCCGAATAATCCTTCTGATGCAGCTGCTGACAGCGATTCCGACGGCATAAGCAATCTGGAGGAATTTATAAACGGAACCGATTCCGCAAGTGCTGATACAGATGGAGATGGTGTGGATGATGTAACGGAAATTGCAAACGGAACCAATCCGGCAGATGCCTCTGACAGTGATCCTGCAAATATCACCGACACCGACGGCGACGGAATGCCTGACTGGTGGGAGGAACAGCAGGGACTTAATCCTGCCGATGCCTCAGATGCCACAGTTGATTCAGATAACGACGGTATTAGTAATCTGGAAGAAATCGCAGCCGGAACCGATCCAAATGATTCTGACAGCGACAATGACGGCGTAAGCGATGGAGACGAGGTCGAAACCGGAACAGATCCTCTGGATAATTCTATAAATCCGTTAACAGATACTGACGCAGACGGATTGCCTGACTACTGGGAAACTGCAAACGGTCTTAACCCGGATGAAGCATCAGATGCAGCCGCCGATTCAGACGGTGACGGGTATTCAAATCTGACCGAGTTCAATAATAATACGAATCCGAATAGTTCGGATATTGTACAGGATGATATTGAACCGGATATTCCAGTTGAAACTGATAGTGACAATGATGGACTGCCGAATACCTGGGAAAATCAGAACGGCCTTGATCCTTACAGCGAATCTGATGCAACTTCCGATTCTGACGGAGACGGACGGAACAACCTGACCGAGTTCAACGAAGGAACCGACCCAAATACCGCTGACAGCCCGGATTCAGATGCAGACGGAATGCCGGATTGGTGGGAACTTCAGCAAGGACTTACCCTTGATGACCCGGCAGATGCTCAGGCTGACAATGACGGAGACGGCATATCCAATCTGGATGAATTTACTCAGGGAACAGACCCAAATGTACCGGAAACAGAACCTGAAGCCGTAGATTCAGACAATGACGGCATTTCCGATGAATGGGAAATTGGGCATGGGCTTAATCCTGACGACTCGTCTGATGCTCTGGCAGATTCTGATAATGACGGTATCTCAAACCTGGATGAATTTACACAGGGAACAGACCCAAATGTACCGGATACAGAGCCTGAAGCAACACCAGATTCAGACAATGACGGCATTTTAGATGAATGGGAAATTGGGCATGGACTTAATCCTGATGATCCGTCTGATGCTCTGGCAGATTCTGATAATGACGGCATTTCAAATCTGGATGAGTTTATTCAGGGAACAGATCCAAATGTTCCAGAAACAGAACCCAAACCCGCAGATTCTGACAATGACGGCATTTTAGATGAATGGGAAATTGAGCATGGACTTAATCCTGATGATCCGTCTGATGCTGGAATGGACTCAGATGATGACGGATTAAATAATCTTTCAGAATATATAAACGGAATTAACCCCATGAATCCAGACAGTGATAATGACGGTGTTTCCGATGGTATTGAAAATCGTCAGGGTTCAGATCCTTTGGATAATTCTATAAGCGGACCTGATGATGTTGTTGATACTGACAAAGACGGACTCCCTGACTGGTATGAAACGCAAAAAGGCTTAAACCCTGAAGATGCTTCAGATGCAGCAGGTGATACCGATAAAGACGGAGTCAATGATCTTTCCGAATTTATTAATGGAACGGATTTGAACAATTTTGACAGTGATGGAGACGGAATCAGTGACAAGGATGAACAGATAAACGGCACTGATCCTGTTGACAGATCAATATCTACTCCAGAAGATGCTGTTGATACGGATGGAGACAGTCTGCCTGACTGGTATGAAACTGCAAATGGTCTTAATCCTGAAGATGCTTCAGATGCATATGCAGATTCTGACAATGACGGGGTTTTCAACCTGGATGAATTTGCGGCTGGAACCAGCCTGTTCAATGCAGACAGTGATGGTGACGGATTCAGTGACAGAGCAGAGGCAGATGCAGGAACAGATCCATTGAACACCGATCTTAATCCTTCAACAGATTCGGACAACGACGGAATGCCGGATGTTTGGGAAAAAGAACACGGGCTTAATCCTGATGAGCCTGAAGATGCAAATGCAGATTCAGACCAGGACGGCATATCTAACCTGGATGAGTATATTAATGGAACTGATCCGTTAAAATCTGAAGATTTACAGCCAGATGAACAGGATGATACGGAAGAAGGCGGTGGAGGAAGCGGTTGTTTTATTTCTTCAGCAGATTCGATATCACCTTCAATACTTGAAATGTTTTTCCTTTTTGGATTTATAACATTTCTTTCAAGAGGTCTCCTCCCGCGTTGTTCTTCTAATAAATAAAGAATAACGCTGACAGGCTTCCGAAGAAACTGCTTCGGAAGCCTGTTAAAATATTTTGATAATATTTTTTTCAGATTTTCAAGATCAAATTGCAATGGGATTATTTGCAATTTCAGCATATGATGTTTTGTTCACTCATTATGCTCCCCCCAATTTCATCTAAGAACTTTCTCAAATTCATCAATTAATATAGCCGGTAAAGCAGAAAAATCAGCTAAAGTTAATATTTTG
>JAUCGD010000648.1 GCA_030377945.1 Desulfobacterales bacterium HSG17 | reverse complement strand
TTAAGCGTTTAAATCGTCTTATTGAAGATTTTTTGTTATTTGCCAGACCGGCTGTTCCAAATTTTCGTAAAATTGATCTGAATGCTATGCTGCAAGATCATCTTGACAGGTTTGAATTACAAATAAATGGGAGTAACATTGATATGAGGAACAATATTCCCCAAATTCCCTGCCAGATGAATGCAGATCCTGATTTGCTTATGCGTGCTATTGGAAATGTTTTAAAAAATGCAGTGGAAGCTACTGAAAATAAAGGGCAGATCAAGATTAATGTCTGTACAATGAATGACCAATGGATATTAGAGATTGATGACCAGGGACCTGGAATTGAAGAAGAACGTATTGGAAAAATATTTGAGCCCTTTTTTACAACTCGCGCAAAAGGAACCGGCCTGGGCCTGGCTTTTGTAAAACAGGTTGTTACAGCTCATTCCGGTAAGGTTATTGCTGAAAATTGTAAAGATAACGGTGCCCGGTTTATTTTTTCGCTTCCTTTAAATTGAGAATAGTCGAGATAAAGAAATATCATGAGTCATATCCTTATTGTTGATGATGAAGAAAGAATGAGGCATCTGCTTTCCATAATGCTTGAAAGACAGGGATATAAAGTCAGTCAGGCCGGTAATGGCGAAGATGCTCTTGTTTTAATCCGGGACACATCATTTGATATGATTATAAGCGATATTAAAATGCCCCGTATGGATGGAATTGAATTGCTGGAAAAGATCAAAGAACAAAATATTTTATGCCCTGTTGTTTTTATTACAGCTTTTGCAACTATTGATTCGGCAGTAAACGCCATGCGTCAGGGAGCTGCTGATTATATTACCAAACCTTTTGAAGAAGATCGTATTCTTCTGACTGTTGAGCGAACATTAAAGCTTTCACGGATAATGTCTGAAAACCAGGAATTGAAACAGCGGCTAAAAAAAACTGAATATGAAATTATTTATGAATCCCAAGCCATGTCTGAGGTAATGGATCTTGCAAACCGTGTTGCCCGGACTGAATCAGCAGTATTAATTAATGGTGAATCAGGAACTGGCAAAGAGCTTCTAGCCAGACACATTCACCGAGTAAGTCCCCGCAGCAAAAACCGTTTTGTTCCTGTTAATTGTGCAGCTATATCTTCCCATTTGGTAGAGTCTGAACTTTTTGGTCATGAAAAAGGTGCCTTTACAGGTGCAGACAAAAAAACTGAAGGAAAGTTTGAATATGCATCCGGGGGCACATTATTTTTGGATGAAATAGGTGATCTTCCTCTTGATGCTCAAGCTAAAATGCTCCGTGCTCTTCAGGATAAGAGAGTTCAGAGAGTTGGAGGAAACAAGGAAATTCCTGTTGATGTACGCGTGATATGTGCAACAAATCGAAACCTCTCCGATTTGATTGATTCAGGTGAGTTTCGTGAAGATTTATTTTTCAGAATAAATGTGTTTCCTATTCATCCTCCGCCGCTCAAGGAGCGAATGGAAGATATTATTCCTTTATGCCAATATTTTTTTAAACGCATGGAAGTATCGGGAGCTGTCCTGGATGAAACAGCAATTCAGACTTTAATATCATATCCTTGGCCGGGAAATATCAGGGAATTGTCTAATGCCATTGAACGAGCTGTTATTCTTGCAGGAGATAAAGGAGTAATTACAGCAAAGATATTGTCTTTTTTGAATGCTGCTTTTTTGAATCAAGCTGAAAAAGAAAAATTTCAATTACCCCCTGAAGGAATTAATCTGGAAAAAATTGAGCAGGATTTTGTCAGGCAGGCTTTAAAGTATTCCGGCAATAATCAGACCAATGCTGCAAAGCTCTTGGGAACAACCCGGGCCAAGTTCAGGGTGCTGATGAAACAAATAGACAATCATTAGAT
>JAUCGD010000647.1 GCA_030377945.1 Desulfobacterales bacterium HSG17 | reverse complement strand
ATACGTGACTTGAGATCAGATTCAAATCCTGCCATAACTGCAATAACAACAATAAGAGCCATCACCCCAAGTGCAACCCCGGCAACTGAAAGAATGGTAATCAGGGAAATAAAACCCTGGCCCTGCCCGGTTTTTAAATATCTGCGGCCTATAAAGTATTCAAACATTTCAGTTATCAACCGTAGGGTGTGTTAGACCATAGGCCGTAACGCACCGTTATTTATAACAATCATTGGTGCGTTACGCTGCGCTAACGCACCTAGTGTTTCGCTTTCATATGGGGGAATAAAATTACTTCCCTGATAGATGCGGCATCTGTCAGAAGCATTGCCAGTCGGTCGATTCCAATGCCTTCTCCGGCAGTGGGAGGCATTCCGTATTCCAGGGCTTCAATATAATCGGAATCCATATAATGGGCTTCCTTATCTCCTGCATCCCTGTCTTCCACCTGCTGTAAAAACCGGCCTTTCTGGTCTTCAGGATCATTCAGCTCTGAAAATCCGTTGGCTATTTCACGACCGGCTATAAACAATTCAAAGCGCTCTGTAAGATCAGGGTGTTCGTCACTTCTCCTGGAAAGTGGTGATACTTCCACAGGATAGCCGGTAATAAAGGTAGGCTGTATTAACTGGGGTTCAACAAGAACATCAAATAATTTGGTAATAATCTTTCCCATACGGCCTGTTTTTGTTATCTTGATGCCCTTTTCAGATGCAAAATGGAGCAGTTTTTCTTTATCCTCAAGAAGAGCAGGATCAACTCCACCGAGCTTTTCAAGGGATTGGGCAAGGGTCATTCTCTGCCATTTGGTTCCAAAATCAATGGTATTTTCCTGATAGGTTATTAGTGAAGAGCCTGTAACCTCATTGGCTACATAGCGAAACATGTCTTCTGTCAAATCCATGAGATCATTATAAGTTGCATATGCCTGATAAAATTCAACCATTGTAAATTCAGGGTTGTGCTGGGTAGAAACTCCTTCATTTCTGAAATTTCGATTGATCTCAAATACACGTTCAAAACCGCCTACTACCAAGCGTTTTAAATATAACTCAGGAGCAATTCTTAAAAAAAGATCCATGCCCAGGGCATTGTGATGGGTTACAAAAGGCTCTGCTTCAGCACCTCCGGGAATGGGCTGCATCATTGGTGTTTCAACTTCCAGGTAATCTTGTTTCAGCAGATAATTTCTTACAGACTGAACAATCTTACTGCGTTTTATAAATATGTCCCTGACATCAGCATTCATAATCAGGTCAACATAGCGCTGACGGTAGCGCTTTTCAGGATCTTTCAGACCGTGAAATTTTTCAGGTAAAGGCCGGGTTGCTTTACAAAGAAGTTTCATTTCTTGAACAACCAGGGTCCATTCCCCGGTTTTTGTCTGAAACATGCCCCCTTTCAGGCCCACAAAATCTCCCATATCAAGCTGTTTAAACAAGGCATATGAATCATTCCCAACCTTGTCTTTACGAATATAAGCCTGAAGCTGACCGGTTCTATCCCTAAATCGTATAAAAGAAGATTTACCAAACCGGTTAATAGCCATCATACGGCCTGCTACTACAAAAACCGGTGAATCCTCTGTCAGTGAATCTGCATTATTTTCAATCTCTGCCTGGATATCCAAAACAGTATGGGAAACAACAAAACCATTGGGAAACAGATTTATATTATTATCTTTAAGCTCTGATATTTTCTCTCGTCGCTTTTCAATTACATCACTTGTTTTTTCCATGTCCTTCAAACACCTGCTTTAAGATTAAGTTGAAATTATTATAAACACATAAAATAAGCTCATGAGTGTAAGGCATTTGCAAACAGGGGTCAAGACCAAGTTACAGCCTGATTCTTTAGCGAATTCTTTACCCTG
>JAUCGD010000646.1 GCA_030377945.1 Desulfobacterales bacterium HSG17 | reverse complement strand
AATTAATTATTCAGGGAATTATTTTCCCTGTCACAGCTGTTTTTATCTTGCTATTAATAAAAATAGCAACAAGCATGCCATTGACAGGTTGTTACAGAGCTAAAAAATTGAAGATAGGCTTGAATGGAGTAATGATTACAGGGAGTCTTTTAACTGCTGGTATAAGAATTCTTTTACACCAACGGATGTTTTACTTTTGGATAATTCATCTGCAAGGTGCTGGTCATACATGGATTTATACATATCCATTCCATGTGAATCTTTAAAAAGTGCATCTCCAGGCAGGGTTTCACGCATGGATTTTATCATTGTATGCAAAAAGATGGCTTCAAATCCTGCACAGGCTTCTTTTAACTCTTTTTCCTTGAGTCTGTCTGCAGCAAGGTCTGATGTCTGTTTCTTTATTTGCGCAATATTCGCTTTGGCAATATTTTGATTCACAAGATCAATATCCATCATTTCCACCATAATAATTAAAACATCATATTTAAATGATAACTTGCCCATATACAAGGCGCAAGAAATTTTGAAACCGGAGCGTACTGTAGTACGTAGGCCTTGATAATAATTTGGCAAGATATTGAAGCAACGACGTAGATGGGTGAGTTATCATTTAAATAACCACCAGTTCTGCCTGCAGTGCTCCGGCAGCCTTAATACTCTGCAAAATACTGATAAGATCTTTAGGTTTCACACCTATGGAATTAAGTCCCCGTACAAGCTCACCAATGGTTGATGTTCCCGGCAGGTTCATAACGCTTTCTTCCTTGTTATTCCCGGGAGCTTCATTAATGGTTACGCTGAGATCTCCATGGGCAATGGCAACACTTGATATAGTCACATCACTTCCTATTACTACGGTGCCGGTTCTCTCATTGATTACAATTTTGGCAATTGTATCTGGAATTACTGAAAGAGTTTCAATATCTGCGATAAACTGGGCAACATCCTTTTTCCACATGTTGCCAGGAATTTTCAAATTGAGTGCACTGGCATCAATGGCTTTGGCAACGCCATCTCCAATTGATGCATTAATGGTATCTGCCATTCTTGTTGCAGTAGTAAAATCAGGCTGAAACAGTGAGAGTATTAGTTTTCTTTTTCCATCCAGTTTAAAAGGAATTTCCTGCTCAACAGATGCTCCATTAATAATTCTTGCCACCTGGAGATGACTATCCCTGTCACTTGCACCATCAGGTATGGCAAGTGTCATGGAACCATTTGCCAGAGCATATACACGACCATCCACTCCTTTTAAAGGAGTTACCAACAGCATCCCGCCTTTAAGGCTTTTAGCATCACCAAGGGATGAGACCACCACATCAATTTTATCACCGATTCTTGCAAAAGCAGGAATATCTGCTGTTACCATAACTGCTGCAACATTTTTTACCTTGAGACTGGCTTTATCAATATAAACATTCATTTTCTCCATCATGTTTGCAAGAGCCTGTTTGGTAAAACTCACCCCGTCCTTATCCCCGGTTCCATTCAAGCCGACTACAAGTCCATACCCTGCCAATTGATTGGAACGAATCCCTTTAATGGCGGCAAGATCTTTGATTCTTGCGCAATATGCATTGGAAACAAAAATAGTTAAAATAAAAAATATAATAAATATTTTGTTTAACATCATTCTGCAAAGATTTACTCCCAAAAAATCCATGGTAGAAAAAAAAGTTTTGCTTTGAAATTTAAACATCGAATAAATATCCTTTTTTATCATTTTTATCTTTTTTACCATGGCCATAAATTATCTATAATTCTTGTTCCCCAGCCAGGTTTCTGCTTGTCTGCAAGAGCTCCCTTGCCATAATATTCTATTCGTGAATCAGCAAGGTAAGTTGATTTCACTCTATTTGAAGCTGAGATATCC
>JAUCGD010000645.1 GCA_030377945.1 Desulfobacterales bacterium HSG17 | reverse complement strand
TGGGCTGTCCAAAAACAGCGTTTTTCTGCCAATTTTTTTAGTCAAGAAATGGCCCCTGTTTCACCTCTCCAATTGCCCCGTCCTCCCGCTTTCCCGACACTTGACAAAAAATTGTGGACAACGTCTCGAAATTGTTTCATAATACATAAAAAACTATGAAAGGAGGCTCATGTTATGAGCAAGTTGTCAAAAATGAAAAAAGCCGGGAGGTGTGGAAAAGCAAAGCGGTCGCCCGCGGCGGAGAGAACTGTCGTTTAAGAGCAGAAGTCAACCGCCTCAAAAAAGACCGCGACAAGTACAAGGGAGAGGCCAGGGAGGCCAAAAAGGAAAATGTGGCGTTGAAGGCCTCGGCAGGAGCGCCTGCTTTGAAAAGCAAACCGGCCCTTGTTCACGTTTGCTTTCTCCTCTTTTGTGTCGCCGGTCTCGGGTTTCGGGCCGTTTCCAGGGTTCTCGGCGTCCTCGGCTGCTTTATCGGGTTGAAAAAAGCCCCTTGCCCTCAAACCGTAATCAACTGGATCGCAAACCTGTCTATCGCTCGGATTCAAAGTGCTGGCCGATTTTGCAATGCTCCGGATTCCTCTGGCTTTATCTGGAAAATTGACGCAAGCGTTGGTCATGGGGCCGGCAAAATACTTGCTGTTTTGGCGCTGAGAGCCGATCACCATCTGATCAACAGCGGGGCACCGACTTTGCAGGACGTTCATTGTGTTTCGGTCGCGGTTGCCGCCACCTGGACGGGCGAAAGCATTGCCGAACTTTTAATGAAAGCGATCAATGCCATCGGCGCTCCCCTGGCCATTGTCAAGGACGGCGGAACCGACCTGGCCAAAGCTGTCAGAATTCTTGTAGAGCGTGGAATTGGTCTTCCCGCTGTTGACGACATTTCTCATTTTTTTGCCAACCTTTTAAAACGCGAATATGGTACCCATCCGACGTTGGCCGGGTTCCTCTCCGCTTGCGGTGCCGCGTCCAAAAAGTTCAAGCAAAGCATTCTGGCCTGCCTGGCACCGCCCAGGATTTCGATAAAAGCCCGTTTCATGAACCTCAAACGCCTCGTGGATTGGGCAGACAAGATTCTCAAGCATTCCCCAAAAGGCCGGGCCGCCAGGGGATCAATGTTGGAAAAGCTTCGGAAATGCCTGGACACACTTCCCGAGTGCAGGCCATTTATAAAAAGGTTTCTTCGCGACGCCTCGGCCCTGGACAATGTCCAGAAAATTTTGAAAAACAGAGGACTTTCCAGGGAAACAGCCGAGGAAAGCAAAGCCGTACTCGAAGAGGCCCTCCCGGCGGATTCGGCTGTAAAAATTGGCGCACTGAACTGGATTGACAAGCATCTGGCAATCGCCGAAGAGCTTGGACTGGCTGACGCGGGAATACCGACGACCTCGGATTCGATTGAATCCCTTTTTGGCGTGGCTAAGGTACGCGGAACCGGTCCCGTCAAAGACGCGAATCGAATTGCGGCCCGCCTGCCCGCCTTTTGCGGTCCGGTGCCGACCATGGAGGATGCCGAGGCGGCGCTGAAAATCACCGTCAAGGAGCGGGAAAGGGTTTTGGAAAGCGGACAGTCTTTGATCAAACAGAGGCGTGAAGTCTTACCGAATCCAGGCACTCTGGAGTCTTTGGTTCCGGGTTGTCCTATGGTCGGATTGACTCTGATTCCGGGGGCCAAAAACCGTCAAAAAAACGGAAAAAATACAATCGTTTCAGATTGTTGTCAAGAATGGTCTAACCCCAAAGAAAAGCGGGATAAAGAGGCCGTTTTTCCAGCAAGCGGCCTGCTTTCAGGGGGTCCAGCGCTGAGGTGATGGCAAGAAAATAAAGAGGGGGGCCAAATTCCGAAGAAGTTTTTGAGGCGGTTTTGGACAGCCCA
>JAUCGD010000644.1 GCA_030377945.1 Desulfobacterales bacterium HSG17 | reverse complement strand
ACTACAACGCCCCAAAATCAAAAAAACTTGTTAGACACTGTCCTTGTCATTCAAATTACTTAAAAGGACCATTTATGGCCAGGACTTACACCAACCCCTGGCTGATCATGGCATCAACCACCTTAACAAATCCGCCGATATTAGCCCCATTTACATAATTCCCGGGTGTGCCATAGGTTTCGCATGCTTCCAGACAGGTCTGGTGAATCCGTTTCATAATTTGCTGTAAGCGTTGATCTACTTCTCGCCTGGGCCAGGATAACCGCATGCTGTTCTGGGCCATCTCCAGCCCACTGACCGCGACACCGCCGGCATTGGCGGCTTTTCCTGGTGCATAAAAGATACCGGCATCCAGAAATCGGTCTACGCCTCCCGGCACCGTCGGCATGTTGGCGCCTTCGCTGACCAGTCGAACACCGTTTTTCAGCAGGTTATCGGCATCCTTTTCGCTGATTTCATTTTCCGTGGCACAGGGAAAGGCGCAATCCGCAGTATGATCCCACAATGGATTAACCCCCAAGGAATGGTCCGCCGGGGTATAGACACTGTCCGTGAATTTTTCCGCATATTCTGAAATGCGGCCCCGTTTAACATTCTTCAGGCGCATGACCCAATCCAATTTTTCCCAGGTGATGCCAGATTCGTCATATATATACACGCCTGAATCACTTAAACTTAACACTGTACCACCCAGTTCCAAAATTTTTTCAGCCGCAAACTGGGCGACATTGCCGGACCCGGAAATCAACACCTTTTTGCCTGAAAGGGTCTCATTTTGGGTTGCCAGCATCTCCGCAGCAAAATAGACCGCCCCATACCCGGTGGCTTCCGGGCGAATCAGACTGCCCCCCCCAGTTCAGGCTTTTGCCGGTTAAAACGCCGGTGAATTCATTGGCCAATTTTTTGTACATCCCAAATAAAAATCCGATCTCTCTGGCACCCACACCGATATCCCCGGCCGGTACATCGGTATTGGGTCCGATATGCCGGAAGAGTTCCCCCATAAAACTTTGACAAAAACGCATGACCTCATTGTCCGACTTTCCCTTGGGATCAAAATCACTGCCGCCCTTACCCCCGCCCATGGCAAGGGAAGTCAACGAATTCTTGAAGACCTGCTCAAAGGCCAGAAATTTTAAGATGGACAGCGTAACGCTGGGATGAAATCGGAGCCCACCTTTGTACGGTCCGATGGCACTGCTCATCTCGATTCGAAACCCACGGTTGACATGGACCTGGCCTTGATCATCCATCCAGGGAACCCGGAAAATAACTACCCGTTCCGGTTCGGTGATGCGCTCGATAATTCCGGCTTTGCGATATTCCGGGTTGCGGTCCAACACCGGTTTGATGGAGGTGATCACTTCACTGACGGCTTGGTGAAATTCTTTTTCACTC
Source organism: Desulfobacterales bacterium HSG17 (assembly GCA_030377945.1). The sequence continues at coordinate 489 of JAUCGD010000644.1, read as the reverse complement.
GGATCCCGTGCTTTAATTTTTTCCATAATCTCTTCCACGATTCACCTCCCTTTAGTTTATAATAATACCTTGTGCGCGGCGTCCATCTACCTTCATGGTAAGCGGTATTTCCGGTTCCACATGGCAAACATTTTCGGTCTGCTCCATTATTTTCTGAACGGAAAGCCACTCCCAGTCAATAATGGAAGGGCCTTTGGATTCAACCGTCAAATAGTTGATCCCCAAGGTGGTTATATTGTGAAAAAAGTGAGAGCCTTGGGATGGATCCGGTGACATATCGCCAAAGGCACACTCGACACTCGCTGCCACACCGGAAATATCCGGCCATTTGACCGGGATTCCCAACCAGCGATCCGTCGATCCCCAGCGACCGGGACCAATCAGGATATACTTTCGCTTCCGGGCGGATAGCTTGCGGTTCATTTCGGCAATCTCCGCTGCAATCAGCAGTGTGGCTGATTTATCAAACCCTTCTTTTTTCACATTCAC
>JAUCGD010000643.1 GCA_030377945.1 Desulfobacterales bacterium HSG17 | reverse complement strand
AGATGACAAAGGATGGGACGTATTCAAGCATCTTTCAACACCTTTAAATCCTGCTGAAGCTGTTATAAAAGGCATTTCCAATATTACAGATGAAAAAATATTCAAAGTTATTCACGGATCAACTGTTGCAACAAATGCCATCCTTGAAAAAAAAGGCGCAATTACAGCTCTTATTACCAACCGCCGGTTTGAGGATATAATTGAGATCGGCAGGCAGAACAGAACCCGGTTATATGATCTGTCATATAAAAAAAATCCTCCTCTTGTACCCCAAAATCTCAGATTTGGAATAACAGGACGGATAGATAAAACCGGTACACTAATTACCGAACTTGATAAGGCAGAACTTGAACAGGCTGTAAACCTTGTAAAAGAACAAAATGTTGAATCAGTGGCAGTCTCTTTTTTATTTTCATTTCAAAATCCTGTTCATGAAAAAACTGTTGGAGACCTTCTTGACAAAGCAGGAATTCCTTTTTCACTTTCCCATGAAATTTTATCTGAATTCAGGGAATTTGAACGAACCTCTACCACAATAATAAATGCCTATGTTTCCCCTAAAATGGAAAAATATATATCAGGAATAACAGAGAATATCGGCGAAGATCAACTAAGAATCATGCAGTCTAACGGCGGGAGCATTTCAGCAGCTACTGCAAAAAACGAATCGGTCAGAACCATATTATCAGGCCCTGCCGGAGGAGCAGTTGGTGCATATGAAATTGGAAAAATAGCTGGATATGAAAAGCTTATTACCTTTGATATGGGCGGAACATCAACAGATGTGTCCCTGATTGACAGCATCCTTCCCCTTACTCTTGAATCAAGTATTGATGATTACCCTGTAAAAGTACCCATGATTGATATTCATACCGTAGGTGCAGGAGGAGGCTCCATAGCCTTTATTGATGCGGGTGGAGCCTTAAAAGTAGGACCTGAAAGCGCAGGAGCAAACCCAGGGCCTATCTGTTACGGCAAAGGTAAACAAATAACAGTAACAGATGCCAACCTTTTTCTTGGCAGGCTTATTCCTGACAACTTTCTCGGCCGCAGTATGAATCTTGATACCAGCTCCCTGGAACATTATTTTGAAAAAATGTCCAAAGAAATTGGCCTTGATCCCATTGAACTGGCAGAAGGTATTTTATCTGTTGCCAATACATCCATGGAAAGAGCAATAAGGGTGATTTCCGTGGAACGGGGATTTGATCCAAGAACCTTTACATTATTTTCATTTGGCGGTGCAGGGGGAATGCATGCTGCATTTCTTGCAAAGTTATTAAACATTCCAAAAATCTTTGTGCCCAAAAATCCGGGAATACTTTCTGCTATTGGGATGCTCATGGCAGATATTATCAAAGATTATTCACAAACTGTTATGATGGATGTAAAAAACAGAAAAGAGATTGAAAAACTCTTTATCTCTATGGAAAAACAGGGTAGAGAAGAACTTGAAATTGAGGGAGTTAATCCTTTTGATATTTTTTTGGAAAAATATCTGGATATGCGTTATAAAGGGCAGTCTTATGAAATTGTGGTTCCTCTTGTTGACGATTATCTTGATAAATTCCATGAAATGCACGAAAAAACTTATGGATACTGCAATGAAGATAAAACCGCAGAAATCGTCAACATTCGTTTGAGAGCAAGAGGTATTTCCGAAAAACCGGAATTTCCTGTAACTGATTATGCAGGAGAAACTCCTGTTGATCATGCATTTTTATCAGAAAGAAAATCGGTTTATGAAGGTAAGGAACTTGATACAAAGGTTATATCCAGAGAACTTCTCAGAAACGGAAATATAGTTAACGGCCCTGCAATTCTTGTTGAATATACATCTACAATAATTATTCCGCCTGGTGCAGCAGCAAAGGTAGATGATTTTGA
>JAUCGD010000642.1 GCA_030377945.1 Desulfobacterales bacterium HSG17 | reverse complement strand
TAATACAGTATTTATAACAACCCGCCATAACATGCATGCTGGTCTTATATGTGAAGCTCTTGAAGCAGGAAAACATGTATTTGTTGAAAAACCGCTGTCAATAAATCATGATGAACTTGAAAATGTGCGCGGATTTAGAATTGGCGACCGTGTTGCATGTGGTGGGGCAGGATATGCAAATCATGCTGAATACAATTATATACCCAAAAATCTGGTTGTGAAGATACCGGAAAATGTATCTTTTGAAGATGCTTCCTGTACAACCGTAGGAAGCATTGCTATGCAGGGGGTTCGGCAATGTAATGTACGACTGGGTGAAATTGTCTGCGTAATGGGATTGGGTTTGCTTGGTATTCTTGCAGTTCAAATGCTTAAGTCAAGTGGTGTAAAAGTAATTGGATTTGATCCGAACCCTGAAAGGTGCAAACTGGCAGAGGAAATGGGGGCAGATTTTACAGCAGACAAAGACCTTGAATCAGTGTGCACAGATTTTTCAGATGGTTATGGAGTTGATGCTGTTTTAATCACTGCTGCTACAAAATCAAATGAACCGGTGGCATGTGCAGGTGAAATATGCAGAATGAAGGGTATTGTTGTTGTTACCGGTATGGTAGGGATGGATATTCCCAGGGAAATGTATTATAAAAAGGAAATTGATTTTAAATTAAGCCTTTCATATGGTCCTGGAAGATATGATCCTTCTTATGAAGAATCTGGTAATGACTATCCATATGGGTATGTCAGATGGACAGAACAGCGGAACATGAAAGCTTTTCTTGATCTGGTTTCAGAAGGAAAGCTCACACCGTCAAAGCTGATTACGCATCATTTTGATATAGAGAATGCTCTTGATGCCTATGGGTTGATGCTTGGAAAGATTGATGAGCCTTATCTGGGAATTGTTTTGAATTATGGTGTAAAAGATCCCGGTATCAAATCAACTATGAAAAAAACTGTAATTAAAAGGAATGGAAAAACATCCTCTTCAATATCATTAGGATTTATCGGAGCAGGAAATTTTAGCAAGGCAGTTCTTTTGCCGGAATTGAAAAAAAAGCAGGATATTCGTTTAAAAGGTATTTGTTCTGCTACTGGTATGAATGCTCTGGAAACAGGAAAAAAAGAGGCTTTTGAGTATGCAACCACTGATTATAGGCAAATTCTTGAAGACACTGACATTAATACAGTATTTATAACAACCCGCCATAACATGCATGCTGGTCTTATATGTGAAGCTCTTGAAGCAGGAAAACATGTATTTGTTGAAAAACCGCTGTCAATAAATCATGATGAACTTGAAAATGTGAAAATATCATTAGAAAAAAATCCCGGAATTTTGACTGTTGGCTTTAATCGCCGTTTTTCACCACATGCCAGACTCATTAATGACTATTATAAGAATCGAACCACACCTGTATTGCTTTCATATAGAGTTAATGCCGGACTTATTCCGCCGGACTCATGGATACAGGATATGAATGTTGGTGGTGGCCGTATAATTGGTGAAGTTTGTCATTTTATTGATTTTGCATCATATATAATCGGTCATGACCCTAAAGAAGTGCAGGCTATATGCGTGAATACAAATAATTCATCACTTATTGCAGAAGATAATGCATCTTTATGTATTAAATATGAAGATGGTTCAGTTGCCAATATACTGTATGCAGCACTTGGAAGCGCAGAACTTTCAAAAGAACGCTGTGAAATATTTGCTGATGAATCTGTAAGTATAATGGATGATTTTTGCTCAACGACCTGTTTCGGGAAACGTGGTTCAAAAAAACTAAAAGGCAAACAGGCTAAAGGTTTTTCCGAAGAAATTTCAACCTTTTTTAATTCAATAAAAGAAAATTCCCACCCTATTCCTATTCGCTCATTATTTAAT
>JAUCGD010000641.1 GCA_030377945.1 Desulfobacterales bacterium HSG17 | reverse complement strand
TCTTGCACAAATTCATCTCTCCAATGCACGAGAATCCAGACCTGGTTCCCTTGCCCTTGCGAGAAAATATCTGTCGCAGATTTCGCCATCCAATGCAGATAAATACAGCACAGACCAATATAATAATTTAATTTTTAAAGCAGAGCATGCACCTGAGAAAAACCCTGTAGCAGCAGGATTGTTCGCTGTTATTCCAGGAGGAGGATTTCTTTATTGCGAAAGATTTCATGATGCTTTGATTACATTTTTGTTCAATGCAGGTTTGATGGTTGCAGCCTATGAAGCATGGGATAATGACAATAAAGCTCTGGCAGGTGTAATAGGTTTTGTAGAGACAGGGTTTTATTCCGGCAATATTTATGGATCCATCACTTCTGCGCACAAATATAATCAGGCCCAGATAATTAAAATCCTGGGGCAGGATATTGCCATAACTCCAACCTTTAATCCTGAAAACAAAGCCTTAAGCCTATCCTTTAACTTTGATTTCTAACTCTGTATTTGGATGGAAATTTGCCCAGATACAAGGCGCAAAAAATTTTTAAACCGGAGTGTAGTATAGTACATGAGGATTTAAACATTTTGCAGTAACGAAGTAGATGGGTGAGTTTGCATCCAAATTACTGGATAAGCTGGTTGATTTCAAAAATTGGGAGACATATAGCAAGAATAATCCCCCCCACCACAATTCCCATGGATAGGATGATAAGAGGTTCAAGCAGAGAAGTTGCTGCTGTTACTGCAGTTTGAACATCTTTTTCAAAAAGAACTGCTGTTTTTTTCAGCATTTTCTCAAGCTCTCCACTGGTTTCACCTATTTTAATCATCTGGGCAGCAAGTGTTGGAAACATTTTGTTTCCAGCAAGTACATCACCAAGTTCTTTGCCTTGTTCAACAGCATCACAGGCCTTTGAGATAAGTTCAAACATTACCTTGTTTCCAGCAATGCTTTTTGTGATATTCATAGCTGTCAACATGGGGACACCATTTTCCAGTAAAGAGCCAAGAGTCCTTGTAAATCTTGCAGCAACAAGCTTTTTTAACAGATTCCCTGTAATTGGCAGAGAGAGAAGAAGATTATCAATAAAATATCCCCCTTTTTCTGTTGTTCGTATTATATATAATAAAAAGAACAGAGCAAGAGGTGTCAGAAGAATGCCCCACCACCAGGATTTAAAAAAGGAACTCACAGAAATCAGGATAATGGTCGGCATTGGCAAAGTATGATTCATGTCAGAAAAAATATTTACAATGCCCGGCACAACATATGTCAAAAGTATAAGTAAAACCCCGAATCCGATAAATGACATTAAAACAGGATAGGCAAGGGAAGCCTGAATCTTTTTTTTGGAATCTTCCCTGTTTTCATGAAAATCAGCAAGTCGTTCCAGAACAATTTCCAGGGTTCCTGATGATTCTCCTGCATTTACCATATTGATAAAAATTGGTGAAAATATATTTGGGTGCAGGGCAAGAGCATTGGCAAAACTGCTGCCTTCTTTAATGGAATCTTTGATACTTGATAGTATCTTTTGCAGGGCTTTTGATTTTGCCTGTGTAACAAGGATTTCCATGGCTTGAACCAATGGAAATCCGGCAGATAAAAGTGTTGCCATTTGTCTTGTGATCATGGAAAGTTCAGATGAACTGACCTTTGAAAACAGATTAAGATTAAAGCCTGTTAAGAAAGTTGTTGTTTTTTTGCTTTTCTTTATTGAGTTAGACTCAATTTTGTTAAGCGATGTAGGGAAAAGTTCTTTTTGGCGCAGCCTGGATTTTGCTGCCAAAGAGCTCTCGGCATCAATAATTCCAGATTTTTTTTTACCTCTGCTGTTTAAAGCTTTATATTCAAAGACTGCCATAATGTTTGTGGAGCTGTTCTAATTTTAATT
>JAUCGD010000640.1 GCA_030377945.1 Desulfobacterales bacterium HSG17 | reverse complement strand
GGAATTTGTAGCAGGTATGTTTCGGGATGCTCAGTTTGGGCCTGTTATAATGTTTGGTTTAGGCGGCATTTTTACCGAAGTTTTATCAGATGTAAGTTTCAGGCTTGGGCCGTTAAAAGAATCAGACGCAAAAGAGATGCTTGATGAAATCAAGACAAAAGCACTGCTCAAAGAATTCAGAGGAGAAAATGCCGTAAAATCCGAACACTTGATTCAAACCCTTATGGGACTTTCCAAAATTGCAGAACAACATGAAAATATTTCTGAAATTGACATTAATCCACTTATAGCAATGCCATCCGGGGAAGTATGTGCAGTTGATGCCCTGATTATTTCAGGTAAAAACAATGAGCTTAAAAATTTTCCTGTGCCTGTTGATCCTGTGCTTATTGGTAATCTGTTTTATCCTAAATCCATAGCATTTGTGGGAGCTTCATCCCAGTTTGGAAAATGGGGCCATAATCTTATGGCTATAACTGTTGCCAGGGGATATGACAGACCTGTATGGCTGGTGAACCCCAAAGGCGGAACAATTGCAGGACGTCAGGTATATAAAACTGTAAATGAAATACCTGAACCTGTTGATCTGGGTGTGGTCACCATACCTGCTGCCAATGTAATGGATTTGATTGGCCAGTTTCAGGAAAAAGGCATAAAAAATATGCTGCTTATTACTTCAGGATTTGCAGAAACCGGGGACCAGGGCAAAATCCTGGAAAAAGAATTGATTGAAAAAGCAAGGCAGGCAGGTATCCTGGTACTTGGGCCAAACACTATGGGCATATGCAACCCCCATATCAGCCTCTACTGCACAGGAAGCCATGTCTGGCCTGAGCCTGGAGATACATCCGTTGTTGCACAGTCTGGTAATATGGGAACCCAGCTGCTGGCTTTTGCAGAAAAACAGGGCATAGGAATCAGATGTTTTTCCGGTTCCGGGAATGAAGGCATGATTAGCATAGAAGATTATATGGAAGGTTTTGAGATAGATGAAAAAACCTTGAATATTATGCTTTATCTTGAAAGTATAAAAAACGGGCGCCGGTTTTATGAAACAGCAAAACGCATAGGAAAGAAAAAGCCCATTCTCCTGCTTAAAGGCGGACGCACCAAAGCCGGGGCAAAGGCAGCTGCAAGCCATACCGGGGCCATGAGTTCCGATTCAAAAATTTTTGATGCCATGTGCAGGCAGGCAGGTATAATAAATGTTGATTATCCCACAGACATGCTGGACCTTTCAGCAGCTTTTTCCTCTTTGCCAATGCCAAAAGGAAACAGGATAGCCATAATGACCCTGGGCGGAGGATGGGGAGTTGTTACTGCTGATCTCTGTGCTGAATTTAATCTTGAAGTACCAGAGCTTTCCCCAGGGATTATAACCCATATCGATACAATGCTGCCTCCATACTGGAGTCGTTCCAATCCTGTGGATGTGGTCGGAGAATTTGATAATGACATGGCTATGGGCATTCTGGAAGAGCTTATGAAATGGGATGGATGTGATGCAGTCATAACCCTTGGGCTTATAGGCCGGAAAAATCTTTTAACAAGGGTTGTGGAATCCGTACAAAAGGCTGATCCTTCATACCCACGGGATGTTCTTGATGTAATCAGCACCCAGGTAGAAGATTTTGAAGCCCAGTATATGAAATTTATGGCAGAGCTGATGGAAAAATATCAGAAACCTGTTTTTGGTGTTTGTATTTCCTTTGATAAAGAAGAACAGACAGTTCAAAAGATTGAAGGGCATAAATATAAAGGTGTTGTTTACACCACACCGGAAAGGGCGGTGAAAACCATTGCAAGAATGTATGAATACAGCAAATTTGTAGATAAATAGATACTAGATACAAGGCATGCCTTGTATCTACTTTTGAAACTGGTTTCTTTATT
>JAUCGD010000639.1 GCA_030377945.1 Desulfobacterales bacterium HSG17 | reverse complement strand
AATAAATTTTTCCCTGGAAAACAGCTTGTTGCTGTTAAAAAGACAAAAAAGACAAAACAGCCAAAGAAAAAACCAAAAATAGCAAATGATGATATTATTTCAGCTGATGATGATCTGCTGAAAGATATGGATCTATCTGATCTTGATAATCTTAACCTGGATGACTTCGATTAAACAAAAAATTTGAAAAATTATCTATTATGTAACACTTTGTTGGAGATTTAAAATGAATATGCGAAATATTATACTGTTTATTGTCTTGACAATGTGTTTGATATTTACTGGATGCGGTGCTGCTGTTGTGGGTGGTGCTGCCTATGGTGGATATAAAGGTGCTACTGATGAAAGATCCATTGGTTCAATGATGGATGATTCCATTCTCTCCACAAAAGTTAAATCTAAAATGATTGGTGATGAATTTGTAAAGGCCCGATACATTGATGTGGACGTTTTAAATGGCGTTGTCTATCTTATTGGAGTTGTTAAATCTGCATCACAAAAACGAATGGCCGCAGATCTTGCAAGAAGTGTTGAAGGTGTAAGATATGTTGAAAACCAGCTGGTTGTAGGAAAATCAACTATTGGTCAAAGCTTGAATGACACAATGCTGACAAGTAAAATAAGAGCAAAACTTCTACAGGAACCTGATATCCGCTCCACCAATATTGATGTTGATACAAACAATAATATTGTTACACTGACTGGTATTGTAAGCACTCATAATGAAAAAAACAGAGTGTTATATGTAGTACAGCAGGTTACAGGCAACAGACAGATAATAGACAACTTAAGTGTTGGAAACTAATTAGCTTTACGTTTCATCCAGGGTTTATTTCTCTTTGCTGGCTCTTTGATGGGAGCACATCTTACTTCAATACTGCCCTTGCCTGCCAGGTTTGATATCTTTTCAAAAAATTCAGGATCATTGCTGGTTTTATATTCATTTCCAAGCTTTACCATGACAGGAGGTTTATCATTTATTTTGATTTTCAGACAGGTTGTGGAATCTCCGGAATACATCATGATTATGGCTCTGATTTTTTCAAGTATTTCAAAAGTGTGGGTTTGTGAATCAAGGTTAATCAATACACCTGAAGTCCACTCTTTTCCGGCATTTTCAATGGGAATAATTTTTTCAGCAATTAATTTAACACTATTCTCTTTTTTCTGGACTTTGGCTTCAATTATGACAATTCGTTCATCGGCAAGCAAAATATGGGTTTTTACATAAAGATTAGGGAATACAACAACTTCAATGGTGCCTGATTGATCTTCAATGGCACAAAATGCCATCATATCCCCTTTTTTTGTCTTATGCAGCTTGAGAATTTTTATGGTACCACCCATGCGTATCATTTTTTCGTCACCAATATCTTGAATGGTAATTGAATTTACTGTTGCAAACTGTTCAATTGTTTTTTGATATTTTCCAAGGGGATGACCTGATATATAAAAGCCAAGGGATTCCTTTTCATAGGAGAGGAGAAGGTTTTCCTCCCACTCATCAATATCAGGAAGTTTTGGGGTACTTACAGGTATTGAAGCTCCCATATTTGTATCTGCAAATAAGTCGAGTTGGGAGTCTGCTTTCTCTCTTTGTATTCTTGAACCATGTTCCAGAGCATCTTCAAGAATAGCCATGAGCTGGGAGCGTTTGTCACCGGTTGAATCAAATGCTCCGCACTTGATTAAAGCTTCAAGAGTTTTTTTATTAACTTTTCCTGTATGTACCTTTTCACAAAAATCATAAATGGTTTCAAACTCACCCTCTTTGTCCCTTGAATGGATAATAGATTCAATGGCAGCTTCACCAACATGTTTAATGGCAGCAAGTCCAAATCTTATAGACCCTTCAAAAACATTGAAATGAGCATCACTTTTATTGACATCAGGCGGCAGAACTT
>JAUCGD010000638.1 GCA_030377945.1 Desulfobacterales bacterium HSG17 | reverse complement strand
AACAGCTGATCAGCTCCATTTACGGGATGCAGGCCGGTATGAACGTGGTCCTGGAAGGGATGGACTCCGCAAAAGCGGCGGACGACGGCGACAAGGGTAAAGCGGCCGATGGCGATGTGGATGTGGCGGCCATGGCGGACCAGGCACCGGTGGTTAAACTCGTCAATTCAATCCTGTCCCAGGCCATCAAGGACGGGGCCAGTGACGTGCATATCAGTCCGGAAAAAAGCCATACCCAGATCCGGTTCCGGGTGGACGGCAAACTCCATGAAATCCCGGCCCCGCCCAAATCCATGTTTCAGCCCATTGTCTCCCGGTTTAAAATTTTAGGGAATATGGATATTGCCAATGCCCGGGTGCCACAGGACGGCCGGTTTACAGTTAAGATGCAGAATCGCGAAATTAATATCAGGGCTTCCACCCTGCCCACAATATATGGTGAGAATGTGGTGCTCAGGCTCCTGGATACCAGTTCCAATATCCTGACGCTGGATCAGATCGGCCTGACCCTGGATAATCAGAATAAAGTCAAGGCCATGGTTTATAAACCCTATGGGATGATTTTGACCAGCGGCCCAACGGGTAGCGGTAAAAGTACCACTCTCTTTGCCATTTTACAGGAAATTAACAAACCCGATATCAACATTATTACCCTGGAGGATCCAGTGGAGTTCAGGATCGAAAATTTGCGCCAGGTACAGCTGAATCGCAAGGCCGGGATGACTTTTTCGGGTGGATTGAAATCCATATTACGACAAGACCCGGATGTCGTGATGGTGGGGGAAATTCGGGATTCGGAGACCGCCACCATTTCGGTCCAGGCCGCCCTTACCGGTCACCGCGTACTCAGCACCCTGCACACCAATGATGCTGCCGGAGCCATTACCCGGTTTATTGACATGGGGACGGAGCCTTTTCTGGTGGCATCCGTCATGCTGGTGACCATCGGCCAGCGCCTGGTGCGAAAGATCTGCCCCAATTGCCAGGAACCCCATCAGCCACCGGAAAGTGCAGTTCGTTTTTGGGGGCTTGATAAAAAAGAGGGATCACCTCATTTTCAAAAAGGCAAAGGTTGTTACAGCTGTATGGATACCGGATACAAAGGCCGGGTGGGATTATATGAAGTCCTGACCATTGACGAAGAGGTACAGGACATGATCATCCGAAAGCAATCCTCCAAGGATATTACCCGGGCCGTGCGCGATAACGGAAAACTGGTTACCCTGCAGATGGATGCGGCGGAAAAAATTTTTGCAGGGCTAACCACCATTGAAGAGGCTGCATCCGCCGTCATGAGTTAGTGCCCGTCCAGAAATGGCCTTTTTGAGCAATTTCTGCATCAATCTTCACGTTCATGCATTCGACGTACTGGAGTACGCCTCATGCATAAACGCCAGATTTCCTTGAACTTGCTCAAAAATTCCTATTTCTGAACTGGGCACTTAAGAATCAAACATTATTGTAATTATGGACAGACACGAGTTAATAGACAATGCCAAATTACGTTTATGAAGCCATCAACGATCTTGGTGAAAGCATTACCGGGGAAGTGGAAGCGGAAAACGAAGAGCTCGCCAACCAGATGCTGTCCAACCAGAATCTGGTACCCATAAAGCTTGAAATCACGACCCGGGCCTCCCAGCTCAGTTTCCTTGATCGATTTCAATCCATAAAGGCCACGGAACTGATCCTGTTTACCAAACAAATCCGCACCATGCTCCGCTCCGGGGTTCCCATTGTCCAGATTTTACAAATCATGGAGCAGCAGACCGAAGTACCACTGCTCAAGGCCACCGCCAATACCATGTACAAAGATATTTTGGATGGTGAAAGCTTAAGTGATGCTTTTACTAAACATAAGAAAATTTTTTCCAATTTATATTTAAGCATGGTCCGCGCCGGTG
>JAUCGD010000076.1 GCA_030377945.1 Desulfobacterales bacterium HSG17 | reverse complement strand
ACATAGTCTCTCATATAATCTTGCATAGTGTATGGCATGGTAATAACTCCTTCCATATTATATTTTTTAAACAATTCGTTCATTATAGAGCTGACCGGAGTATGCCATTGGTATTCGGATGCTCCCAATGCAATTAGTTCAGGTGTTGCACTGAAAAGATGCCATATGGCATTCTTTTTTTCTTTTGAAATCCGGCTGAGAACAATAATTCTTATTTTACGGGTATCCCAGGAGCATTTAATGTCATAAATTCCCATCCCCTGCTGCACCAAATCACTGGGAAACAAGCATAAAAAACACCATAATAATTAAATATACTTTCTTCAATTGCTGCCTCCTTAAAGAAAATAATAATAAGAGATAAAACATCAATAGACTTGATAAAACACATATAAAATAAGCAAGCAACAAAAACATTGATTTCATTCACAACAGCAAATACAATGATTATATTAAAATCAATAAGCTAAAAATAGGAGAGCAATGACCATCAACCCGAAAATACATGACAGGCTGTTCAAATGGCTGATTACATCATTTACAGATGAATTTTTTGACCATTATTTCCCGGATATAAAAATCGGGAAATACCGGTTTATTGACAAGGAGTTTATCAACAGATACGAAGCTCTTAAAGAAACCCTTAAAGGCGATCTGTTTGTAGTCATGGAAATTGAAATTGACGGTAATTTACAGGAACTTGTCATCCAGATTGAACACCAGGGAAAAAGAGAGGATGTTACTCAAAGGGTTTATGAATATTCATGCTATGCCTGGCTTTTGAAAAAAAAACCGGTCTGGAGCATTGTAATTTATACAGATAATGCAGTCTGGAGAAAAGATGTACCTGATTCTTTCTGCTATGCTTATTCTCAGGAAAAGGGGAAACAGTTTTTTCATTTTGATGTGATAAAAGTAAAAAAAGAAAAAAGTGAAGATCTTATCAAAAAACATTCCCTTTTATGCAAACTGCTTGCACTTAAAGCTGATGACAGGGAGTCTGATTCGGCAAAACTGATTCATGAAATTTATCTTGCAGCAGCCCGCATGAAAAAAAATCTTGGCAAAGACCAGATGCTTCTTATTGAACAGTGGATTAACGCATATAAGAAAATTCCTGAAAAAACCCTTGATGAAATCAAAAAGGAGGTTAATAAAACCATGATAGAAACAACAATAACAGAACATATTTTTAATAAGGGTAAGCTTGAAGGTAAGCTTGAAGGTAAGCTTGAAGGTAAGCTTGAAGGTAAGCTTGAAGGTAAAGTTGAAGGTAAGCTTGAAGGTGAACTTGAAGGCAAGATTGACCTGCTTGAGAATCTCCGTTTGTACGGAACTATTTCAAAAGAACAGTACGAGAGTATGGTTACTCCGCTCAGGAAACAGCTAAAATCACTTTTTCAATCATAGAAGTTTGTCCGTATAGACAGACCAGAAATTTCGGAGTTAATCTTGTCTGATAATATAAAAAAAATTCGTAAACTTGAATCTGCTTGCAGAAAAACTATGGGAGCAGACCGTTATTTAATCAGGCGGGAACTGACCCGGTTAAAGAATTTAATCTTAAAAGCTCATGATTCAACAAAACAAGCTAAATCATTGCCTGATCTTATATCCGGTTTAGAAAAAAAGATTTTTGATTCTGTAAATAAAAAAAAATGGCGCAGGGATAACTGCCCCAGACCTGAATATAATCCTGATCTGCCCATTGTTGATAAAAAAGAGGAGATTATTGATGCTGTCTCCAAAAATCAGGTTGTTATAATCTCAGGAGAAACCGGATCAGGAAAAACCACCCAGATTCCAAAATTCTGCCTTGAAGCAGGACGTGGAATTGACCGAAGAATAGGATGCACCCAGCCCAGGCGCATTGCTGCCATGACCGTATCTAAACGAATTGCTGAAGAACTTGGAGAAGATATTGGTCAATCTGTGGGATATAAGATCAGGTTTCAGGACCAGACCAGTGAAAATTCCTATATCAAGATCATGACCGACGGCATACTCCTTGCAGAAACCCAGGGAGATTCATGGCTTAATGAATATGATACCCTTATTATTGATGAGGCTCATGAGCGGAGTCTGAACATTGATTTTATTCTTGGAATATTAAAAAAACTGGTACACAGGCGCAGGGATTTAAAGCTTGTTATTACATCTGCAACCATTGATACGGAAAAATTCTCCAAAGCCTTTGACAATGCTCCTATTATAGAAGTTTCAGGCCGGATGTTTCCTGTGGATGTCCGTTACATGACCCAGGAAAACAAGGATGCTGACCAGACCCATGTTGATCTGGCTGTTAAAGCTGTTAACAAGCTTCAGCAGGAAAGCCCTTATGGCGGTGATGTTCTGGTTTTTATGCCAACGGAACAGGATATTCGTGAAACCTGTGAAATCCTTGAAGGCCGAAATTATACAGGAGCTAATATCCTTCCTTTGTTTGCCAGGCTTTCGGCTGGAGATCAGTCCAGGGTTTTTTCAAGGATGACAGGGAGAAAGATCATAGTTGCCACCAATGTAGCTGAAACATCCATAACCATACCAGGGATAAAATATGTTGTGGATACCGGTCTTGCCAGGATTTCCGAGTATTCTCCAGGATCAGGAACAACCTCTCTTCCGGTCGTGCCCATATCAAAAAGCAGTGCAGACCAGCGCATGGGAAGGTGCGGACGTGTGGAAAACGGTATTTGCATCCGTCTTTATCCACAGGAAGATTACGAAAACCGCCCCCGCTTTACCCTGCCTGAAATCCTCCGTTCCAATCTTGCTGAGGTTATACTGCGTATGATCTCCCTTAAACTGGGAGAGATTAAAGCATTTCCTTTTATTGACAAGCCCGCAGATAAAAATATCCATGATGGATTTCGTCTTCTTGAAGAACTGGGAGCTATATGCCGAAAAAAAATCAACCAAACAGCAAACAATCAGACAGCAAATAAAAAAACTCCTGTTCCCTATGATCTCACAGATATGGGAAAGATGATGGCCAGGCTGCCTGTTGATCCCAAAATTTCCCGCATACTTCTGGAAGCTGCAAACCTGGGATGCCTTGAAGAGATTATAATTATTGCTTCAGCCCTGACCATACAGGACCCGCGCGAACGTCCTTCAGATAAACAGGCTCAGGCAGATCAGGCCCATGCAAAATATAAAGATAAAACTTCCGATTTTATAACCCTGTTTAATATCTGGAAAAATTATCATGAAATACGCCGAGAATTAAAAACAACAGGGAAGATGCGCAAATACTGCAAAAATAATTATCTTTCATTTAAACGTATGCGTGAATGGCGGGATATTCACTACCAGATTGCATCTATTCTTGAGGAACAAGGGGTAAAAAACTTTACAGAAAAAAAACAGGAAAAAAAACCTTTAAAAGATGAGCTGTTCCCTCAGCGATATACTGCAATTCATCAGGCCATTTTAAGCGGTTTTCTTTCCAATATTGCCATTAAAAAAGAGAAGTTTTTCTACAAGGCAGCAAAGGATAAAGAGGTTATGATCTTTCCAGGTTCCGGGCTTTTTAATAAATCCGGCCAGTGGATTGTGGCTGCTGAAATGGTGGAAACATCAAGACTTTTTGCCAGGAGTGTGGCAAATATTGATCCTTTGTGGCTTGAACCCATAGGAAAGGCGCAGTGTCGTTATTCTCATTCAAATCCTCACTGGGAGCGCAATCGAGGTGAGGTAACAGCCCTGGAACAGGTTAGCCTGTTTGGTCTGATTATTGTAAACCAAAGGCCGGTTTCTTTTGGCCCTATTGACCCTGAACAGGCTTCCCAGATATTTATAAGAAGCGCCCTTGTTCAGGGAGATGTAAAACAATCCCTTGGATTTATTACCCACAACATAAAACTCATGCAGGAAATCCAGGACATGGAGGATAAGATCCGGCGCCGTGATCTCCTTGTCAGTGAAGATGATTTATTTGCTTTTTACCAGCAGAGGATGGGCAATAATATCTATGACATCCGCACCTTGAAAAAGCTTATTAAGTCCAGGAGAAACGATAATTTCCTGAGAATGAGAAAACAGGATCTGTTCCGGGTTTCTCCTGATAATGAAGAGCTTTCACTTTTTCCTGACAAGATTTCCCTGGGCAATACTGTAGTTCCATGCGATTATAATTTTGATCCTGGAACCCCTCAGGACGGTGTTACAGTTAATATTTCCTCTGCCATTGCTCCTTCAGTGCCTGCACAGGCAGCAGACTGGCTTGTGCCCGGCTTGTTTAATGAAAAAATAACTTTTCTGGTCAAAGGACTGCCCAAAGAATTTCGCAAGCAGCTTGTGCCTGTGTCAAATACCGTGGATATTATTGCTGATGAAATGCCAAGAGACACCCAGACTCCCCTGCTTACAGCCCTCAGCCGTTTTATCTACCGCCGCTTTGGTGCTGACATACCAGCATCAGCATGGACACCTGAAGACCTGCCTGAACATCTGAAAATGCGTATCTCCATACGAGGCCCTAAAAATGAGGAAATCATTGCAGCCAGGGATACATCCATTTTAAGTAAAGGAACTGCTCCTGCCTTAAATCCTGACTATTTTGAATCTGCAAAAAAATCATGGGAGAAAACCGGCATTACAGAATGGAGTTTCCCTGACCTTCCTGAAACAATTACCCTTAAAGGAGAAAAAGGGGAAAAATGGACAGCCTATCCCGGACTTAAACCACAAGGGGACAGCCTGGACCTCCGGCTTTTTTCAAACAGACAGGAAGCCCTTAATTTACATAAAAACGGCATACAGCTTCTTCTTACCCTTTCTCTTGCAAGGGAAGCCAGGATGCTCAAAAGCCACATGACCCTGCCCCGGAACATGATAAAAACAGCCGGTTATTTTGGAGGCCCGAAAATAATTGAAAAACAGTTGTATCAAAGTATCCTGAAAACTTACTTTTGCAAGAATATCCGCAAGGAAAAAGATTTTAAAAACCATGCACAAGATACAGCACCCCATATCCTGGAAAAAGGCAGACAGAAATTAAAGCATACAGTCAATGTAATGGAATCATACCATCAGTGCCGCACCACTCTTTATGACCTGGAAAATGCAAACAGACTTAATAAAGGAATTGTCAATTACTTATCAGGATTAAGAGATTCCCTGGC
Organism: Desulfobacterales bacterium HSG17; assembly: GCA_030377945.1. The sequence goes on along the minus strand of JAUCGD010000076.1, from coordinate 9,062 downwards.
AAACCTGGTTCCGGAAAATTTCACAGAACTTTACAGCGGAGACCGCATGTCTCATCTGGAACGCTATATTAAAGCCATTACCCTGAGAGCAGAGCGGGGGCTGATAAATTTTGAAAAAGACCAGATCAAAGCAGAAGATGTAAAAAAACATACACAAAGGTTAAATGAACTTCTAAATTCACTTTCTTCCAATGTAACAGATGAAAAGCGCGAAGCTGTGGAAGAATTCTTCTGGCTTATTGAAGAATACAAAGTTTCCCTGTATGCCCAGGAACTTAAAACCCCGGTAAAGGTTTCTCCAAAGCGCCTTGAAAAGATATTTTCGGAGATTCAGAGGATGGTGTGAGAATTAAACAGGAAAATATTATTGTAATGCTGCATCCCATATTATCCGGGACTATTGAGGCCAGATAATGCGGGATGCAGAACCCAATGTCATCTAAATCTTTTCAAGCTTATATTTGCGGGTTCCAAGACCAAGTTCCTGGGCATAATCAAGCTGGAGTGTCCAGTCCACCTTTGGATAAAGCCCTTTGAATTTATCTGCTCCTGGCTCATGGTTGTTTTCCAGGCAGGAATCTGGCAGAGCATGTTCCTTATTAACAAGATCAACACATGCCTGGTCAATGGCTACGGGATCAGTTGATGCCACAATTCCAATATCGCGTACAATAGGAGAATCATTATAACCGTAGCAGTCGCAGGCAGGGGATATATTGGTTATAAAATTCAGGTAAAGGGTTTTGCCTTTTTTATTTTTCAGTACACCTTCGGTATATTCAACCATGTTTTCCAGGAACACCGGTATAGCCTGATTCCATTGTATTTCAATGGCACTGTTAGGGCAGATCAGGATACATTCCCCGCATCCTATACATTTATCAGTATCAATAATTGCTTTCTCATCTTCCAGGGCAAGGGCGAATTGAGAACAATGTTCAGTACAGTCTCCGCATCCTATACATTTATCAATGCTGACCTTGGGACCTAAATTGGAATGCTGAGCAAGTTTGCCTTTGCGTGATGCACAGCCCATACCCACGTTTTTTATGGCTCCGCCAAATCCTGAAAGCTCATGACCTTTAAAATGAGCTACTGAAATGAGTGAATCAGCCTGCACAATTTCAGACCCTATATACACTTCCTTAAACCGTTTTCTGTTTATCTGTACTGCGGTTTCACTCTTGCCCCTTAATCCGTCGGCAATAACAAGAGGAGCATCAACCACAGCATATGCAAAACCGTTTTGAATGGCTGTCTGTAAATGGTTCACAGTATTGCTCCTGGTTCCTGCATACAGGGTATTTGCATCTGTGAGAAAGGGACTGCCGCCCTTGGCTTTAATGCTTTCTACAATCTTACGCAGAAAAACAGGCCGGATAAAAGCTGTATTGCCAAGTTCGCCAAAATGCAGTTTTACTGCCACAAGGTCTCTTTCTGAAAATACTTTTTCAAGTCCGGCCTTATCCAGGAGCTGCTGGAGTTTTGCAAAAAGATTTTCTTTGGGCGATGCCTTTAAATCCATAAAATAAACTGTACTTTCCATTGTGTCCTCCTAAATCAGGGTTGATGTTTTTTTCAAGTTACGGTTTGTGTATTATGAAGTCAAGAAATTTGCTTTCTATTAAGAGTATTGAAATCTGGCAATAAAAAAGATATAATAGGAAATATTTTGAGATATTATACTATTAAAGCAAACTGATTGTATAGACATGAAAACAGCCAAAGGAAGGAACAAATGTCACAAAAAAAAAGGAAAGATGCTGAAAAGGTTGATAAACTTATTGCTGAAGCCCGGCAGGATAAAGAGCGCCGGGAAAAAGGTTATCGAGAGCGCGCCCTTAAGATGTTTCCCTGGGTTTGCGCCAAATGCACTCGTGAGTTTTCAGGTAAGAAATTAAAGGAGCTTACAGTGCATCACAGGGACCATAATCATGATAATAACCCTCCTGACGGCAGCAATTGGGAATTGCTCTGCCTGTATTGCCACGATAATGAGCATTCAAGGTTTCAGGATGCAGAGTGGTCTGACGGCTCTGCTGCTGAGGAAGAGCAGGATTCTTCCTTTTCCCACAGTCCTTTTGCAGGTCTTGAGGCTTTATTAAAAGCTAAAAAATAGCAGAACTTCCGGGGCAGGCATTATTTAATAGACATTATCGGAAATAATTTTTGTAGGGTGCGTTAGCGCAGCGTAACGCACCGCAACCTTAAAATAACGGTGCGTTACGGCTATCGCCTAACACACCCTACGGTGGAAATCCTTATTTCCGATAATGTTTAATGCCTTACCCCGGTATAAAAAATGCAGCTGAATTTTAAGGCTGAATCTCAATGGAAGGATAAAGCCCTTCAAGGGAGCCTCTGGAATAAGGCTGAATTATATTAAATGAAATATTCTGGCCCATTTGTGCATGTCCCCTGTTAAGCTCACCGTCAAAATAAGCTCCGTTTGCTTCCAGGATATGCTCAACCCGATGCTGGAAAGCATGAACAAATGCAGAACCGTCACCTGTAAATCTCATATTTCCTATTTCAACCTTATCTTTTACTTTAGACAGGCGGTCAAGGGAAATACTGTTGTTTGCAAGATCTTCAGCGTTTCTTATATATCCCCATACCAGGGAACCGGGCGGGATTTCCAGGGGAGCATTCAGGTGTATGATAGTATGAGGCATAATCACACTTCCTGCTCCTACTGTAAGCTTGCAGTCTGTTTTACCCTGGATAAATGAATTAAATCCTACAAAAACCTTTTTATCCAGAAGTGCATGAATTATGGTTGCTCCATGAGCAGTAACATTATAACCTTCAAGTCTGGAGTTACTGATATAGCAGTTTTCCTGTGCATTAGCTCCTTTGCCCAGGTGTGATGATTCAATAAATGCACGCTGGGCTACAAGTACATTTTCTTCAATATGGCTTTGTCCCAGGAACACCGAATACCTGTTAATGGAAGCTCCTAAAGGTACTGCAATTGGAGACTCAAGATGAACAACATCATAAAGTCTCTGAAATTCGGTTTTTCGGTCTTCAGCAAAATCTATAAATCTGCCCACAGCTCCTTCACCGGGTTTCAGGGTAATATAATGTTTCAGTTCTTCCAGTGGAAATTGATATTTAAAATCAAATACATCCCCGCTTTTAACCCATACCTGTCCTGAAGGCACATTTGTATGGGATAAACGGCCCACCTGTACAAATGAATATGTTCCGATAACACAATTATGCAGGGTTGTAAGGTCAACAGTGCTGAAAGGTCCTAGAAAACAGCCGTCCATTGGTGCGCCGTGTATATTGGCATAGGGGCTTGAGATGGTATTTTTGATTAAAAAAAGATCAATTTTTTCAGGGTCATGTGAAAAATTATGTACCAGGGTTTTTATAAGCATACTGTTTTTAATGGAGATCATTTCATCAACATCCAGGATAATTTCCGTATCTTGGAATTTAAAAGTCTCACCTTCCAGCTTAAGTTCATCACCCCGGATATCACTTTTATACAGGATTGAATTGAGAACACTGCATGTTCCAAGAAAATAGCTTCCTGCAAGATTGGAATTTTTAAAACTAAAATGAATCGGGTGGTGTGAGGTTATGCCGTAAAAACTGTAAAATTTAACCAGCTGTTCAAGGGGAAGCAGGTCTTCAACATAATCATCAAGGTTAAAGTCAAGCTCCCTTAAGTTAATTTTGGTACGGCTGACAATTCTTTCAAAGAGTTTTTCAAGCTGTTTCATGGAAAATCCTTTCTAAAATCGTGTTTTTAAACTGAAATATTGACTAAATTTTTTTCATTCCAGACTATTTTATTTTAAAATACTTTTAACAACCATATCGCCAAATTCGGTTGTTGAGACTGTTTTCTCCTGTTTATCATTTCCCCCTGTAAGCTCTTTTGTTATAAATCCCTGTGCAAATACATCAAAAAGTCCGTCCCATATATCCTGGGCTTCATTCGGCAGATTAAAGCATCTGTCAAACATAAGAGCTACGCTGCCTATCATGGAATATGGGTTGGCAATATTCATATTGGCAATATCAGGAGCAGAACCGTGAGCCGGTTCAACATAGCTTTTTTCAGGGCCTATACATGCTGAAGGCATCAAACCAAGGGAACCGATTATCCCGCCTGCCTGATCTGTGAGTATGTCACCCTGCATGTTTTCAATAAGCACTACACCGTTAAACTGGGCCGGAGCTTTTACCAGTTGAAACGCTGCATTATCAACAAGCATGGACTGATAAGGCACATGGGGAAAATCTTTTGCCACCTCTTCAACAACTTCGTTCCAAAACCTGGATGTGGCAAGTACATTGGCTTTATGAATATTGATAAGAGCTGACTTCCGCTTGCGAGCCTCTTCAAATGCTATTTCTGCCACTCTTTTTACCTGATCTTTAGTATAAGTGCAATCATCTTTTGCATACTCCATTCCGGTTGAAGGGCCTTCGATTTTATCCCCGAAATAGATACCTCCCACAAGTTCCCGAATCATAAGAATATCAAGCCCTTGTCCTATTATTTCAGGTTTTAAAGGAGAGAAAGATGCAAGGGATTCAGGCAGCCGAACAGGTCTGAAATTGGCATAAGTATCATATCGTTTTCTTAAAGGCAGGATAGCCCCGATTTCAGGCCGGTGTTCCTGGGGGATTTTAGTCATCTGGTCAATGGCAAGACCGACCGGGCCTTTGATAATTACATCTGCATTATCACATATCTCTTTTGTTTTTTCAGGAAAAGGGGAACCTTCGTCAAAATAAGCCTGTGCCCCAAAAGGAGCATAATTAAGAGTAAATTTATGGCTGTATTTTTTTTCAATAGCTTTAAGTACTTTAACAGCTTCCCTGACAATTTCCGGCCCTATTCCGTCACCTTCCAAAATTGCTATAATTTTTTCCATTGTATTTCCTTTGTTCCTAATATATTTGTTGTAATACTATAATAGCATGAAAATTTATATTTTGATAATTGTATTGACATAAAAATTAACAAAATTTAGAATTATAAAATATTAATCACTAAATTAAGGAATTTGTCAATGAATCCCCAATCTTTTATACATCATGGCTCTCTTATACCTCTGGCTGACCCCATTCCTGTTGAATGGGGATGGTTTAAATTATTTCTTATCCTTACATTTACAGTACATATCCTGCTGGTAAATATCATGCTTGGAACCGGCATTATTGCATGGATAAGCGGTATGCGCCAGAACAGCACAGGAAGTCTGCTGCCGGTTCAAAAGGATGTTGCCACAAAACTGCCTGTTATCATTGCCCTTGCCATAAATTTTGGAGTTGCCCCGTTTTTGTTTCTTCAAATTTTATTTGGTCAGTTTATTTATGTGAGTTCCCAATTAATGGCAGTTTACTGGCTGTGTGTAATTGCAGTTCTTATTATTGCATATTATGCTGCATACTACTATAAATTTAATTTTGATGCTTTAAATGAACAGCGCAGCACTTTTATTGGTATTTCAGTTATATTGTTATTGCTTATCGGATTTATCTTTTCCAATAACATGACCCTGATGCTCAACCCCAAGGCTTGGCCAGGGTATTTTACCAATCCTGACGGACTTTTGCTGAATCTGTCTGATCCTGTTCTTTTTCCCCGTTATCTTCATTTTATAACAGCATCTCTTGCTGTGGGCGGTTTATTTATTGCTGCTGTTTGGACATTAAAGCAGGAAAAAGATACAAACCTGAAAAATATTGCACAAAAAAATATTGATTTGGGCATGAAATGGTTTACATTTGCCACCCTTTTCCAGATTGCCGTAGGCTTCTGGTTTCAAATGAGCCTGCCCAAAAATATTATGCAGCTTTTTATGGGGACCAGTCTGCCCCATACTGCACTTTTTATTGCAGCACTTTTCCTGGTATTGCAGACCCTTTATTTCAGTATAAAAAAGCAGGTGTGGCCAACGGCCTTCTCCTTTGTAATTTTGGCAGCTGCAATGATAAATATGCGTGATGCAGTTCGTACAGCCTATCTCAGCCCTTATTTTAAAGTGAGTGATCTTGAAGTAACAGGCCAGTACTCTCCTTTTATTGTTTTTGCCGTTTCCCTGGCAATTGTTACAGGTTTAATTATTTACGTGCTTGGTCTTGCAGTGAAAACAGGAAAAGAAAAATCTTTATCGCAGATTTAAATGCTGGAGTAACCGGCTGCGACTTTTTTACATAAATTTCTTTTCAAACACCGTAATTTTTAAGTTTTTTGTACAGGGTTTTTCGATCAATCTTTAACCTCCTGGCAGTTTCACTTTTGTTACCCCCTGTTGATTCAAAAGTGGCAAGTATAGCTTCTTTTTCAATATCTTCCAATGGGCGATTAGCTGCAACAGGTATAAACTTCTCACCAATATCATTATCTTCAGAATATGGCTCGGTAATATTTGAAGGAAGCTCCTTTTCCGATATATAGTTGCCTGTTAATAAAATTACTGCACGCTCAATTGTATTCTCAAGTTCCCTGACATTACCGGGCCACTCGTATTTAATAAGCATATTCATTGCCAGGGGGGAAAACCCATTCACATTTTTGCGGTTTTTTCCAGCATACTTTTCCAGAAAATGCTGCGACAGCAAAGGGATATCATCCTTCCGTTCCTTTAAGGACGGAATATTAAGTTTTACAACATTTAAACGATAAAAAAGATCCTCTCTGAATTTGCCTTTTTTGACTTCTTGTTCCAGATTTCTGTTGGTTGCAGCCAGGATACGAACATCCACCTTTAAAACTTTATCACCGCCCACTTTTTGAATTTCTCTTTCCTGGATAACACGCAGCAGTTTAGCCTGCATTGCAGGAGATATTTCTCCAATTTCATCCAGGAAAATAGTTCCGCTGTTTGCCTGCATAAACCGGCCCTCACGAGGTTTGTCTGCACCGGTGAATGCACCTTTTTCATGACCAAACAGCTCGGATTCCAGCAGTGTTTCAGTCAATGCAGCACAATTTATCACTACAAGGGCTTGTTTTTTTCTGCTGCTGTTGAGATGAATTGATTTGGCAATCAATTCCTTGCCGGTTCCACTATCACCTGTTATCAATACTGTGGCTTCCGAAGGTGCGATCATGGCTGATAAATCTATCAGCGCCTTTATGGGCTTGCTTTTTCCAACTATATCTTTCAAAATATAATTGTCACTCATTCTTGCTTTCAATTTTTTGTTTTCAGTCTGAAGTCTGACATGCTCAAGGGCCCGTTCAAGTGTTAGTTTCACCACATCAAAATCAAGAGGTTTGGTCAGGTAGTCATAAGCCCCGGCTTTTAAGGCTTCAACTGCCGAGTCAACCGATGAGTAGGCAGTCATAATAAGTATTGGTATAGAGGGATTATAATCTTTAATTTTTTTAAGTGCTTCTATTCCGTCCATCTCAGCCATACGAACATCCATCAAAATCAGGTCGTAATGCTGATTTTTGACATACTCGACTGCCTTTATTCCGTCATTTGCAGCAGTTGTCCGGTAATCCCAGCTCGCTATAATTGTTTTTAGGATCTTCAAATGACTGGAGTCATCATCAACCACCAGTATGTGAAATTGTTTTTGGCTGCTCATATTCCCCTCATTAAACCTTCTTTCCCGGAATGTTGATTGTAAAAACAGTGCATTGACCCGGAGTACTTTGAACCTTTATATTTCCGTTATGGGATTCAATAATTCTATGGACAATTGCCAGACCTAAACCAGTGCCTTTGGTTTTAGTGGTATAATAAGGATCAAATATTTTGCTCAAATTTTCCGATCTTATCCCAGGGCCGGTATCTTTTATTTCAATTATTATAAAGCTAGTGCCGGTTTTTGATGCTTTAATACTCAGCAGGCCGTCTTTTTTCATGGCCTGAAGAGAATTTAAATATAAATTCAGAAGGCATTGTGAAAAACGATCCGAGTCTATTTCTGCTAAAAGATTTGTTTGAGGTAAATCTAACTTGATTGAGATTTCCTTTAAAGAAGCTTCTTTTTCTATGAGCCGGACAGTATGTAATATCAGTGGATTAATGTCTGTTATCTCAGGCTTTATATCTGTTGGTCTGGCAAACTCCAGAAGCTCACTAATGACCCTGTTTAAACGATCCACCTCATAAATCATGACAGAAGACATCTCTTCATCACCTTTATCTTCATCATATTTATTTTTAAAATATGATGCGATACCTTTAATGGAACTCAGGGGATTTCGAATTTCATGTGCCACTCCGGCTGCAAGCTCTCCAATAGCAGCTAATTTTTCTTTGCGCCGGATTTCATCCTGAAGGCGCCGAACCTCACCAAGATCCCGAATTATCAAGACCTGCCCTACAAATTCTCCCACTTCATTTATAATTTCCGATGCGCTGACGCTTACAGGAACAATCTTGCTTTTGGTAAATTCACATACCATTTCTTTCTCATATATTGACTCCCCGCGATCTAAAGCTTCTTTTAACCTGCATAAGTGAGCGGGCAGAATTGTATCAGGGGCTTTTCCCTGTGATGCTTCTAAATTGAGTCCTGTGATACGTTCAGCAGAACTATTGAAAAAAGCAATATTGCCGTCTTTATCTGTTGCTATCAATCCAACCGGAAGGCTTGTTACAACCTTATGGGCAATTGCACTGGTATCCTGAAGTGATTTTCTGGTTGACCGGTAACTTTGCAGCCAGAACATGGAAATAAAAGCGGCCAGTCCCAGTACAACCAAAACTGCTGATATAATTACCGTATTGCGAATATCTTCTTTATGCCCCTCCTCAAAAGGCTTGGGGTCCAAACCAACGATTATAACCTGATTTACACCTGTTTTTCCAGACTGGTAGCACCACTCATGATTTATATCTATGGAAATGCCGCGTCTAAGCATCATTTGCTTCATAAGATTATGCAGTCGGTCATCATCTTGTCCTGAAATCGGTCTGAAATATCTATAAACTTCAAAAGAGCGCACCATGTTTTTCGTAATTATAATTCTGCTGTTGACCTTTTCAGATGCTTTGATTCCGTTTAAATATGCGGCGTTATTTAATCGGGAACCAATCAAACCCTTGTGATTGCTGGCCAGAACAAGG
>JAUCGD010000637.1 GCA_030377945.1 Desulfobacterales bacterium HSG17 | reverse complement strand
TTTGGTTCTTTTATATCTGGTTCTTTTATATCCGGTCTGGCAAAAACAGCACTAAATATAAAATTACTGCCTTTTCCTGATTTACTTTCCACCTGTATTTCACCCTGCATCATTTCCACCAGTTTTTTACTTATGGAAAGGCCCAGGCCTGTTCCTCCGTATTTTCTTGTTGTGGAAGTATCTGCCTGGCTGAAAGAATTAAATATTTCATCGCATTGAACTTTTGTATTTCCTATGCCTGTATCTTTAACAGACACCTTTATTTTAACCTTTTCATTAGTAATTTCACTAGCTGTTATTTTGATGAAAATTTCACCTTTTTCAGTGAACTTCAAAGCATTGCCCGCCAGATTCAGCATAACCTGGCCCAAACGAAGTGGATCTCCAACCAGATTATGCGGCAGTCCGGGATCAATATAGAAAATCAATTCCAGGCCCTTTTGCTGGGCTTTGACAGCAATAAGACTGCTAAGATTCTTTAATACATCTTCCAGGCAAAAAGGTATTGACTCCATTTCAAGCTTTCCAGATTCTATCTTGGAAAAATCAAGAATATCGTTTATAATTCCCAGGAGTGAGTTGGCTGACTGGTAAACTTTTTCAATATAATCACGCTGACGCAGATTCAAATCTGTTCCAAGGCAAAGATGTGACAAACCGATAATGGCATTCATGGGTGTTCTGATTTCATGGCTCATATTGGCCAGAAAATCACTTTTTGCCCGTGTTGCCGATTCTGCTGCATCCCTGGCACAAGCTATTTTTTTTTCTGCATTTTTGCGATCAGCGATATCTTCAAAGGTTGCTATTATTTCTGTGGTTTCATTATCCGGTGTGACCGGGTTAAATATAATCCTGAGATAAGCGGTTTTGCCACCTGTCACCGATGTATATTTCCCCTCCCACTCTATACGCTGCCCTTTCAGGGCTTTTCGTAGTCCTTCTCGGACTGATTTGTCAACAATTCTTTTAAGACCGTCAAATCCTATGAGTTTTTCATATGATGAGCCCATGAGATTAACAAGTCTCTCATTACAGTCAACAACCCTGCCGCAGGTATCAAAAAGGAGCATACCCAGGGGAGAATTTTCAAAAATGGTTCTATGTTTGGCAGCACTTTCTTTTAGTAAGAATTCTGCTCTTTTACGTTCCGTAATATCAAGCACAATCCCGTCCATGCGATTAATCTGGCCGCTATCCATAATATCAACAGCTTCACCTATTGACATACACCACCTGGTTTCGCCCTGTTTCGTGATTATCCGATATTCCACCTCGTAATCCAGGATCAGTCCTTCTCGGTATTTTTTCCCATATTCCAGAACACGTTCACGATCTTCAGGATGAAGAGATTTCACCCATAAATCCCGCCCGTTATTGATCTCATCACGGTCATATCCCACCATATTCAGCCAGCGGTCATTATAAAAATTGCTTCCTGAGACAAAGTCTATATCCCATGTTCCAAGATCACCGCCTTTCAGTGCCAGTTCCATTCGCACTTTATTTTCATTAAGCCGGACTGCCTGTTCTTTTACCTTGAGTTCCAGGTCATCCCTGGATTTAGCAAGTTTACGAATAGTTTTCTCTCCAATAAGCAGGAACATAAGCGTAAACAAAAACGCAAGAATAATGATAATGCCAATAAGGCCGAAGATTATGTTTTTGTAAATTAACTCTTTATTGTAATTCACCATCAGGAAACCAAGCGAAATAACAATTGCAGCAAAAAGGATCAGGCCAACAAAAGTATCTCTGTGAAATTGATCAGAGCCAAATATAGAAATCTTTTTTTTTGTGTTCATAAAATTAAATAACTTTCAATTCTTAAATTCTGTTATTGACCATATTTCATCAATTATTTTTTTCTTTTAGCACATCATAAGCAATTTGTTGCTTTCTTG